>CAXTCO010000119.1:0-6936 GCA_964242255.1 uncultured Caulobacteraceae bacterium | reverse complement strand
CCCGCGGCATGGTCGCCGGCGGCACCTTCTTCGAGGAGCTGGGCTTCTACTACGTCGGCCCGATCGACGGCCACGACATGGACGCCCTGGTCGGCATCTTGAAGAAGGTGCGGGAGATCAAGGACATGCCCGTCCTGGTCCACGTCGTCACCGAGAAGGGCAAGGGCTACAGCTACGCTGAGAAGGCGGCCGACAAGTACCACGGCGTGGTCAAGTTCGATGTCGTCTCCGGCCAGCAGGCCAAAAGCAAGCCAAACGCGCCCAGCTACCAGAACGTGTTCGGCTCCGAGCTGGTCAAGCACGCCGAGCGCGACTCCAGGATCGTCGCCATCACCGCCGCCATGCCGTCGGGCACGGGCGTGGACATCTTCAACAAGCGCTTCCCCGAGCGCACCTTCGACGTGGGCATCGCCGAGCAGCACGCGGTGACCTTCGCCGCGGGCTTGGCCGCCGACGGCATGCGCCCGTTCTGCGCGATCTATTCGACGTTCCTGCAGCGCGGTTACGACCAGGTGGTCCACGACGTGGCCATCCAGCGCCTGCCCGTGCGCTTCGCCATGGACCGGGCGGGGCTGGTGGGCGCCGACGGCCCCACGCACGCCGGCTCCTTCGACGTCGGCTACCTGGGCGCCCTGCCGGGCATGGTGCTGATGGCGCCGTCCGACGAGGCGGAGCTGGCGGCGGTGGTCTCGACGGCCGTCGCCATCGACGACCGCCCGAGCGCCTTCCGCTATCCCCGCGGCGAGGGCGTCGGCGTGGACATCCCGCCGCTCGCCGCGCCGCTGGAGATCGGCCGCGGCCGCATCGTGCGCGAGGGCACGGCGCTGGCGATCCTGTCGCTCGGCACGCGCCTGCAGGAGTCGCTCCTGGCCGCCGAGCAGCTGGCCGCCCGCGGCCTGTCGGCCACGGTGGCCGACGCCCGCTTCGCCAAGCCGCTCGACGAGGACCTGATCCTGCGCCTCGCCCGTGAGCACGAGTGCCTGATCACCGTGGAGGAGGGCGCCGCCGGCGGCTTCGGCGCCTTCGTGCTGCAGCTCCTCAGCGACCGCGGCGCCCTGGACCGCGGCTTGAAGGTGCGCACCATGGTGCTGCCCGACGTGTTCCAGGACCAGGACAAGCCGGAGGTCATGTACGCCAAGGCGGGCCTGGACGCGGCGGGCATCGTCAAGGCCGCGCTGGGCGCGCTGGGCGTGCAGGGAACGAAGACGGGCGGCCTGCGGGCCTGACGCCGGCCGCGCCGCCCTCGCGTTGCGGGGCGTCGGCGTCGGCGTCGGCGGACCGGGCGTCCCTTAGAGCGGTGTGGGGAGGCTCGCCGCGCTCCGCTCCGGCGTGTAGGCGTGCCGCCATGCGCCACCCCCTCCTGCTTCCGTTCGCCGTCGTTCTGTCGACCGCCACGGCGCCGGCCGCCTCATGGGCCGCGCCGACGACCTTCACCGTGCAGGCGCCGCCCACGGTGGACGCGCCGCTGCAGGGGCGCCTGCTGCTGTTCGCCCGGCCCCTGGCCGACGCCAAGGCGGCCGTCCACGGCGGAGCGGTCACGTCCGTGGACGTCGACATCATCGACACCCGCAAGGCGGCGGTGGCGGGGCAGGATGTGGACGGCCTGCACGGCGGCCAGACTGTGGCGATGGACGCCGACGTGCAGGCGTTCCCGCAGAGCTTCTCAAGCCTGCCGCCCGGCCGCTACGCCGTGCAGGCGGTGCTCGACCGGGGAACCCCCTACAACTACGCCGGCCGCGGCCCCGGCGACCTCGTCAGCGAAGTGGCGGAGGCCGACCTGCCGGGGCGGGGACCTGCGGCCGTGCTGCACCTCGGCGCCCCGCTGCCGGCGCGCGATCCATGGACGCCGCCGGCCGGAGCGCCGCCCGAAACGGCGGCGCAGCTCGCGGCCGCGCGGCCCGACGTGACGGAGCTGGACTTCGCCAGCCCGGCGCTGACCCGCTTCTGGGGGCGGCGCACCGCGATCCGCGGCTGGATCGTCGCACCGCCCGGATACCGTTCCGGAAAGGCCCGCTTTCCGGTCGTCTACTGGACCCACGGCTTCACCGGCGCGTCCGCCGACGTGCTGCGCGCGGCGGCGAGCGCGCACGCGGGCATGGCCTTGGGCAAGCTGCCGCCCATGATCTGGGTGTTCCTCGACCAGGACCTGCCCAGCGGCACGCACGAGTTCGCCGACAGCGTGAACAACGGCCCGTGGGGCGCGGCGCTGACCGAGGAGCTCATCCCGGAGCTGGAGCGCACTTGGCGCATGGACGGGCGGCCCAGCGGCCGCCTGCTCACCGGCCATTCGTCGGGCGGCTGGGCGAGCCTGTGGCTGCAGGTGCGCTATCCGAAGGTGTTCGGCGGAAGCTGGCCGACCTCGCCCGACCCGTCGGACTTCCACGACTTCTCAGGCGTGGACCTCTACGCGCCCGGTGCGAACGTCTACCGCCGTCCGGACTCCACGCCCTACCCGCTGATCCGCGACCACGACAAGGTCCTGGTCACGGCCGAGGACTTCTGGCGGCGGGAGACGGTGATCGGTCCTGTCGGCGGCCAGGTGAGCTCCTTTGATTGGGTGTTCTCGCCCAGGGGGCCGGACGGTCGGCCGCTGCCGATGGCTGATCGCTCCACGGGGATCGTCGATCCGGCCGTGGCGGCCTACTGGCGCGACCACTACGACGTGGCGCACATCGTCGAGCGGGACTGGCCGACGCTGCGTCCCGACCTGGACGGCAAGCTGCACTTGGCCGTCGGTACGGACGACACCTACTACCTCAACGGTTCGGCGCGTAAGCTCGCCGCCGTGTTCCGGCGCCTCGGTGCGCACGAGAGCTTCCGCTTCGTGCCCGGCCGCACGCACTTCGACCTCTACCGCATCGGTGACGATCCCCGAGCGCTGGGCCGCGTGATCGCCTGGCAGATGTACGCGGTCGCCCGGCCCGGCGCGGCGCAGCCGGCGGACCTGCCCAAGCTCCCCGTCGAGTGACGGGTCACCGGCCGCGGATCTCGCCGCCCGCGTCAGGCCGCAGCCATAGGTAGACGGGTGCGGCCGCAAGTGAGGTCACGCCCGCCAGCAGGAAGGGCGTGACGAAGCGGTCGGCCGTCAGCGGCGCGTCCGCCGCCCCGCGCGCCAAGTGCAGCACCAGCCCGCCGAAGCTCACGCCGAAGCTCAGGCCCACCTGCTGCACCACGGTGGAGAGGGTGGAGGCCGCGCTCACCTCCTCCCGCGTGGTCTCCGCGTAGGCCACCGTGTTGGCGGAGCTGAAGTGCATGGACCGCGCCAGCCCGCCCAGCAGCACCAGCGGCGCCACCGCCCACGGCGACACGTGGAAGGCCAGCAGCGCCGGCGCCGCGGTGGTCACGGCGGTGGCCACAGCGCTGAGGATCAGCACGCGCCGGAAGCCGTATCGGGCGATCAGCCGCGTGACGAAGGTCTTCGTCGCCAGCGCGCCCAGCGCTGCGAGCACGGTGAACGACCCCGACCGCGTCGGCGACCAGCCCAGCCCCACCTGCAGCAGGAGCGGCAGCAGCAGCGGCGTCGCCCCGAGCCCCAGGCGCACCAGGGCGCCGCCGACCAGCGCGGTCGCGAACGTCGGATGGCGGAACAGGCGCAGGTCCACCGCCGGCTGCGGCGTGCGCCGCGCGTGGAGGACGTAGAGGACGGCCGCCGCGAGCGTCGCGGCGGCGACCGCGGCTTGGACGGCGGCGGGCACGAGGTCGAGCCCGCCCACCTCGCCCACCACCACGAC
This sequence comes from uncultured Caulobacteraceae bacterium, assembly GCA_964242255.1. Classification (GTDB taxonomy): domain Bacteria; phylum Pseudomonadota; class Alphaproteobacteria; order Caulobacterales; family Caulobacteraceae; genus JASLDZ01. Next base: position 3,205 of record CAXTCO010000119.1, on the reverse strand, counting down.
ACCCGCGATCGCCACCGCCGACAGGGCGAAGCCGCCCGCGTCGAAGCGCCCCGGGTCGGGCTGGCGCAGCTTGGGAACGAAGCGCGTCACCGCCCAGGCGGAGAGCAGGCCCACGGGGATGTTGATGTAGAAGATCCACGGCCACGACAGCCGCGCCAGGATCAGGCCGGAGAGCATGGGGCCGAGCAGCGGCCCGATCAGCGCCGGCGTGGTGAACCAGGTCATGGCCGAGACCAGCCGCGCCTTGGGCGTGGAGCCCACCACGATCAGCCGCCCCACCGGCGTCATCATGGAGCCGCCCAGCCCCTGCACCACGCGCGCGGCCACCAGCTGCGTCAGGGTGTGCGACAGGCCGCACAGCGCCGAGCCGAGCAGGAACACGCCCATCGCCGCGATGAACACGCGCCGCGGCCCGATCCGGTCGGCGACCCAGCCCGACGCCGGCACGCCCACGGCCAGGGCCAGCAGGTAGCTGGTCAGCGCCAGCTTGAGGTGGACGGGGTCGCTGTGGAAGGCGCCCGCCAGCGTCGGCAGGGCGGTGGAGAGGGCGGTGGAGTCGATGAACTCCATGAACAGCGCGGAGCCGACCGCCAAGGGCACGAGCACGGAGGTCGCGCCCTGCGGGTGGAGGGCGGGCGCGACCACCCGCGCCGGCGGCTCCAGCGGCGGCGCTTCGTCGCGGGACACCGCCGCCGCGCCCCCGCCGGGTGCGGCCGTCGGCCGCGGAAGGTCTTCGGTGTCGTTCAAGGCGCTCCGCCAACGGGCCGGGACGGGCGCGGTTGCCCGCAGATCAACGCCTCCGCCGGGCGCTGCGAAGTCATGTCGCACGCGCTTGCGCCGTCCCTAGCGTCAAGCTCTAGCTTGCATTCATGCGTCCGGGGGGAGCGAGAGCGGGATGGGTGTTGCGGCGCGCCGGCCGGCCGGCTGCGCTCGCCGCGGTCGTGGCGCTGTCGGCCTGCTCCAGCGCGCACCTTCCGACCCCCGACCTGCGCACGCCCGCCGCCTACGAAGCGGGCGCCGCGGCCGACGCCACGCTGCCCGCCGCCGCCCTGGACCGCTGGTGGACGCTGTTCGACGACGCCCAGCTCACCGCTCTGGTCGAAGACGCGCTGCAGCACGCTCCGGACACTCGAACGGCGTTCCAGCGCATCCGCGAGAGCCGCGCGGCGCGCGACGCGGCGCTCAGCCGCTTCAACCCGCAGGGCGACCTCGCCGGCTTGGCGCAGGTGCAGCACACCGACGAGTCTGTCGGCGGCCTCGGCGTGGGCGCCGGCAGCGTCGCCGGAGCCACGGGGGGCGCGGGGGCGAGCACCGGCTCGGTCGGCTCGACCAGCGCCTTCCTGTCTCCGGGGGGCACGCTCTACACGGCGGCCGGCCAGTTCTCCGTCACCTACGAGCTGGACCTGTTCGGCCGCCGCAACGCCGTTCGGCGCGGGGCCGACGCCGACCTCGCCGCCGCGCGCTTCGACTACGAGGCCACCCGCGCGACCCTGGCGCGCGACGTGGCCGCCGGCCTGTTCCAGGCGCGCGGCTACGCCATCCAGCTGGCCGACGCCCGCGAGACGGCGCGCATCGCCGGCGACCTGGCCCGCACCGCCCGCCTGTCGTCCGAGCGCGGCCTCACCTCCACCGGCTCCGCCGCGCGGTTGGAGACGGACTTCGGCACGGCGCAGGCGGAGGCGACCCGGCTGGAGGCGCTGGCCCGCGCCTCGCGCCGCACCCTGCTCACCCTGGTCGGGCGGGGCGCCGATCCCCTCGCCAGCCTGCCTGTGGATGCGGTCGCCGTCGCTCCGCCCTCGCCGCCCGCGGTGACGCCCGGCGACCTGCTGCGCCGCCGCCCCGACGTGCGCGAGGCGGAGGCTCGGCTGCGCTCCCGGTCCCAGACGCTGAAGCTCGACCGCTTGGCCCTGTTCCCCACCTTCACCCTGGCGCCCGGCGGCCAAGTCTCCGGCGTGAGCGGGACCTCCGACGCCGTCACCACCATCTGGACGGCCGGCGCCAACGCCGTGCTGCCCGTGCTCGACCGGCCGCGCCTGCTGGCGGTGATCCGCGGCGACCGCGCCCGCGGCGAGGAGGCGGTGGTCGCCTACGAGCAGGCGGTGCAGCAAGCCTACCGCGACGCGGAGAACGGCCTCTCCGCCATGACCGCAGACCGGGCGCGCGTGCGCACCCTGGCGGGCGCCGTGGCCCGCGCCCGCTTCGCCTTCGACGCGTCCAAGCGCGGCTACGACCTGGGCCTCTTGGACCTGAACACCCTGCTCGACTCCGAGCGCAGCTGGCGCGCCGCCCAGTCCACGCTCACCGCCGCCGAGATCGCCGCCCTCACCGACGCCGCCACCCTGTTCCAGGCCCTGGGCGGCGGATGGACCCCCCCCGCATGAGACGTCCGCTCCTCCTCCTCCTCGCCGCCGCCCTGGCGAGCTGCCACAAGCCTGCCGCCTCCACGGCGGCCTCGGCCGCCGCGGCCGCGCCGACGGTGAGCGTCGCGCCCGTGCGCCGGGCCGAGCTGCGCGGCGGGCTGGAGGCGTCCGGCGTGCTGGCGAGCCGCGAGGAGGCGGCGGTCACCACCGAGCTGAACGGCTACCGCGTCCAGCAGGTGTTCGTCGACCAGGGCGCCCGCGTGGCCGCCGGCCAGCCGCTCGCCAGGCTGGACGACACGCTCCTGCGTTCCCAGATCGCCCAGCAGCGCGCGGTCACGACCCAGCAGACGGTCGCGGCCGAGCGCTCCGCCGAGCAGGCCCGGCGCGTGCAGGGCTTGGACGATGCGGGCGTGCTCCCGCAGGAGCAGATCGCCGAGCGGCGGCTGGCTGCGCGCACGGGCCAAGCCGGAGCCGCCGCCGCCCAGGCCCAGCTCGACGACCTCCTCACCCGCGAGCGGCTGATGACGGTGCGCGCGCCGGTGGGCGGCGTGGTGCTGTCGCGCACGGTGCGGCCCGGCGACGTCGCTTCGCCGACGATGGTCATGTTCCGCCTCGCGCGTGACGGGATCGTGGAGCTCAACGCCGAGGTCCCGGAAGGCGACCTGGGCGGCGTGCACCCGGGCGACCGCGCCGACGTGCGCCTGCCCAGCGGCGCGACGGTGACCGGCGTGGTGCGCCTCGTCAGCCCGGAGGTGGACGCCGTGACCAAGCTCGGCCGCGTGCGGGTCACCCTGCCGCCGCGCGCCGACCTGCGCCCCGGCGGCTTCGCCCGCGCCTCGTTCGCC
>CAXTCO010000118.1:0-6997 GCA_964242255.1 uncultured Caulobacteraceae bacterium | reverse complement strand
CCACGGACCCCGGCGACCCGGCCGCCGCCGCGCTCGCCCAGGCCGCCGCCCGCGTGCTGGAGGCGCTGGACGCCGGCGCGGGGCTGAAGCCGCCGCCCGCGATCGTGTGGGAGTGACCGGGCCGGGCCGCCGGCCGGCGCCCCTATGCGCCCGCCGAGGGTGATCGACGGACTTCGGCCAAGGCTTCGATCACCCGGCACTGCGCGACCCGCCCTCCCCGGCAAGAGGCGAGCAAGGCGTGAAGCTCGTCCCGAAGCCGCAGCAGCTCGGCCAGCTTCCGGTCGACCGCCGCGAGGTGCTCGCCCGCGAGCCCGTCCACCTGCGCGCAATCGGCCTCGCGCGCGTCGGCGAGCGTGAGCAGGGCGCGGATCCGGGCGAGGGGAAAGCCCAGGCCTCGCGCGCGCCGGATGAAGCCCAAGCGCGCCAGGGCCGCCGCGTCGTACACGCGATAGCCCCCTGCGGTGCGCGTTCTCGGGGCGAGAAGCCCCTGCCGCTCGTACCAGCGGATCGTCTCGACCTTGGTGAGGGTGGCGCGCGCGAGGTCGCCGATGCGTAGCTGCTCCATGCTTGACCCTGTAGCGGCTTCAGGCCGCAAACACCTCGCCTTCTCGACGGAGCGGGTGGAATGGGCTGGATCTCAGGCGACGGGCGGTCGCATCGACGGCGCTGGCGGCGCTGGTGTTCACAGGCGCGGCGCGGGCCGAAGGGCCGGAACGCGAGCCTGCGGCCATCGTCGAAGCGGGCGCCGCCGGTGAACGGGGGGTGAAGGGAGGGTCCAGCTACGGGCCGTCCCTCGCCGTGGAGACGACCCCCATAGAGCACTGGCTGGAGATCGAAGTCGGAACCGCGCCGCTCTTCAGCCCTGGACGAACCGAGTTCGACACGGACCTGCTGCTGAAGAAGCCCTGGACGCTGTCCCGCAACGCCGAGTTCATGCTGGGCGTCGGTCCAAGCTGGAGCCGCACGATCACCCACGGCCGCAGCCGCGACTCCTTCGGGGCGGAGGTCGCGGGCGACTTCATGTTCTGGCCTTGGCGCGGCCGAAAGCTGGGCTGGTTCATCGAGCCCAGCATCGGACGCAGCTTCGGTGCGGGTCACGACGTGGCGGCGAGCGTCGGCGTCGGCCTGCTGATCCCGGTGGACTGAGGCCGGCGAACGGCCGCCGCCCGCGCGTGCTCGCGACGCAATCGTCACCGTGGATGTTGCAGTCCTCCGCCCCCGCGCCTACCTCCCGGCCGTCCCTCCCCGGAGCCCGCCCGTGACCCTCGACAGCCTGTTCCAGCCCTTCTCGATCAAGGGCCTCGACCTGCCCAACCGCATCGTCATGGCGCCCATGACGCGGCAGTTCTCGCCGGAGGGCGTGCCGGGGGCGGATGTGGCCGACTACTATCGGCGGCGGGCGCAGGGCGGGGTCGGGCTGATCCTGACGGAGGGCACCGTGGTGGAGCGGCCCGCCTCCAAGAACGAAGCCGCCATCCCGGACTTCTACGGCGAGGCGGCCCTGGCGGGCTGGCGCAACGTGGCGGAGACCGTCCACGGCGCCGGCGGGCGCATCGGGCCGCAGATCTGGCACGTGGGCTCGGCCCGCAATCCCGGCAGCGAGTGGAAGGCGCCCGGCCCCACGGACAGCCCCTCCGGCCTGTCCTCCCCCGGCAAGCGCTTCGGCGGCGCGCCCATGACGGACGAGGACGTGGCCGACACGATCGCCGCCTTCGGCCGCGCCGCCGCCGACGCGAAGCGGCTGGGCTTCGACACCCTGGAGCTGCACGGCGCCCACGGCTACCTGATCGACCAGTTCCTGTGGGCGGGCACCAACGAGCGCGGCGACGCGTTCGGCGGGGCCACCCTGCCCGAGCGCGCGCGCTTCGCCGTGGAGGTGGTGAAGGCGGTGCGCGCGGCGACGGGGCCGCAGTTCCCGGTGATCCTGCGCCTCAGCCAGTGGAAGCAGCAGGACTACGCCGCGCGCCTGGCGACCACGCCAGACGAGATGGCCGACTGGCTGAACCCCTTGGTCGACGCGGGCGTGGACGTGCTGCACTGCTCGCAGCGCCGCTTCTGGGAGCCCGAGTTCCCGGAGGTGGACGGCGAGGAGGGCCTGAACTTCGCCGGCTGGGCCAAGAAGCTGACGGGCGCGGCGACCATCACGGTGGGCTCGGTCGGCCTGTCGGGCGAGTTCCTCGCGGCCTTCCGGGGCGAGGGCTCCAAGCCCGCGTCGCTGGACGGCCTGATCCGTCGGCTGGAGCGCGGCGAGTTCGACCTCGTGGCCGTGGGCCGCGCCCTGATCAGCGACCCGGAGTGGGTGAACAAGGTGCGCGACCGCCGCGACCACGAGCTGCTGGACTTCGAGCGCGGGCACCTCGCCACGCTGAGCTGAGGCGTCGGGCGCGCGCCCGGCCGTCAGGCGCGCTCCAGGCGGCGGTAGGTCCAGGCGAAGGCGTCGCCGGCGGCGGCGGGGTGCGGTTCACGCCGCACCTCGCGCCAGCCCGCCTCGTCGAAGGGCGGCAGGCGCACGTCGCCCTCCGGCTCGGCCTCCACCTCCGTCAGGTGCAGGCGGCGGGCGAGGGGGAGCGCCAGGGCGAACACCGCCTCGCCGCCGATCACGCACACCTCGTCGACGCCGTCGTCGCGGGCCTGGTCGCGGGCGAGGCCCATCGCCTCGTCCCACCGCTCGGCCGTGACGGCCTGCGGCGGGGCGAAGCGGCCGTCGCGGGAGAGCACGATGTTGGTGCGCCCGGGCAAGGGCTTCCTCGGCAGGCTGTCCCAGGTGCGCCGGCCCATGACCACGGGCTTGCCCAAGGTGAGCGACTTGAACAGCGCCATGTCGCCCGCGAGGCGCCACGGCAGCCCTCCGCCGCGCCCGATCACCCCGTTGCGGGCCCGCGCGACGACGAGGGAGACGACGGGGCCGCGGCTCAAGCGGCGGCGTCCAGGTGCGCCAGCCACTTGCGGCGCACGGCGGCGTCGAGGTCGATCCCGTGCGCGCGGGCGTAGAGCAGCAGCATGCAGAGCACGTCGGCCGCCTCGTCCGCCCGGCCCTGCTCCGACGCCTCGCCGCGGCCCCGGCCGCTGAGCCGCAGGTGCGCCTGCGCCAGCTCCCCGAGCTCCTCCTGCAGCTTCAGCAGCGCCCAGTCCGCGTCCCGCCGCACGCCGAAGCGCGCGGCGTAGAGGTCCGACACGCGGCCGACGTCCTCGGCCAGCTCCGCGAGGGGCGCGCTCACACCGCGACCGGCGCGCGGATCGCCGGGTGCGGGGCGTAGCCCTCCAGCGCCACGTCGGCCGCGTCGAAGGCGAACAGGTCGTCGCGGGGGGCGAGGCGCAGGCGGGGGGGCTCGCGGGGCTCGCGCGAGAGCTGCAGCTGCGCCTGCTCCAGGTGGTTCAGGTAGAGGTGGGCGTCGCCCAGGGTGTGGACGAACTCGCCGGCCTCCAGGCCGGTCACCTGCGCCAGCATGTGCGTGAGCAGGGCGTAGCTGGCGATGTTGAACGGCACGCCGAGGAAGATGTCGGCCGAGCGCTGGTAGAGTTGGCAGGAGAGCCGGCCCTGCGCCACGTGGAACTGGAACAGGCAGTGGCAGGGCGGCAGCGCCATGTCGTCCACGTCCGCGGGGTTCCAGGCGGAGACGACGTGGCGACGGCTGTAGGGGTCGGTGCGCAGCGCGGCGACCAGCCGGGCGATCTGGTCGACCACCCGGACGCCCCCGTCCTTGTCGGGCGCCGCCCAGGAGCGCCACTGCCTGCCGTAGACGGGGCCGAGCTCGCCGTCGGCGTCGGCCCACTCGTCCCAGATGGTGCAGCCGCGCTCCTGCAGCCAGCGCACGTTGGTGGAGCCCTGCAGGAACCAGAGGAGCTCCAGCACCACCGACTTGAAGTGCACGCGCTTGGTGGTGGGCAGGGGGAAGCCGCGGGCGAGGTCGAAGCGCATCTGGCGGCCGAACACGCCGCGCACGCCCACGCCCGTGCGGTCGGCCCGCTCCGCGCCCGTCTCCAGCACCTCGCGCAGGAGGTCGAGATAGGGCTGCTCCAGCGCGGGCGGGGCGGCGGGCGCGGGCTTGGGCGCGGGCTCGGCCGGCGAGAAGGCGTGCGCGGGGGCGTGCAGCGTCATGCGGCCGAGGCTGAGCGCGAATCGCTCCGCCCCCCAAGCGCCTTCGCCGGCCGTCCACAGCCGCGTCGCCGCACGGCCCGTTTCAAGCGAGGCGGCCGTGGAGGAAGCGCGCCAGGTCGTCGCGGACGGGGGCCTTGCCGCGGAAGGTGCGCGTGAGGGCCAGCACCACGTCCTTGTGGTCCAGGCCGGCGTAGAGGTGCTCGTCCACCGCCACGCCGGCGGCGCGCAGCTTGGCGGCGAGGCGCTCGGTGTTGCGCGGCCTCACCGTCGTGTCCCGGGCCCCGTGCGCCAGGAAGGTGGGTGGGGCGCCCGCGCCCGCGAAGGTGATCGGCTGGGTGGCGGCGGGGTCGGGCCAGGCGCCGAAAGCGTCCTGCGACGCCGCCACGTCGAAGGGGCGGAAGTCGTAGGGGCCGGACAGGCCCGCCCACGCCCTCACCGTCCCGCCCGGCGCGCCGGCCTTGGCCAGGAACCGCGGGTCCAGCGCCAGCATGGCGGCGATGTAGGCGCCCGCCGAGTGGCCGGCGAGCGCGATGCGGCCGGGGTCGCCGCCCCACTCGCGGGCGTGGGCGCGGGCGTAGGCGACGGCCGCCGCCCCGTCCTCCACGAAGCCGGGGAAGCGCACCTGGGGCACGAGGCGGTAGTCGGGCACGACGGTGACGAAGCCCTCGGCCGCCAGGGACCGGCCGGCGAAGGCGTAGTCCTTGCGCGCGCCCGTGGCCCAGCTGCCGCCGTAGAAGAAGACCAGCACCGGCCGCCCCTCGCCGCCCGACGCGGGCGCGTAGACGTCCAGCGCCTGGCGCGGGTCGCTTCCGTACGGAACGCCCTGCGCGACGCGGCGCGCCGGGTCGGACGGCAGGGCGTTGAGCACGCGGAACGGCGAGCAGGCGGCCGCGCCGCCCGCGGCGAGCAGGGCCAGGAGGCCGCGGCGGCCGGGGGCGGGGTTCGTCATGCTTCGGTGAACCCCCGCCCGCGCGGCGGGTTCACCCGGCGACCCCTTCGCCGACCGACCCGCCAGGAGCGCCGCCGCGCATGTCCAACCGCTCGACCCACCTCGCCCATCCGCCGCACACGTCCGACGAGGCTCCCGCGCCCGAGCACTCGGGCGGCGTGATCGTCATCCTGCAGGTGCGGCCCTACGAGGGCGGGGGCGTGGTCGTGACCTCGCCGGCCGTGGACGCGGACGGGCGGCTGGATGCGGCCTACGCCCAGGAAGGCGACGACGTCTCCCCGCCCCTGGAATGGAGCGCCGTGCCCGACGCGGCGAGCTGGGCGGTGATCGTGCAGGACCCGGACGCGCCGCGCGCCGAGCCCGTGACCCACTGGGCGATCTGGGACCTGCCGGCCCCCTCCGTGGGCCTGCCGCAGGCGGTGGAGGCGCTCGCCCGTCCCGCCACCCCGCAGGGCGCCGTGCAGGGGGCGAACGACCGCGGTGATCACGGCTACATGGGCCCCAAGCCGCCGCCCGGCCACGGGATGCACCGCTACCACTTCCAGGTGTTCGCCGTAGGCAAGGTCCTGGGCCTCGCCCCGTCGGCGACGCTGGTGGAGCTGGTGGGCGCGTTGAAGGGGAACACGGTGGCGTCCGGCGAGCTGGTCGCCACCTACGAGACGCGCGATCCGCAGGACGGTCCCGCCCACGACGGCGGCTGAGGCGGAGGGGGGCGCGGCCCGGCAGGGGGCGGCGCCGTCAGCCGGTGCGGCCGCGCGTCACGCAGAACCGGCGGCCGCCGTAGCTCGCGCCCACCAGCGTGCCGGTCGCCTTCACCGCCGCCAGGCGCGCGCGGTCGGCGTCCGCGCTGTCGGGCGCGGGCGTCTCGCCGGGGTCGCAATAGGGCGCGGGCGCCTCGCGCAGGCCGGCGGGGCAGAGGCAGATGTCGGGGTCCGTGACGATGCGGCTGGCGTTGGTGGTGCGGCAGTCGGGCGCGTGACGCACGCCGAGCGTGTCGAGGCACACCTTGGCGCCCTGGAGTTCGATCGGCCCCGTCGGCCGCGGGTCGGCGGCGGCGGGCGCGGCGGCGAGGCACAGGCCGAGGGCGGCGAGGTGGAGGGGGCGCATGGGACAGCTCCGTTCCCCGCCTCAACGACGTGCGGACGCCGCACGTTGCAAAGGGTCAGGCGAGGCCGCGCAGAGTCTCGGCCAGCTCCTCGACGGCCGCCTCCGTTGTCGCCCACGAGCACATGAAGCGCACGGAGCCGTCGATGAAGCGGTAGACGGACCAGCCCGCCTCCGCGAGGCGCAGGCGGGCGGGCTCGTCCATCTCGACGAACACGGCGTTGGCCTCCACCGGGTGCGTGAGGCGGAAGGGCGCGGCCGCCGCCAGCCGGCGCGCCATGGCGTTGGCGTGGGCCGCGTGACGCTCGAAGGCGCCCGTCTCCAGCATGCCGATCCAGGGTGCGGCGTAGAAGCGGCCCTTGGAGGGCAGCTGGCCGCCCTGCTTCAGCCGCGCGTCGAGGCGGCGCGACCGGCGGCGGTCGAACAGCACGACCGCCTCCGTGGGCGGCATGCCGGCCTTGGTCCCGCCCAGCACCAGCACGTCGACGCCCAGCTTGGCGACGCGCTTGGGGTCGAAGCCCGCGGCGCAGGCGTTGGCCAGGCGCGCGCCGTCCAGGTGCACCCTCAGGTCCTGGTTGCGGGCGACGTTGACGAGGTCGGTCACCTGGGCGGCCGTGTAGACGCCGCCGTACTCCGTGGCGTTGGTCAGGCTGAGGGCGGCGGGCGACTGGCGGTGGCTCACTTCAGGCTGCGCGAGCACGGCCTCCAGGGCGGCGGGATCGATGCGCCCGTGGGCGCCCGGCAGGCCGATCAGGCCCACGCCTTGCCCGAAGAAGCCCGGTGCGCCCGCCTCGTCGGTGAGGATGTGCGCGTGCTCGTGGGCGACCACCGCCTCGAACGGGCGC
>CAXTCO010000117.1:0-7089 GCA_964242255.1 uncultured Caulobacteraceae bacterium | reverse complement strand
CGGTGGTCGACGCCTACCTCTCGCCCGTGCTGCACCGCTACGTCGGCCGGCTCACCGCCGAGCTGCGCGCCGTGCCGGGCTGCGCGGGCGCGCGCGTGCTGTTCATGCAGTCGTCCGGCGGGCTGACGGAGGCGGGGCGCGTCCGCGGCAAGGACGCGGTGCTGTCCGGCCCGGCGGGCGGGGTGGTGGGGCTCGCGGCGGCGGCGGCGGGGGCCGGCTTCGGCGCGGCGATCGGCTTCGACATGGGCGGCACCTCCACCGACGTGAGCCGCTGGGCCGGGAGCTTCGAGCGCGCCGCGGAGACGGAGGTGGCCGGCGTGCGCCTGCGCGCGCCGGTGATGAGCCTGCACACGGTGGCGGCGGGCGGCGGCTCCATCTGCCGGTGGGACGGGGCGCGCCTGCGGGTCGGCCCGCAGAGCGCGGGGGCCGACCCGGGCCCCGCCGCCTACCGCCGCGGCGGCCCGCTCACGGTGACGGACGCCAACTTCCTGCTCGGCCGCCTGCAGCCCGGCCTGTTCCCCGCCGTGTTCGGCCCGTGCGCCGACCAGCCGCCGGACGCGGAGGTGGTGCGCCGCGGCTTCATCGCCCTGGCCGCCGAGGTGGAGGCCACCACCGGCCGGCCCACGACGCCGGAGGCGCTGGCGGAGGGCTGCCTCGCCGTGGCGGTGGAGCACATGGCGCAGGCGGTGCGCCGCATCAGCGTGGCCAAGGGCTACGACGCCGCCGCCCACGTGCTGGTCAGCTTCGGCGGCGCCGGCGGCCAGCACGCCTGCCGCGTGGCGGAGGCGCTGGGGATCGGCCGCGTGCTGCTGCACCCCCTCGCCGGCGTGCTCAGCGCGTGGGGCATGGGCTTGGCCGAGCGCCGCGAGGTGCGCGAGCGCACGGCGGGCGCTCCGCTCACGGCGGAGGGGTGGCCGGGGGTGGAGCGCTTGGCCGCCGCGCTCGGGGCCGAGGCGCGCGCGGCCCTGGCCGGGCAGGGCGTGACGGAGGCGCAGGTGTCCGCCACGGTCGGCTGCCGCTACGCGGGCGTGGACGCCACGCTGCCGGTCCCGCTGGAGGGCGGTGCCGAGGCGATGCGCGACGCCTTCCACCGCCTGCACGCGCGACGCTTCGGCTTCAGCGACCCGGAGCGGGAGGTGGTGGCCGAGACCGTCACCGCCGAGGCGGCGAGCCCGCCCGAGCGCCCGGACGCGCCTGCGCCGCCGGCGGTGGGCGCGGACGCGCGGATCGGGAGCGCGCGCCTGTGGGTCGACGGCGCCTGGTGCGACGCGCCCGTCCACGACCGCGCCCGCCTGGGCGCCGGCGCCGCGCTGAAAGGGCCCGCCCTCGTGCGCGAGGACACCGGCATGCTGGTGCTGGAGCCGGGCTGGCGGCTGGAGGTGACGGACCGCGCCGACCTGGTGCTCACCCGCGTCGCCGGGGCGGCCGCTCCGCCGCGATCCGCTCCCGGCGCGGGGGCCGCGGCCGACCCCGTCAAGCTGGAGCTCTACGCCAGCCGCTTCATGGCGGTCGCCGAGCAGATGGGCGCGGCGCTGCAGAACACGGCCGCCTCCGTCAACATCAAGGAGCGGCTGGACTTCTCCTGCGCCGTGTTCGACGCGGCCGGGGCGCTGATCGCCAACGCGCCGCACATGCCCGTGCACCTGGGCTCCATGGGCGACAGCGTGCGCGCCGTGGTCCGCGCCCGCGCCGCCGACGGGCGGCCCTTCCGCGCCGGCGACGCCTGGATGCTGAACGACCCGTCCGACGGCGGCACGCACCTGCCCGACGTCACCGTGGTCGCGCCGGTGTCCGCACCGGGCGCGCGGGAGGGCGACGCGCCCTTCGCCTTCGTCGCCGCCCGCGGCCACCAGGCCGACATCGGCGGGATCACCCCCGGCTCCATGCCGCCCTTGAGCCGCACCCTGGCGGAGGAGGGCGTGCTGATCCGCGACGTCCTGCTCGTCGAGGGCGACGGCGCGGGCGGGGGCCGCCTGCGCGAGGCGCAGGTGCGCGCCCTCCTGGCCTGCGGTCCGCACCCGGCGCGCAACCCCGACCAGAACCTCGCCGACCTGCGCGCGCAGGTCGCCGCCTGCGCCCGGGGCGCGTCCGAGCTGCGCGCCCTGGCCGCCGCGGAGGGAACGGCCGCCGTGTCCGCCTACATGGAGCACCTGCAGGCCGCCGCCGCCGAGAGCGTGCGCCGCGCCCTCGACCGTCTGCAGGACGGCGCCTTCGCCTATGAAACCGACGCGGGCGCCGTCGTGCGCGTGGCCGTGCGCGTGGACCGGTCCGCATCCGGGGCCGCCCGCCGCGCCACCGTCGACTTCACGGGCACGAGCGGCCAGCTCGCCACAAACTTCAACGCCCCGCGCGGGGTGGCCCGGGCGGCGGTGCTCTACGTGTTCCGCTGCCTGGTGGACGACGACATCCCCCTCAACGACGGCTGCCTGCGCCCGCTGGAGATCGTCATCCCCGAGGGCTCCATGCTCAGTCCCGCCCCGGGCGCGGCCGTGGTCGCGGGCAACGTGGAGACCAGCCAGGTGGTGGTGGACGCCCTGCTCGGCGCCCTGGGCGTCGTGGCCGCCAGTCAGGGGACCATGAACAACCTGACCTTCGGCGACGCCTCGGCGCAGTACTACGAGACCATCTGCGGCGGCGCGGGCGCAGGCCCCGGCTTCGACGGCGCCTGCGCGGTGCAGACGCACATGACCAACTCGCGCCTCACCGACCCGGAGATCCTGGAGACGCGCTTTCCCGTGATCCTCGACCGTTTCGCGATCCGCCGCGGCTCGGGCGGCGAGGGCGCGCACCGGGGCGGCGACGGCGTGGAGCGCCGCCTCGTGTTCCGCAGGCCGATGACGGTGTCCATCCTCGCGGACCGCCGGCGCGTCCCGCCCTACGGCGCCGCGGGCGGCGCGCCGGGGAAGGTCGGCGCCACGCGCGTGGAGCGGGCGGACGGGCGGGCGGAGACGCTCGCCTCAACCCAGACGGTCGAACTCGCCGCGGGGGACGCCGTGGTGGTCGAGACGCCGGGGGGAGGGGGCTGGGGCGCGCGCCAGCCTGCGCCTGAAGGCGGCGCCCTCGCCTAACGGTCGCACGCGCCTTAGATGGAGCGCCTCATGCCCGCCTGGCCGCTCGCCCTCCTGATCGCGCTCGCCGCCTTCGTCGGCATGGAGGTGTTCGCCTGGGCGGTGCACCGCTACGTGATGCACTCGCGCTGGGGGTGGGGCTGGCACGAGAGCCACCACACGCCCCATGACGGGATGCTGGAGAAGAACGACTGGTTCGCCGTCGTCTTCGCCGCCCCCGCGATCCTGCTGTTCCTGCTGGGGCGGGCGCCGGGCTGGGGCGCGGCCTGGTGGGCGGGCCTGGGCGTGACCGCCTACGGGGTGATGTACGCCGTGGTGCACGACGGGCTGGTGCACGGGCGCCTGCCGGTGCGGATCGTGCCGCGGGCGGGCTACGCCAAGCGGCTGGTGCAGGCGCACAGGCTGCACCACGCGACGCATGGCCGCGACGGCGCCGTCAGTTTCGGCTTCCTCTACGCGCCCGACGTCCGCAAGCTGAAGGCCAAGCTGCGCGCCCAGGGCGAGTCCGGGCCGCGGCCGACGCCGGAGGACCCCGCCCTTGTGACCCGCTCGTCGTGACCCGCACCCGCCAGACCGCGACGGGCCTGGGCCTCGCCGCCGCCATCATGGGCGGCTGGCTGGTGCTGCACGTGCTGGGCGTGTTCCGCTTCCCCCTGGCCCGCGTCGCGGAGAGCCCCGCCTGGGCGCTCGCCGCCGTGGGGCTGGTGCTGGTGCAGAGCTGGCTGGGGGCGGGCATGTTCATCGTGGCGCACGACGCCATGCACGGCAGCCTGGCCCCCGGCCGCCCGCGCCTGAACGCCGCCCTGGGCCAGCTGGCCCTCGGCCTCTACGCGGGCTTCCCCTACCGCGAGCTGGCGCGCAAGCACCACGCCCACCACCGCCACTCCGGCACGGAGGGCGACCCGGACTTCCACGCCGGCGCCCCGCACGGCTTCTGGCGCTGGTACGTGAAGTTCTTCCGCGAGTACTGGGGCTGGCCGCAGCAGGGGGCCGTCACCGGCGTTCTGCTGCTCTACCTCCTGCTCGGGGCCGACCCGCTGAACACCGCGCTGTTCTGGGGGCTGCCGGCGATCGGCTCCTCCCTGCAGCTGTTCGTGTTCGGCACCTGGCTGCCCCACCGGCACGAGGCGGGCGGGACCGGCTTCGCCGACCGGCACAACGCGCGCACGCTGGATTGGCCTTGGCTGGGCTCGCTCCTGGCCTGCTTCCACTTCGGCCTGCACCTGGAGCACCACCACTCGCCGGCCACGCCGTGGTGGCGCCTGCCCGCCCACCGCCGCGCCGCCGCCGCGCCGGGCGCGCACGTGCGGACCGGGTTCATCGCCCGTTAAGCACGTCCGCCCCAAGCCGGACGCGGGGGAGCACGGAGCCGCCGCGGACATGACCCACCATCGCCTGCCCCGCCGCACCCTGCTCGCCGCCGGGCTCGCCGGCGCGTCCGGCCTGCCCGCCTGGGCGCAGACGGCCGGCCGGCCGCGCACCACCTACGGCGACACCGGCCAGCCCGCGCCCCCTGCGCCGCCCGACGACTACCCGGACAGCGCTCCCCCGGCCGGCGGCTACCTCCGCCGCCCGCCGCAGACGCAGCCCGCCTCGCCCCTGCCGCCCGGCCGTCCGGACGATCGCTACGCTCCGCCTCCCTCGAACGGCTACGCCCCGCCCGCTGCGAGCCGCTACGCCCCCGACGGCTATGTCAACGACGGCTACGCTCCCGACCGCCGCTCCGGCGGCACGGAGGGCCCGCCCCCGCCCGACTTCCACCCCAACTACCCCGCCTCCACCCGCGCGGAGACCTACAGCCGCAACGAGATCGTGCAGGGCGCCAGCGACTTCCTGGGCGTCACGGCCGAGGCGGTCGGCGCCGCGGTGGAGCGCGTCTTCCGCGACAACGGCCGCCCCACCGCCTACATCGCGGGCGAGGAGGGCTCCGGCGCCTTCGTGGCCGGCCTGCGCTACGGCAAGGGCCTGCTCTACATGAAGCGCCGCCCGCCCGTGACGGTCTATTGGCAAGGCCCGTCCGTCGGCTGGGACTTCGGCGGCAACGGCAGCCGCGCCTTCACCCTCTGCTACAACCTGCAGTATCCTGACGCGATCTACCGCCGCTTCCCCGGCGTCGAGGGCTCGGCCTACTTCATCGGCGGGATCGGCGTGAACTACCAGCGCGCCGACGAGATCACGCTCGCCCCCATGCGCGCCGGCCTCGGCCTGCGCTTGGGCGCCAACGTGGGCTACCTGGCCTACAGCCGCACGCGCCACTGGTTCCCGTTCTGAGCCGGCGCGCCTAAGGGAGCCCGCGTGCTCCCGCCCGGCGCCGTCATCCTGCAGGTGGTCCCCGCCCTGAACGCCGGCGGGGTGGAGCGCACCACGCTGGACGTCGCCGCCGCCGTCGCCGCGGCCGGCGGCCGCGCCCTCGTGGCCAGCGCCGGCGGCCGGATGGAAGCCGAGCTCTCCGCGCGGGGAGGGGAGCTCGTGCGCCTGCCGCTCGACACGAAGGACCCGCTCCAGGTCTGGCGCAACGCCGCCCGGCTGGAGGCGGTGGTCCGGCGCGAGGGCGTGTCCCTGATCCACGCCCGCTCCCGCGCGCCCGCCTGGTCGGCGCTCTTCGCCGCGCGGCGCACGCGCACGCCGTTCGTCACCACCTACGCCGGCCTGCACCGGGCGCGGGGACCGCTGAAGCGCCTGTACAACTCGGTGATGGCGCGTGGCGACCTCGTGATCGCCAACAGCGGCTTCACCCGCGACCACCTTCTCGCCGAGCACGGCGCCGACCCCGCCCGCGTGCTCACGATCCCGCGCGGGACCGACCTCGCCGCCTTCGATCCCGCCGCCGTGACGCCCGGCCGCCTCGCCGCCGCGCGCCGCCGCTTCGGCCCTGCGCAGGACGGCGCCCGCCCCGTCCTCCTCCTCGCCGCCCGCCTGTCGCGCTGGAAGGGGCAGGCGCTCGTGATCGAGGCCCTGGCGCGCTCGGGCGTGGACGCCGTGCTCGTCCTCGCGGGCGACGAGGGCGGTCGCGAGGGCTACGCCGCCGAGCTCCGCGCCCTCGCCGGCGCCCGCGGCGTCGCCGACCGGGTGCGCTTCGCCGGCCATGTCGACGACATGCCCGCCGCCTACGCCGCCTGCGACGTCGCCTGCGCCCCCTCCACGCAGCCGGAGGCGTTCGGCCGCACCGCCGTCGAGCCCCAGGCCATGGGCCGCCCCATCCTCGCCGCCGCCCACGGCGCGCCCTGCGAGACGGTGGAGGACGGCGTCACCGGCCGCCTCGTCCCTCCCGGCGACGCGGCCGCCTGGGCCGCCGCCCTGCGCTGGGCCGCCGCCCTCCCGCCTGCAGAGCGCGCCGCCATGGGCGCCGCCGGGCGCCGCAACGCCGCCCGCTACGGCCTCGCCGCCATGACGGACGCCACCCTCGCCGCCTACGCCCGCCTGCTGGAGCCGCGGGCGTGAGGCGCGTGCTCGTGATCAAGTTCGGCGGCCTGGGCGACGTGGTGCAGGCGTTCGGCCCGCTCGCCCGCATCCGCGCCGCGCATCCGCAGGCGGAGCTGGAGGTGCTCACCACGCCGCCCTACGCTCCCCTGTTCGCCGCGAGCGGCCTCGTCGACCGGGTGTGGGGCGACGGCCGTCCGCGCGGGCTCGGCGCGACGCTCGACCTGTGGCGGCGCCTGCGCGCCCGCCGCCCGGACCGCGTCTACGACCTGCAGACCTCCGCCCGCTCCTCCGCCCTGCGCCGGGCCTGGTGGCCGCGCCCGCCGGAGTGGTCGGGGATCGCACCGGGCGCCTCGCACCCGCACCGCGACCCGCGCCGCGACCGCATGCACACCCTGGAGCGGCAGGCCGGCCAGCTGCGCGACGCCGGGATCTGGCCCGACGCCCCGACCGCCCCCGGGACGGCGCCCGCGCCCGACCTCGCCGCCATGGCGGCCCGCGTCGATGTCGCCCACCTCGCGCCGCCCGCGCCCTACGCCCTCCTGGTCCCCGGCGCCTCGCCGCACCGCGCCGGCAAGCGCTGGCCCGCCGAGCGCTACGC
>CAXTCO010000116.1:0-7179 GCA_964242255.1 uncultured Caulobacteraceae bacterium | reverse complement strand
CCCCGTGTGGCTGCACGGCTCCAGCGTGACCAGCGCCGTGCGGACGCTGTCCAGCGTCCCCGCCTCGCGGCAGGCGGCGAGGGCGGCGGCCTCCGCGTGCGCGGTCCCGGCGCGCCGGTGCGCGCCTTCGGCCAGCACGGCGCCGTCCCCGTCCAGCAGCACGCACCCGACGGGCGGGTTGGGGGCCGTCGCGCCCTCGTGGCGGGCTGCGGCCTCGACCGCCTCCGCAAACCGCGCGAGCAGCCGGTCGGCCGCCGGGGGAGCAGGGCGCCCCGCCGCGTCGGCCGGCAGGGCGCCCGCTGCGCGTGTGGTCGTCCCGACGTCCGTCATAGGCGCCTAGATGAGCACTCGCAGCCGCCGGGCAAGCCGCCCCGCGCCCATCTGCGACGGCGCGTCGAGCGGCGGGCCGGCTCCGCAGGATCCCCCCCGCACGGACGGTGTGCGGAGGCTTCGGCGCCCCTTGGCGTCGGCGTCGACGGAACTCTGTATGGAATTCTTATGCAGCGATGGTTTAACCACCGCCTTCCTTCGAAGGGGCGGCGAATGGCTGACCTGTCATACCTCGCGCTCGGCGCGGGGATTTTCCTGTTGTTGGGCGGCTACGTCACCGTCCTTCGCCGAGGCTGACCCGATGATCATCGGTGGATTGTACATCGTGGCGACTCTCGGGATCGCCGTATACATGGTCGCCGCGTTGCTGCGGCCTGAGAAGTTCTGAGCAGGGCGTACGATGAACTGGCAGGGCTGGGCGGAGATCGCCCTCACCATCGGCCTGTCGGTCGCGCTCGCGTGGCCGCTGGGCGGCTACCTGGCCGCCGTTCTGCAGGGCGGCCGCACATGGCTGGACCCGGTGCTGCGCCCCGTGGAGACGCTGTTCCACCGCGCCGCGGCCGTCGATCCTGAGAAGGGTCAATCCTGGGTCGGCTACACCGCTTCGCTTCTCGCCTTCAACGGCGCGGGCTTCGTGCTGCTCTACCTGATCCTGCGGGGGCAGGGCGTGCTGCCGCTGAACCCGCTGCACTTCGCGGGCATGAGCCCGCACCTTGCGTTCAACACGGCCGTCAGCTTCGTCACCAACACCAACTGGCAGAGCTACTCGGGCGAATCGACGCTGTCGAACCTCAGCCAGATGGCGGGGCTTACGGTGCAGAACTTCGTCTCGGCGGCCACGGGGATCGCGGTCGTGGGCGCGCTCGCCCGCGCCTTCGCCGCCCACCGCGGCGAGGCGCTGGGCAGCTTCTGGCGCGATCTGGTGCGCGTCACCCTCTACGTGCTCCTGCCGCTGTCGTTCGTCATGGCGGTGGCGCTGCTCGTCCAGGGCGTGCCGCAGACGCTGGCGCAGCACGTGGACGCCGTGACGCTGGAGGGCGCCAAGCAGACGCTGACGGTCGGGCCGGTGGCGAGCCAGGAGGCCGTCAAGCAGATCGGCACCAACGGCGGCGGCTTCTTCGGCGCCAACAGCGCCCATCCCTTCGAGAACCCGACGCCCCTGACCAACTTCATCGCCATGGTGGCGATGAACTGCCTGGGCTTCGCCTGCGTGGTCGCCTTCGGGATCATCGCCGGCGCCCGCAAGGAAGCCCGGGCGCTGGTCGCCGCCATGGTGATCCTGCTGGGCGCTGCGGCCTCCGCCATCTACGTGGCCGAGACCCAGCCCGTGCCCGCGCTGCAGCACGTCCTGCATGTGACGCCCACGCCCAACATGGAGGGCAAGGAGGTGCGCTTCGGCGCGGCGGCCACCGCCGTGTTCGCCGCCATGACCACCGGCGCCAGCTGCGGCGCGGTGAACGGCATGCACGAGAGCTTCACGCCGCTGGGCGGGGGCGTGGCGCTGTTCCTGATCCAGCTGGGCGAGATCCTGCCCGGCGGCGTCGGCTCCGGCCTCTACGGGATCGTGGTGATGGCGCTGTTCTCCGTGTTCATCGCCGGCCTGATGGTGGGCCGCACGCCCGAATACCTCGGCAAGAAGGTGGAGGCGCGCGAGGTGAAGTTCGCGCTCCTGTCCGTGCTGATCCTGCCCCTGTGCATCCTGGGCTTCACCGCGACGGCCGCCGTGCTGCCGGTGGCGCTCAAGGGCCTGTCCGCGCCGGCGGACACGCCGCACGCCCTGACCGAGCTGCTCTACGCCTACTCGTCGGCGGCGGGGAACAACGGCTCGGCCTTCAACGGCCTCACCGCCAACGCGCCGTGGTGGGACGCGACGCTGGGGATCGTCATGGCGCTGGGGCGCTTCGCCTATCTGATCCCGGTGATGGCGATCGCGGGCGCGGTGGCCGCCAAGCCCAAGCTGCAGCCCACCGCCGGCACGCTGCCGACGGACAACGGGCTGTTCATCGGCCTCCTGATCGGGGTGATCCTGATCCTGGGCGGCCTGCAGTTCTTCCCCGCCCTCGCCCTGGGCCCGCTGGTCGAGCACTTCCAGATGCTCGGCGCGCTGCACCGCTGATCCCTCTCAGGACCTGACGACCCATGGCTTCCGCCGTCACCGCGCCGATCGCGTCCTCGGGATCGCAAGGCGCGATCCTGGGCCGCGCCCTCCGCGACGCCTTCGTCAAGCTCGACCCCCGCGCCCTCACCGGCAACCCGGTGATCCTGGCGACGGAGGTGGTGGCGGCGCTCGCCACCGCGTCGCTCGTCGCCGCGCTGCTGTCGCACGGGCCGGTGCTGTTCGCCGCGCAGATCGCCCTGTGGCTGTGGGCCACCGTGCTGTTCGCCAACTTCGCCGAGGGCGTGGCCGAGGGCCGCGGCAAGGCCGCCGCCGACAGCCTGCGCGCCGCCCGCGTCGACACCCAGGCCAAGCTCCTGGTCGACCAGACCGGGCGCGCGACCCGCCCGGTCGCCGCCAGCGACCTCAAGGTCGGCGACCTGATCCTCGTGGAGGCGGGCGACATGGTCCCCTCCGACGGCGAGATCACGGAGGGGGTGGCCAGCGTCAACGAGGCGGCCATCACCGGCGAGAGCGCCCCCGTGATCCGCGAGTCGGGCGGCGACCGCTCGGCCGTCACCGGCGGCACCACCGTGGTCAGCGACTGGATCAAGGTGCGCGTCACCGCCGCCCAGGGCTCCTCCTTCCTCGACCGCATGATCGCCATGGTGGAGGGCGCCGACCGGCGCAAGACGCCCAACGAGATCGCACTCGCCGTGCTGCTGGCCGGCCTGACGCTGATCTTCGAGATCGCCGTGGTGTCCCTGCTGGGCCTCGGCAAGTTCTCCGGCGTGACGCTCGACCCGCTGGTGCTGGGCGCGCTGTTCATCTGCCTGATCCCCACCACCATCGGCGGCCTGCTCTCGGCCGTGGGCATCGCGGGCATGGACCGCCTGCTCAAGTTCAACGTGCTGGCCACCAGCGGCCGCGCCGTGGAGGCGGCGGGCGACTGCGACACCCTGCTGCTCGACAAGACGGGCACCATCACCTTCGGCAACCGCATGGCCACCGAGGTGGTCCCCGCGCCCGGCCTGCCCCCCCAGGCCGCCTTGCGCGCCGCGCTCATGGCCAGCCTGGCCGACGAGACGCCCGAGGGCCGCTCCATCGTCGAGCTGGCGGCCGTGGACGGCGTGCGCTCCGACACGCCCAAGGGCGCCACGGCCGTCCCCTTCAGCGCCACCACCCGCCAGTCGGGCCTGGAGGCGGACGGCCGCAGCTGGCGCAAGGGCGCGGTCGACGCCGTGCTCGACCAGCTGGGCCTGACGCGGGAGACCATGCCTCCCGAGCTGCGCGACGCGGTCAAGCGCATCGCCAGCTCCGGCGGCACCCCCCTGGCGGTGGCGGAGGACGGCCGGCTCGTCGGCGTGATCCACCTGAAGGACGTGGTGAAGCCCAACATCAAGGCGCGCTTCGCCGACCTGCGCCGCATGGGCATCCGCACGGTGATGATCACCGGCGACAACCGCGTCACCGCCGCCGCCATCGCCTCGGAGGCCGGCGTCGACGACTTCCTCGCCGAGGCCACCCCGGAGGACAAGCTGCGCCTGATCCGCGAGGAGCAGGCCAAGGGCCGCCTGGTCGCCATGTGCGGCGACGGCGCCAACGACGCCCCGGCGCTCGCCCAGGCCGACGTCGGCGTGGCCATGCAGACGGGCGCGCAGGCCGCGCGCGAGGCCGGCAACATGGTCGACCTCGACAGCGACCCCACCAAGGTCATCGAGATCGTCGAGACGGGCAAACAGCTGCTGATCACCCGCGGCGCCCTGACCACCTTCTCCATCGCCAACGACGTGGCGAAATACTTCGCCATCATCCCGGCGATCTTCGTCACCGCCCTGCCGGCGCTCGGAGCCCTGAACGTGATGCGGCTGAGCTCGCCCAACAGCGCCATCCTGTCGGCGGTGATCTTCAACGCCCTGGTGATCGTGGCGCTGATCCCGCTGGCCCTGCGCGGGGTGAAGTACCGGGCCGTCGGCGCGGGCCAGCTCTTGGGCCGCAACCTGTTGATCTATGGCCTGGGGGGAGTCGTCGCCCCCTTCATCGGCATCAAGGCGATCGACCTGATCGTCTCCGCCCTGCACCTCGCCTGAGGCCCGCGTCCATGCTCAGCCACATCCGACCGGCCGTGGTCACCCTCGGCCTCATGACGCTGCTGACCGGCGTCGCCTATCCGCTGGCGGTCACAGGGGTCGCCCTGGCGCTGCCCGGCCCCGCGCAAGGGTCGCTCGTGAGGGACGGCGGGGGCCGCGTGGTGGGCTCGGCGCTGATCGGCCAGGCGTTCGCCCGACCCGAGTATCTCCATGGCCGGCCCTCCGCCGCGGGGAGCGGCTACGACCCGACCGCGTCCGGCGGCTCCAACTACGGCCCGCTCGACCCCAGGCTGGCCGACCGCGTCGCCAAGGACGCCGGCGCCCTGGCGAAGGAGGCGCCCGGCGGCGCCCTGCCGCCCGACGCGGTCACCACGTCGGCGTCCGGCCTCGATCCCGACGTCTCGCCGGAGTTCGCCGCCCTGCAGGCGCCGCGCGTGGCCGCCGCCCGCAGCGTGCCGACCGTCGCCGTGCAGGAGGTGATCGACCGCAACACGCAGGGCCGCACCCTGCTCATCCTCGGCGAGCCGCGCGTGAACGTGCTCGCCGTCAACCGCGCCCTAGACGCGGAACACCCCTCGACAGCCCGGAGATGATCGTCGTGTCCCGCCTCACAGCAGCCCTGCTCGGCTGCGCCGCCCTCAGCCTCGCCGCCCCGCTCGCCGCCCACGCCGAAGACGACGCCCAGCGCGCCTCGCCCCCCGCCGCCGCGGACGCCGGCGCTCCGGCCCCCACGGCGCCCTCGGGCGGAAGCTTCTTCCAGCGGCTCGTGCACACCTATGTCGCCGAGGAGGGTCAGGAGGGGCCGCCCGCCGATCCGAACGCCCCGGCCGCGCGCCGCGACGACGTTCCGCCCCAGCCGGTCACCCAGCCGCCCTACCCGTTCACCGAGTGGCCCTACGGCGCCACCACCTCCCTCGGCGTCACCCGCCCGAACTCGGTGGACAGCCCGCTGATGAACGCCCTCGCGCCGACCAAGCTCGGCCAGGCGCTGCAGGACGCCCACATCCAGATCTACGGCTGGGGAAACGTCGGCTTCAACGTCTCCACCAACGGCAAGAAGGGCGGCAACGCGCCCGGCGCCTACGACTACGACCCGAACACGATCCAGCTCGACCAGCTCGTGCTCTACGCCGAGCGCACGCCCGACACCGTGCAGAAGGACCACGTCGACTGGGGCTTCCGCGTGTCGGCCCTCTACGGCGTCGACTACCGCTACACGACCTCCTACGGGCTGGCGAGCCAGCAGCTCCTCCGCGGCAACCGCTACCAGGGCTACGACTTCCCTATGGTTTACGGAGAGCTGTACTTCCCGCAGGTGGCCAAGGGCCTGCTGGTGCGCGTCGGGCGTTACATCTCCATCCCCGACATCGAGGCGCAGCTGGCGCCCAACAACTACATGTACTCGCACTCCATGACTTACAGCTTCGACAACTACACCAACACGGGAGTCGTGTTCTCGCTGCAGGCGACCAAGAACATCACTGTTCAGGCCGGCGTGGTGATCGGGACCGACACGGCCATCTGGAACTGGGGCAAGCACGAGACCAACCCGTTCCCCAACCCGCTCTACCCGGGCACGCGCTACCTGAAAGACCCGGGCGCCAAGCCCTCCTTCGTCGGCTGCCTCCGCTATGAGAGCGACAGCGCGCGAGATGACATCTACTTCTGCGCCGATGGCATCAACGACGGCGTGTGGGGCTACAACAACCTGCAATGGCTGGGCTTCACCTACTATCACAAGTTCACCGACAAGTTCCACGTGGCGTTCGAGACCTATAACGTGCACGAGAACAACGTGCCCAACGCCAACAACCCGATCGCCCTCCAGGCGTACCTGAACGGCGGCACGCCGTTCAGCCCGCAGCGCCTGCCGTTCAACGCGCCCGGCATCGCCCAGTGCAACAACCCCACCTCTCTGACGTGCACCACGAACGTCCAGACGTACCTCACCTACTGGAACTATCGCTTCCGCCCGCTCGACAACTTGTCCTTCCGGGCGGAGTACTTCGACGACATGCAGGGCCAGCGCACAGGTGTGAAGACGGCCTACGCCGCCTTCGCGGTGGGCGTGCAGCACTGGCTGTCGCCGCAGATCACCTTCCGGCCTGAGATCGCCTACTACCGCGCGCTCGACGCCAAGGCCTTCAACGGCAACAGCAACTACGGCGGGACGCCCAGCCGCTACAACTCCGTCGTCCTGTCGGGCGACGTGATCTTCCACTTCTGACGCGGAGACGCCGGGGAGGCGGGAGCAGGCCATGGGCCGGGCTTCCGTCTCTTCGTTCCAGAGTTTGGAGAGCGCGGGCATGACGCCGGCCGCGGCGTTCCTGGTCTATGTCCTGGCCGCCTTCGCGGAGATCGCGGGCTGCTTCACCTTCTGGCGCTGGTCGAAGGCCGGCGGCTCGCCGCTCTGGATCGCGCCGGGCGTCCTGTGCCTCGCCGCCTTCGCCTTCCTGCTGACGCGCATCGACAGCGACACGGCCGGCCGCGCCTACGCCGCCTACGGGGGCGTGTACATCACCGCCTCGCTGCTGTGGCTGCGGCTGGTGGAGGCGCGCACGCCGGACGGGTGGGAGCTGCTCGGGGCCGGCGTCCGCCTGGCGGGCGCCGGGCTCATCCTGTTCGCGCCGCGGGCGGCGTGAGCGGCGCGCCCCGCCGCAACGC
>CAXTCO010000115.1:0-7205 GCA_964242255.1 uncultured Caulobacteraceae bacterium | reverse complement strand
TGGCCGGCCAGGGCACCCTGGCGCTGGAGATGCTGGAGGACGCGCCGGACCTGGACGTCTTCCCCGTGCCCATCGGCGGCGGCGGCCTGATCTCGGGCGTGGCCACGGCGGTCAAGGCCGTGCGGCCGCAGGCGGAGGTGCTGGGCGTGGAGGCGGCCATGTACCCCTCCTTCACCGCGCGCCTGCGCGGCTACGCCCAGCGCATCGGCGGCCAGACCATCGCGGAGGGCATCGCCGTGAAGGCGGTGGGCGACCTCACCTTCCGCACCGCCCGCCCCCTGGTGGACGACGTGCTGCTGGTCGACGAGCCCTACCTGGAGCAGGCCGTCGCCCTCTACGCCAACGTGGAGAAGACGGTGGCGGAGGGCGCGGGCGCCGCCGCCCTGGCCGCGCTCCTGGCCTACCCCGAGCGGTTCCGCGGGCGGCGCTGCGGCCTGATCCTGTGCGGCGGCAACATCGACAGCCGGCTCCTGGCCAGCGTGCTCACCCGCGAGCTGGTGCGCGAGCGGCGCATCGTGCGCTTCCGCGTCGTCGGCGACGACCGGCCGGGCCTTCTGGCCACCGTCTCCGCCGTGATCGGCGGGGCGGGCGGCAACATCATCGAGGTGACGCACAACCGCATGGCGCTTGAGGTGCCCGCCAAGGGCGCCGAGTTCGACGTGATGGTGGAGACGCGCGACGCCGGCCACACCGACCAGATCGCCGACGCCTTGCGCGCCAGCGGCTACCCGCCCCGCTTTCCCTGAAGCCCGCCACCGCGCCCGCCCGGCGCCGGAGACCTCCGCCCATGCGCCGCCTGCTCGCCGCCTCCGCCCTGACCCTCTTCACCCTCGCCGCCTGCAACCGGGCCGGCGCGCAGGCGCCCGACGCGAACCCCGCGCAGGTGGAGGCCGCCCAGCGCGCGGGCGAGGCCTTCCTGGCCAAGAACGCCAAAGCGCGCGGCGTGGTCGTGCTGCCCTCGGGCCTGCAGTACCGCATCCTGCGCTCCGGCCCCGCCGCAGGCGCGCACCCCGCGCAGGGGGACGAGATCAAGGTCCACTACGAGGGCAAGCTGGTGGACGGCGCGGTGTTCGACTCCACCCTGGCCAGCGGCCAGCCCGCGGTGATGCCGCTGGACCACCTCGTGCCCGGCTGGATGGAGGCCCTGCCGCTGATGCGTCCCGGCGACGAGTGGGAGCTCTACGTGCCGTCCAAGCTCGGCTACGGCGACGAGGGCGCGGGCGGCGGCCAGATCCCGCCGGGCGCGGTGCTGATCTTCAAGCTGCAGCTTCTGGGCGTGCTGCCGCAGCCGAAGACGGCGCAGGGGTGACCCGCCAGGGCGGCGTGCGGTCCTAGTCTGCCCGCGTGAACGCGATCACCTTCGACACGCACGCTTTCATCAAGGGGTTGACCTCCGTCGGCTTCAGCGAGGCGCAGGCGGAGGTGGTCACCTCCCTCGTCCGGCGCACGCGGGAGGTCGATCTGGCCGACCTCGCCACGCGCGCGGACGTCGCCGTGCTCAAGGCGGAGCTCGACCAGAAGGCGAGCAAGGCGGACCTCGCCGACGTGAAGGCCGACATCCTCAAGGGGATGTTCGGCGCCGTGGGATTCCAGACGCTGGTGGTGATCGGGGCTTTGGCCGCTCTCCTGAAGCTGCTCCGCCGACCGCCTTGACCCCCGGCCCCGCCCCGCTGTAGGAACGCGCCCTCGCCCGCGGTCCGCCTCGGGCGCTCGTTGTTCCATGCCCTGAGGCGGTCGAGAGAAAGCCGCCCTTCGCGCCAAGACCAAGAAGGCCCTCAAGTGATGTATGCGGTGATCAAGACCGGCGGGAAGCAGTACCGCGTCCAGCCCGGCGACGTGCTCGTGGTGGAGAAGCTCGACGGCGACGTCGGCGCCGAGGTCGCGTTCGACCAAGTGCTGATGATGGGCGGCGGCGAGGGCGAGGCCACCCTGGGCTCCCCGCTCGTGGAGGGCGCGGTGGTCCGCGCCACGCTGATCGAGACGCGCCGCGGCGAGAAGATCAAGGTCTTCAAGAAGATCCGCCGCCAGGGCTATCGCCGCACCAACGGCCACCGCCAGAGCGAGAGCGTGCTGCGCGTCACCGGCTTGGAGGGCGCCGGCCTGTCCGCCAAGTGGGACGGCACGGTGGACCTGACGCCGCGCTCGGTGCTGAACGCCCGCGCCCGCGGCCTCGCCCCGATGGCGACCACCGCCGAGGTGCAGGCCCGACCGGCGTCCGCGCCCTCGGTCGAGCCGACCGCGGCCGCCGCGTCCGAGGCTTCTCCCCAGCGCGCCCGCAAGGCGCCGGAGCCGGCCACCGCCGCCGACGTCGAGCAGCCCGTGTCCGAGACGCCGGCCGCCGGCGCGCAGACCGACGTCGATCCCGCCGCCGCCGCCGAGACCGGCTCCATGGCCTCGGGTGAAGCCGCCGCCGCCTCCGGCGACCAAGTCTAAGACCAGAGCGAAGGAGACCCTCCCATGGCTCACAAGAAATCCGGCGGCTCGTCCCGCAACGGCCGCGACTCGCACTCCAAGCGCCTCGGCGTGAAGAAGTTCGGCGGCGAGGCCGTGCTGGCCGGCAACATCATCGTACGCCAGCGCGGCACCAAGTTCTGGCCGGGCGACAACTGCGGCCTAGGCCGCGACCACACCCTGTTCGCCACCGCCCACGGCCAGGTGAAGTTCACGACCAAGCGCGACGACCGCACCTACGTGAACATCATCCCGTCCGCCCCGGTGGCGATGGCCGCCGAGTAGGCTCCGCTCCGACGACGTTTCGTCCGGATCGGCGCCCAGGCCCCGATCCGGACCGCAGGAAGACCTTGCGGGGAGTCCGGATCACCGGGCTCCCCGTCTTCGCACCCGCTCCCCGCAAGGCGCCCGGCTCAAGGCCGGCGAGGGGGACGCACATGGACGAAGTCTGGCCCGACAGGCCCATCACCACCGAGCGGCTGACCTTGCGCCGCCCCGGGCCCGCCGACGCCGAGCGGATCGCCGCCTACGTGGGCGACCCGGCGGTCGCGCGCATGCTGACCTCGGCGCCGCATCCCTACGGGCTGGAGGACGCCCGGGCTTTCGCCGCGCGGTGGGAGGATCCGCCGCCCGGCGAGCGCGCCTTCGCCGTCGTCGACGAGGACGGCCTCGCCGGCCTGCTCGGCTTCACCCGGCGCGAAGGCGAGAGGCTGGCCGAGGTCGGCTACTGGTTCGGGCCGCGCTGCTGGGGTGCGGGCTACGCCACCGAGGCGCTCACGGCGGCGCTCGGGCGGGTGCGCGAGTGGGGGCTGCGCGCGCTGCAGTCGGGGCATTTCGTCGACAACCCGGCGTCCGGCCGCGTTCTGGAGAAGGCGGGGTTCCTCTACACGGGCGACCGCCGCGCCCGCATGTGTCTGGCCCGCGGCGGCGAGGTGGAGTCGCGCATGATGGTGTGGCTGGCCTGACCCGCCCCGCGCTTCAGCCGGCGAAGGGCGTCTCCGGCAGGCCGGGGACGTCCACCCGGAAGGTCCAGATCCCGCCGGAGCCGGGGAAGGCGGCGAGGTCGTCATCCGACAGGCCCTCGCGGGCGCTGGTGACGTAGGCGGTGCGCCGGTCGCCGCCGCCGAAGGCGATCATGGTGGGCTTGGGGGCGGGGATCGCCACCTCCTCCACCACCGCGCCCGCCGGCGACAGGCGCGCCACGCGCCCGCCGGCGTACAGGGCCGACCAGTAGAAGCCCTCCGCGTCGACGGAGCCGCCGTCCGGCCGGCCATGCCCGAAGGGCCACTGGTGGAAGGTGCGCCGGTTCGAGACCGCCCCGGTCGCCCCGTCGAAGCTGAACGCGTCCAGCCGGTGCTCGGGCGTGTCGGAGTAGTAGAAGGTCCGTCCGTCCGGCGAGAAGGCCGCGCCGTTGGAGGTGTAGGCGCCGTCCGCCCAGGTGGTCACCGTCCCGTCCGGGTCGAGCCGGTGCAGGCGGCCGTCGTGGTGCTGCTTGGAGGTGTCCATCGCGCCCGCCCAGAAGCGCCCCTGCGGGTCGGTGCGGCCGTCGTTGAGCCGGCTCCACGGCCGGTCGGCCTCCACCTGCTCGCCGAAGGGGCGGAGCGGGGCGTCGAAGCCGTCGATCAGGGCGAAGCCGGCCTGCATGCCGAGCACGAAGCCGCCGCCGGCGCGAAAGGCGAAGCAGGCGCACGGGGCGTCGAAGCCGCGGCTGCGGCGCTCGCCCGTGGCGGGATCCCAGCGGTGCAGCGTGCGGGCGGGCACGTCCACGAAGTAGAGCGCCCGCTCGCCCGTATGCCACCGCGGCCCCTCGCCGACCGTGAGCTTCGCGTCCAGGGCGAGGACGACCTCCCGCTCAGCCACGGCCGGCGTCCGCCTCAGTAGCGGTAGTGATGGCGGCGCCAGGAGTGGTGGCAACGCCAGCCGCAGTAGGGGCCGTAGCCGTAGTGGTGGCGCCAGTAGCGGTGGTGGTGCCCGTAGTACGGCTGCGCCGAAGCCGCGGTGGGGGCGGCGGTGACGGCGACGGCCCCGACCACGCTGGCGGCGGCGAGGACGCCGGCGATGAGCTTCTGCATGACCTCTCCCGTGGGGTGCGGAGGATTGAACACCCCGACCTTGGGACGCGTTGCATGAACCGCGGCTGACGGGCGTCAGGCGCGGCGGGACAGGGTGCGGCCGACCGCGTCCTCCCACCCCGCCAGCAGCCGCGCCCGCCGCCTCGCGTCCATGGCGGGCTCGAAGCGGCGCTGCAGACGCCACACGGAACGGAACTCCTCGAACCCGCCGTAGACGCCCGCCCCGCGGCCCGCGAGGTAGGCCGCGCCCAGCGCCGTGGTCTCCAGCACGGCCGGCCGCTCCACGGCGAGGCCGCAAACGTCCGACAGGGCCTGGCAGAACCAGTCGTTGGCCGTCATGCCGCCGTCCACCTTGAGGCTGACGGGCGCCACCCCGTCGCCGCGCACCGCCTCCAAGAGGTCGTGCGACTGCAGGGCCGTGCTCTCCAGCGCCGCGCGCGCCAGCTCGGCGGGACCGGTCGCGCGGGTCAGGCCGTAGAGGGCGCCGCGGGCGTCGGGGTCCCAGTGCGGCGAGCCCAGGCCCGTGAAGGCCGGCACCATGTAGACGCCGCCTGCGCCGGCCTCGCCGAGGCCGGCGGCCAGCCCCTCCGTCTCCGCCGCGCCGCGGATCACGCCCAGCCCGTCGCGCAGCCACTGCACCGCCGCGCCGGCCGTGAAGATGGAGCCCTCCAGGGCGTAGATGCTGCGCCCGTCCAGCCGGTAGGCGAGCGTGGTCAGCAGCCGGCTGGCCGAGGGCCGCGGCGCCTCGCCGGTGTTGACCAGCACGAAGGCGCCCGTGCCGTAGGTCGACTTGATGTCGCCCTCTGTGAAGCCGCACTGGCCGATCAGGGCGGCGTGCTGGTCGCCCGCGACGCCGCGGATCGGCAGGGGGCGGCCGAACAGCTCCGCGTCGGTCTCGCCGTAGTCGTCGACGCACTCCTTGATCTCGGGCAGCACGGCGGCGGGCACGCCGAACAGGCGCAGCAGCTCCTCGTCCCAGGCGCCGCGGCGGATGTCGCAGAGGCTGGTGCGGCTGGCGTTGGTGGCGTCCGTGGCGTGGACGCGGCCGCCCGTCAGCCGGGTGATCAGCCAGCTGTCCACCGTGCCGAAGGCCAGCTCCCCCGCCTCCGCCCGCGCCCGCGCGCCCTCCACGCGGTCGAGGATCCAGGCGATCTTGGTGGCGGAGAAGTAGGGGTCGAGCCGCAGGCCCGTGCGCTCGGCCACCAGGTCCCCCGCCCCGTCGGCGGCGAGGCGGCGGCAGCGGTCGGCGGTGCGGCGGTCCTGCCAGACGACGGCGTTGTGGATCGGCCGCAGGGTGTCGCGCTCCCACACCACGGCGGTCTCGCGCTGGTTGGTGAGGCCCAGGGCGACGACGCGGCCGCCCTTCGCCTCGGCGCGGGCGAGGGCGCGCCGCGCGGTGCGCAGCTGCGTCTGCCAGATCGCCTCCGGATCGTGCTCGACCCAGCCCTCGGCCGGGTAGGCCTGCGGGAACTCCGCCTGGTCGACGGCGACGACCTGCGCCCGCGCGTCGAACACCATGGCGCGGGAGGAGGTGGTGCCCTGGTCGAGGGCCAGGATCAGGGGGAGGTCCGTCATGGCGTCACGCCGCCACAAGGCCGACGGGGGCGGGACGTACCGGCCGGGCGGCTCAGGCGGCGGCCTTGACCCCGGCCTCGCCCAGCCACTCCAGCACCTTGCTCTTGGGCATGGCGCCCACCTTCATGCCGGCGACCTGGCCCTCCTTGAACAGGAGCAGGGTGGGGATGCCGCGGACGCCGTAGCGGCCGGGGGCCATGGGGTTCTCGTCGATGTTGACCTTGGCGACGGTCAGCTGGTCGGCCAGCTCCTCGCTGATCTGGTCGAGCGCGGGGTTCATCTGCTTGCAGGGTCCGCACCACTCCGCCCAGAAATCCACCAGCACGGGCTTGCCGGACTTGAGGACGTCGAGCTCGAAGCTGTCGTCGGTGACCTTGGTGGTGGCCATGGGAACGGAACCTCCTGGGCGCGCCCGACTCGAAGGCCGCCGATGCGGGGAGGTAGGCCGCGACGCCGCCCGCTTCAACGCCCCTGGCGCAGGCGCTGCAGCGCGGCGTCCATCACGTTGTCCGGCACGGGCATCAGCTTGGGGCCGTCCGTCCACACCAGGGCCGCCTCCACCCGGCGGCCCGGGAACACGGCGCGGAGCACGGCGGCGTAGATGGCCATCTGCGCGATGTAGGCGGGGTCCGCGCCCTCGATCCGGTCGGGCGAAGGGCGGTTGGTCTTGAAATCCACCACCCACACCCGGTCGGGCGTGACCAGCAGGCGGTCCACACGGCCGGAGACGGCCAGGCCGTCCGGCAGCCCCGGGGCGGAGCCCGCGACCGCCGCCTCCGCCTTCGAGCCGGGCGCCCACACCTCGGCGAAGCGGGGATCCTCCAGCACGCCCAGGGCGGCGCGGGTCATCTCGCGGCGCTGGTCGGGGGAGAGGTCGCGCTCGCGGGCGAGCCAGCGCTCGGCCGCCGAGGGACGGTCGGCGGCCGGCAGGTCGGGCAGGAGCTGCAGCAGGCGGTGGACCAGTTCGCCGCGGCGGAACCGTCCGAGCCCGCCCGGCGCGGCGGCCAAGGGCGAGGGCGCCGGCCCGCGCCGGCTCTCCGCGAAGGTGGAGGGCGAGGCGTAGCGGCTGGACTCGGGCTCCGGGGGGGCGGGCGCGCGCAGCCAGGC
>CAXTCO010000114.1:0-7288 GCA_964242255.1 uncultured Caulobacteraceae bacterium | reverse complement strand
CGGGGGAACCGCGCGCGGCGCGATCGGCGGCGGCGGCTTGTTGGCCGGCGTCGGCGGGGGCGGCGGGGGCGGCGGCGGCGGTGGCGGAGGAGGCGCCTCCACCTTAATCACGTCCTCCGGCGGAGCCTCGTAAGGCTTCACCTCGAACTTGGTCTTGTAGATCCAGAAGAACAGGCCGGCGTGGAGGATCGCCGCCACGGTGATGCCGATGAGAGAGCTCTGAGAGAGCCCCTTGCGGCGCGGCCGCTCGTCCGTGAGCGGGTCGTAGCGGTGGACGGGAGGCGCATCGGTCATTTCTTGTGCCCTCCCACGCCCGCCTTGTCCTCGCCCACGAGGGCCACAGAATAGAAGCCGTTGTCCTGCAGGCTGGCCATCACCTTGGTGAAGTCGCCGTAGAGGACGTCCTTGTCCGCGCGGATGAAGATGCGCTCCTTGTCGGGGTTGCGGCTGCCGATGGCCTTCTTCAGGTCCGTCCCCACGGTCTCCGTCGTGGTCGGCTGGTCCTGGAGGTAGGTCGAGCCGTCCGGCTTCATCGAGATGTTGAAGGGCTTGGGCGGGTTCGGGGTGTCAGGGGCGTTGGCGACCGGCAATTCCACCTTGATCTTCGACACGGCCAGCGGAGCCGCCACCATGAAGATGATCAGGAGGACCAGCATCACGTCGACGAACGGCGTGACGTTGATCTCGCTGTTCGCATCGACGTGATACTTGCCGCCGCCGCCAGGCCCCGCGAGCTTGGCTGCCATAGGGAATTACGCTCCCTTGTCGAGCTGGCGCGAGATGGCGTTCATCAGCTCGGCCACGAACCCTTCCGTGCGCGTGCCGTAGGCGGAGATGCGCGTCTGGAAGTAGTTGTAGAAGATCACCGAGGGGATGGCGGCGAAGAGGCCGATGCCGGTGGCCAGCAGGGCCTCGGCGATGCCGGGGGCCACGGCGGCCAGGTTGGTCGTGCCCGTGTCGGCGATGCCGATGAAGCTGTTCATGATGCCGTACACGGTGCCGAACAGGCCGATGAACGGACCGGACGAGCCGACGGAGGCTAGGAACTGCATGCCGGAGGAGAGGCGCTTGCCGAGGCCCGCCTGGACGGCGGCCACGGCGGCGTTGGCGCGGTCGATGGTGGAGCCGCGGTTCTCGCCGGAGACCGACAGGCCCGCCTGACGCGACAGCTCGACTTCGCCGGAGGCGGCGGCGGCCATGTCGGCCATCGGGTTGCCCTCGAACTCCTCCTGAGTGGAGATGCGGTTGATGTCCGCGATGGAACGGGCGCCGCGGAACTCCTCCAAGAACTTGTTGGTCGACTTGTTCAGCGACGAAAACTCGAAGATCTTGATGATCAGAAGCGTCCAGGTGAACACGGACGCGAGCAGGAGGCCGATCATCACGGTCTTCGGCACGGGCGTCGCGTCGATGAACATCTGCACCGCGCCGTGGCTGTGCTTGGCGGCCGTCTGGCCCGGGGCGGCGCCCGCGTCGGCGGCGGCGGCCGGGGTGGCGGCGGCGGGAGCCGCGGCGTCTGTGGAGGAGGAGGTGGTGGTGGTGGTGTTGGAGGCCGCCGGCGCCTGCGCCAGGGCCGGCGCGCTCACGGCGAGGAGCGCGACGGCGCCAAGGGCCGCCAGCATCGGGGTGGTTCGTTTATCCAGCATCTTCAGCCAGTTCCTGGTTGATCAAGCACGTTGGGCCCAAGGGTCGTCGCGCCAGAGCGTCTCCACCCCGAAATTCCTTCACCGGCTTCGCGAGGGGCTCTGTGGCTCCTTCCCGCTCCGGCCGGCGGGGTCCGCGGCGGCCTCGGCCGCTCGAACCCTTACCGCTTGTTCAGATTTGCGGTCCGGAACCCATGACCGCGGCCTCCTGCGGCGTCAAGGAGATTCCGCCGTCCTGGAGTGTCGAACCCACCATGTTGAGGCATGTTATTGCGCTGCAGCATGGGTGACGCGCAATGATCGTGCCCGTGTCATGGACTGCGTGGAACAGCCGTGAGGAGGGGTGGTGCCTGGGGGCGGATTCGAACCACCGACACGCGGATTTTCAATCCGCTGCTCTACCAACTGAGCTACCCAGGCCCGGCGCGCGGCGCGGAGGCGGCGACATAGCCGAGCGCCCGCGCGCCTGTCCAGCGCCGCGCGTCAGTCCTCGTGCTCCTCGCCCGCGGGGGCTCCGGGCACCGCGTAGCGGCCGGTGAACCAGCGCTGCAGGTCGACCTCCGCGCACCGGGCCGAGCAGAACGGCCGGTGCGCGTGGACGGCGGGCTCGCCGCAGGCGGGACAGGGGCGAGGGTCGGCCACGGCGTTCGTCACGGCGGTTTCACTGGGGCCGGATGTGGGCCTCCCCCTCCCCGTCCGCCAGCCGGCGCAGGCCGAAGCGGGGCCCCAGCGTCGGCAGCAGCGGCGCGAGGGCGTCGGCGACGCCGCCCGGCGCGACGGCGGTCCAGCGCGAGCCGGGCTCGGCGGCGGCGGCCCGCTCCAGCTCGCGCAGAAGGCGCTGGGCGAGCGTGCGCACCGTCGGTCGTCCGCCCGCGTCGAGCAGGAGGCCGGCGACCGGCCGCTCCCGCCGCGGGCGCGCCAGGGCGAGGAGGCCGTAGCGGTCGGGGGCGAGGGCCGACGCCTCCGGCCCGTCGGGCGCCAGGGCGCGCTCGGCTTCGGCGCGCAGCAGGCCGCGATCGTCCGGGCCCGGCAGGCCGGCGAGGTCGAGGACCGCCGCGCCCGCCAAGGCCTTGAGGCGCAGCAGGCGGACGGCGTGGCGGATGGCGGAAAGGTTGGCCTCGCGCACCCGCCGGACGCCGGCCGGCCCGCCCGCGCCCCCTTCGGCGAGGTCGACGTCCACGGCCGTGAGCGCGCGGGTGGGTTCGACGTGGAGCGTCAAGCCGCCGCGGAAGCGGTGGACGGCGGCGAGCGCCGCCTCCTCGGCGAGGTCGGCGGCCTCGCGCGCGGTCGCGCCGCGCTCCACAGCGGCCTCGGGCGCGAAGCCCTGCAGGCGGGCGGGCAGGTCGGGCGCGGGGGCGAGCGGGCGGGGCGCCCCCTCCCCCGCCGCCCGCAAGCGGAGTCGCGGCCCTTTCTCCGCGTGGGCCTCGGCGGCGACCTCGACCTCGACGACGGCTCCCTCCGCCAAGCGGCCGCCCGACGGGTGCATGATCCCGTCCGGCCCACCGGGAAGCGCCACGAAGACGCGGTCGCCCGCGAGCGCCGTCACCCGGCCGACGAAGCGCGCGCCCAGGGGAGCCGCGGGCGCCTCGCCGTCGCGCTCGACGAGCAGGCGCTCGGGGCGGCCGTCGAGGAGCACGACGCCGCGACGCTCGCCGGGCGCCTCGTCCAGCAGCAGGCGGCGGACGCCCGCAGGCGTGCTCACGTGACCCGAGGCCGTGCGCCACGGTTCACGGGGCGGGCCAGCCGCGGCCCTGCAGGAGGGCGCGAGTCTCGTAGAGCGGCAGGCCGACCACGGCCGAGTACGACCCGTTGAGGTCGATCACGAAGGCGCCGGCGCGGCCCTGGATCGCGTAGCCGCCGGCCTTGCCGACCCCCTCTCCGCCGGCGGCGTAGGCCGCGACCTCCGCCTCGGTGAGGCGCTTCACGTGCAGGCGGCTCTCGACCTCGCGCGTGCTCACCCGGCCGTCGGGGCCGGCCAGGGCCACGGCGGTCGTGACCCGGTGCGCGCGGCCGGACAGGAGGGCGAGGCAGCGGCGCACCTCGTCGGCGTCGGCGGCCTTGGGCAGGATGCGGCGGCCCACCGCGACCACCGTGTCGGCGGCCAGCACGAAGGCGCCCGGACGGGTCGCGGCCACGGCGGCCGCCTTCGCGCGGGCGAGGCGGGCGGCGTGGAGGCGGGGCATCTCCTTGGGAAGCGGGGTCTCGTCCAGGTCGGCGGGGGCGACGGCGTCGGGCGTGATCCCGATCTGCGCGAGCAGCTTCAGGCGTCGCGGGCTGGCGCTGGCCAGCACCAACGGCGGTTTCATGTTATTTGAAACGGTAGGTGATGCGACCCTTGGTCAGGTCGTAGGGCGTCATCTCGACCAGCACCTTGTCTCCGGCCAGCACGCGGATGCGGTTCTTGCGCATCTTGCCGGCGGTGTGGGCGATGATCTCATGCTTGTTCTCGAGCTCCACCCTGAAAGTGGCGTTGGGCAGAAGTTCGACCACGGTTCCGGGGAACTCGAGCAGTTCTTCTTTCGCCATGCGGCCTCTCTGATGTCGCAGATCGCGATAGCAGGTTGTGCGAAGCGCCTTAAGGGTCGAGCCCCAGGTCAGGAAGCGCGACGTGTAAGCGATCAGCCGCCGAACGTCGACGCCCTGCCGAACCGGGCGAGGATGCGTGCGTCCAGCCCGTCCCGCACCTGGCGGTAGGCGTCCAGGCGCTGGTCGCGCGAGCCTTCGGCGGCGGCCGGGTCGAAGGTCGGCCAGTATTCGACGTCGCAAGCCAGGTGACGCGTCCACTCCAGCGCGCGGTGGTGGGCCTCGGGGCTGAGGGTGACCACCACGTCGAAGGAGCCGTCCTCCAGGTCGGCGAAGCCCTTGGGGCGGTGCGCGGAGGCGTCCAGGCCCAGCTCGTCGAGGACGGAGGCGGCGAAAGGGTCGATCCCGTCCGCGGGCTTCAAGCCGCAGCTGTCGAGGAAGGTGGTCCGGCCGAAGCGGCGGCGCATCAGGGCGGCGGCCATGGGGCTGCGGACGCGGTTCTGGGTGCAGGCGAACAGGACCGCGCCCGGAGCGTGTCCCGGAGCGTGTCCCCGGGCGTGTCCCGGGGCGCGCGCCGCCGCGCCGTCGTCAGACACGCCGATGGAGGGCGCAGACCAGGGTGAACAGCCGCCGCGCCGTGGCGAAGTCGATCTCCACCTTGCCGGCGAGGCGCTCTCGCAGGCGCTCGCTGCCGTCGTCGTGCAGGCCGCGGCGGCCCATGTCCAAGGCCTCGATCTGCTGCGAGGTCGCGCCGCGGATGGCCTGGAAGTAGCTGTCGCAGATCAGGAAGTAATCCTTGATGATCGCGCGCACGGGGGTGAGCGACAGCAGGTGGCGGCGCTCGAAACCGGCGCCCGCGACGTCGAAGCACAGGCGGCCGTCCACGCTGGAGAGCTTCAGCGTGTAGGGCCCGTGCCCGGCGCCCTCGGGGCGGAAGCTGTTCTCCTCCAGGAGGTCGAAGATCGCGACCTCGCGCTCGTGCTCCTGGTCGGGCGTGGCGGCGCCGAGGCTCTGCGGATCGATCTCGATCGCGGCGAGCCGATGGTCGCCCTCCCCGCCCGCCGGCGCGCTCACCGGCCCCGCTGCCCCAGGCGCAGGGCGGCGGAGCGGGCGTGGGCGGGCAGGCCCTCCGCGTCCGCCAGGGCGACGGTGGGCGGGCCGAGCCGCTCCAGCGCCTCGCGCGAGGCGGACAGGATCGAGGTGCGCTTGAGGAAGTCGTGGATCGACAGGCCGGAGGAGAAGCGCGCCGCGCGGCTGGTGGGCAGCACGTGGTTGGAGCCGGCCACGTAGTCGCCCAAGGCTTCGGGCGTCCAGCGGCCCAGGAACAGGGCGCCGGCATGGCGCACGCGGACGGCCAGGGCCTCCGGGTCGGCGACGCAGAACTCCGCGTGCTCGGGGGCGACGGCGTCGACGAGGGTGGGCGTGGCCTCGAGCGGGGCGAGCACCACCGCGCCGTGGCGCTCCCACGAGACGCGCGCGACGGCGGCGGTGGGCAGGGCGGCGAGCTGCGCCTCGACGGCGGCCTCGACGCGGGCGGCGAAGGCGGGAGAATCGGTGACCAGGATCGCTTGGGCGTCGGGGTCGTGCTCGGCCTGGGAGAGGAGGTCGGCGGCGATCCAGTCGGGGTCGTTGTCGGCGTCGGCGACCACCAGGATCTCCGACGGGCCGGCCAGGGCGTCGATCCCCACCACGCCGTAGAGCCGGCGCTTGGCGGCGGAGACGTAGGCGTTGCCGGGGCCGACGATCTTGTCCACCGGCGCGATCGGGCCGCAGCCGTAGGCCAGGGCCGCGCACGCCTGCGCCCCGCCGACCCGCCAGATCTCGCTCACGCCAGCCACCTGGGCGGCGGCCATCACCGCGGGCTCCAGCCGGCCGGGCGGAGTGACCAGGGCGATGCGCCCGACGCCCGCCGCCACGGCGGGAACCACGTTCATCAACAGGCTCGACGGATAGGCCGCGCGGCCGCCGGGCACGTAGACGCCCACCGAGTCGAGGGGCGTCCAGCGCCAGCCGAGGCCCACGCCCGCCTCGTCCGTCCAGCGCGCGTCGGCGGGGCGCTGGCGCTCGTGATAGGTGCGGATGCGCTCCGCGGCGAAAGCGAGGGCCTCGCGCACCTCGGCGGGGCAGCGGGCGGCCCCCTCCTCCACCTCCTCGGGCGTGACGCGCAGGCCCGCCTCGTCCAACTCGACGCCGTCGAAGCGGCGGGTCAGGTCGAGGAGCGCGGCAACGCCCTCGCCGCGCACCCTCGCGATGATCCCGGCCACCGCGGCGTCCACGTCGGCGGGGGCGCCGCGGCGCTCGTCGAGGAAGCCGGCCCACGCCGCCCCGAAGCCGGGGGCCGAGGCGTCGAAGCGGCGCGCCATCAGGCGTCCAGCTCCTCCACGCCGTGGCTGGGCGTCTCCTCCGCCGGCCACGGGTCGGAGAGGTCGGCCAGGGCGGCGTCGACGCATTCGACCTCCACCTTCAGCTCGCCGCAGCCGGCGAAGAGGAGCAGCACATGGCCGCCGGGCGGCTCGGCGTTCTCCATGAACTCCACCGCCATGAGCGAGCAGGTCTTGTCGCGCTCCAGCCCGCGCACCTTCACGTTCAGCACGTCGCCGAACTGCACGGCGGCGGCGACCTGCTCCTTGCCGTCGGCCTCCCAACGGTAGCGCGTCAGCGGGAAGGTGACGGTGCGGGCGGCCGGGGCGTAGCTGATGTCGGACAGCTTCACCTGAGCGTCCTGCAGGGCGGCGGAGATGAGCACGAGGTCGTCGGCGTCCTGCGCCAGCAGCTTCAGCTTCTCGGCCATCACTCTTCGTCCTCGGGCTCGCCGTCGCCGTGCAGGCGCGTCACGTCCGCGCCGCAGGCGTTGAGCTTCTGCTCCAGGCGCTCGAAGCCGCGGTCCAGGTGGTAGACGCGGTTCACCACCGTGCGCCCCTCGGCCGCCAGGGCCGCGATCACCAGGCTGACGGAGGCGCGCAGGTCGGTGGCCATCACCTGGGCGCCGCGGAGCGCCGGCACGCCCGTGACGCGCGCCTCGCCGCCGTGGACGGTGATCTCCGCCCCCAGCCGCGCGAGCTCCGGCGCGTGCATGAAGCGGTTCTCGAAGATGGTCTCGCGCACCACGCTCTCGCCGTCGG
>CAXTCO010000113.1:0-7316 GCA_964242255.1 uncultured Caulobacteraceae bacterium | reverse complement strand
CCCCCACCCTGGCCCTCAGCGCCAACGGCCACGTCCTCGACGGCTCCGCCTCCCAAGGCGTCGTCCACGTGAGTCAAGCGTCGACTGACTGGCTCATCGCATATGGATCACACGGTGGCGCACTTGTCGATACAGTGACCGGAGAGACCGACCTCCTTGTTGGCGCTCACAGTGTAGTCTTTCAAGACAAAACATTCTTCCTAAGCTGATCATTGAGCAGGTCGGACTTACCGCGCCTATAAGTGTGTGCGACTTACGATCCCAGCGCCTCGCAGCAGAGCAACTTGTGAGGAGCCGCGGGTTAGCTCCTCACGACCACCCGAGGAGTTCACGACCGCCAGAACAGCCTTTTCGAACGGCAGCTATGAGTCAGCTGCGGCCGGGCACCCCGGCGTGGAGCGGCCCGCCAGCAGCGGCCACTCCGGACGGTGGCCGTGGGTCAGCCCTTGCCCTCGAGGCGCGGAGCAGCACGCCGCGCGGCCTCGCGCTCTTGTCTGTGAGACATCCCTGCTCGCCAGCACGGCCGGCGGTCGAGTACCACTGTTCGGTCTGAGCTCGGGCCATGACGGCGACCTTCAATGCGCCATGCCCCGGAGTTCATGCCCGGAGTTCATCGAGGGATTCGCTCTTTCGGAAACGCGGCAGGATCCACGGCCATGGTGAAGCGGTCCGCGAGGAGGTGGCGCGGCTCCGCTCCTTTGGTGACGGGAGCACCGTCAGCGGCGCTCCGCGCGTACTCGAACACACCGTAGTTGTGGGTGAGCAGAAGGATCTGTGATCCATCCCGGCACGCGAAGCATTGCCCTGGTCGCAGGTCATCTGGCTCGAGCGAGTCGGCGACCCTCGCCAGCGCCGGTCGCGGCGCACGCGGAGTCGTCAAGGCGCTTCCGGACAGCTTGGCGGGAGAGACGACCGTCGCTGAAGGAGCGATGGCGCGGACCATCGGTTCTGATGCCCTATCGGGCTTCGCTCGCGTTGAACCGTCTCTGTCCAGCGGTTGCTCACGTTCGACATCTGGAGCGTGGCGGCTCCCGGCAGCCAACCTCGTCACCCCGTCGAGGAGAGCCGGCGATCCGTCGGCCGCGGCCTTCTTCGCGTGGGGCGGGGGAAGGGGAGCTGCGCGGGAGGCAGGCGACGGCGCGCCCGGGGCGGCGGGAGCTCCTCTGGGTGCGCGCGGGGTCAGCACCTTCCTTGAGGCCGTTACCCGACCCGCGGCGAGCTTGGCCTTCGCCCTCTCCGACCACGCCCAGAGCTCCTCCACCGCCGTCGCGCCCACGACGTACAGCGCCGGCGCGCTCGCCGGTCGGACCTCGACGAGGCCCACGGTCCTGAGCCGGGCCACCCCGCGCGAGGCCACGGCCTGCGGGAGGCCGCAGGCGTGAAAAAGCTCCGCCTGCGTCGCACCAGGGCTCGCGACGATGTGCTCCACCAGGCTCCGGCGGGCTGGGTCGGCCAGCGCCTCGCAGCGACGACGTTGGAGCTGCGGATCGGCTTCCGCCCGGTCGCGGGACGCCGGCCCGACCCGGAGCGCCTTGAGCCAAGCCTGCGCTGACACAAGGCCGGCGACGATCGGTGTCGCCCGCACGTACGGGCCGGCTTGCCGCTTCTCGACGACTCCGGCCTGCGCCAAGCGGATCAGCCGTCGGCTCACCTTGTCCCGAGGCCACCCGAGCTTGTCGGCGAGATCCCCGCCGGTGACCACGCCCTCGCAGACGGCGGAGGCGATCCTGCAGTCGTCCTCGTCGGCGAACACGGCGAAGACGCCGTCCAGCTGACGGATGTCCGGGGGGCTCAGCTGACGCCCCTGCTTTCTCGACCGCTTGACCACCACGTCGCTCATCCCGCTCGGGAGGTTCGCCGATTCGGCCGACAAGTTCAGCCCAGCCTTCTCAACCAAGCGCTGACGCCGTTCGGCCGCGCGCGCCTCTCGGGCCTCCCTGAGCCGCTGCTCTTGAGCCTCGGCCCGCTCGGCGGTGTCGACGGCCGCACGGAGCCAACGCACGAGCGCTCCCAGGGCCGGCGGCGAAGCCCTGTAGCGGTGGTGACGCCCGGTCGTATGCACGGTGACCAGCCCCGCCTCGACCAGCATCGCCAAGCCGCGCGAGGCCAAGCCCTGGGAGAGACCGCAGTCCGAGGCGGCCGCACCCTGCGAGATGGGCCCGCCGCGACACATGCACTCAAGCATGTCCCGACGGCCCGGGGCCCGCAGCGCGCCGGCCAGCACCGCGCGCCGCTCAAGGCTCAGGTCCTCGGCAGGCTCCAGCCCGGCGGCTGGCAGCGTGACCCAGAGGTCGCAGGACCAAGTGAGCATGGCCCAGAGTTTGGCCGGGGTCAGGACGTACAACACGCGCCTCCCGTTTCGCGCGCTCGCGACGAGCCCGACGCGCTCCAACAGCTTCAGCTGCTTGACCACGCCGTCGCGCGTCCGACCCAGCCTTGAGGCGAGCTCGCCCGCCGGGCGGCTCAATGGGGTGAGCGCCTCCAGCAGGCGGAGCCGCTCGACGTCCGCGAGCGCATCGAACAGGCGGTCGAACTCGGGCCGCGGCCGCAGCCGGGTGACGCCGATCGCTTCGTCTGAAGAGTGCGGAGTCCGCGGCGGCGGGGGAGCGGCGGGCATCCGTCCTAACCGCCCGAAAGCAGTGCGACTCCGCACGCCGCGCAGGCGCCTGTCACGAGCCTCACTCCTTCATGAGCAGCATCATCGTACCCGCACACCCGGATGGACACCACCCCCGAGGTGTCCATGGTGTCCGCCGTCACCACCGACACCTCGACGGTTCGAGCGACGCCCACCCACGATGCGGTGAGCACTATCCGAGCAGCCGACCTGCTTAGAATGCGCGGAAAACCAATACGAGCAATTCGTTAGGCGCGACCTGGATGGGAGCCGCCGTGCGCAGGCGAAAGGTCTGTCGGTTTACACGGATGGGAAGTCCTCGGCTTGTCGCCGGCTCTGCCAGGCTCGTGCGACGGCCTGCAAAGTTCGATCCGGAGACGCGTAGTGGCGGCACCCGCCACCGCCGCGAGCCGCGGCTCGGAAAATGCTGGTGCTTTGCGAGCCTTAGCTCAAACCTGGATGGTGGACACTCAGGTGCTCGCAGCGGCCACCACCGCCGAGACCGGGCAAGGCCGGCGTACGGCGAGCGATCGCGCCAGAGCTGACGCTGTGCCCTGCCGCCGGCTGCCGATCATCTTGCTCGACAGTGGCTTGGCTCCGCTCAGAGTCGACCCGAACGACCCAGGAGTCGCTTTGAGTGACGGCCGACAAGGACTGTCAGGCGCCGCTTGGATCGACTCACGGGCCAAGTAGACCTGCCGGTATCGCTCGATTCAGTCTGTCATTCAGACCGCCTCTGCATAGGCGCGCTGTCATTTGCGCCGACTCACCGATGAGTGGGAAAGTCGGCTAAAGACTCCGGCCTGGAGCGAGAGCCCAGGCCTGTGCAGGACAGCACCTGCAATCCTTAAACAGCCGTCGCGAGAAGGCTCTGCGCGTCACCCGCCGGTGTGCCCCAGCTCAAGGCTCCCGCGCCGGGGAACGGACGCGACTTCGCAGGGCGGCCACGTAGCGCCGACCCGGCAGCACCATCGCCGATGGTCGGACGGCGCCTCACCGTCTATGTACCGGGGATCGGAGTTGAACACTCACCGCGAGACGCCGTGCGAGAGCAGGAGGCGCGGCGACAGATGGCGTATATGGGCGGGCTTCGGCGGAACGACGTGCCGAGACCCTTCGCTAGCGCCAGAAGCAGGAGACGCTAGCGCCCGCCCAAGCTCGATCCCCGTCCTAGGCCGGGTAGGTGCACAGATCAGCAGAATGGGGCACCGAGCGAGGCCTCCGGTGCGGAGATGACTGGAAAAGAGAACCCATCCAGGTCCGTCCGCATGGGGCTCTACGCCAGCGGCGACTTCGGCTGTAACCTGCTGTGGCAAAGCCTCAGCCTGTACCTGCTGTTCTA
This sequence comes from uncultured Caulobacteraceae bacterium, assembly GCA_964242255.1. GTDB lineage: Bacteria > Pseudomonadota > Alphaproteobacteria > Caulobacterales > Caulobacteraceae > JASLDZ01. The sequence goes on along the minus strand of CAXTCO010000113.1, from coordinate 3,357 downwards.
CTATTCCGACGTTCTGGGCGTCGGCGCGGCGGCGGCGGGCGCCATCCTGCTGGCCGGCGCGGTGTGGGACGGGGTGGCGGACTGCGCGGTCGGCGCCTGGGCGGAGCGCATGGGGCGGCCTCGCGCCCTCGTCGCGGGAGCGGCTGCGCCGCTCGGCCTGGCGTTCGTCGGGATGTACGCCACGCCGCGCGGGCCCGGCGCCTTCGCCTGGGCGTTGGCCGCGCACCTGCTGTTCCGCTCCTTCTACGCCGCGGTGAACGTGCCCTTCGCGGCGCTGAGCGTACGGGTGGGGCGTGACAGCCGGGAGCGCGGGGCGATCGCCGCCCTGCGCATGGTCTTCGGCGCGGCCGGGGCGCTCGGTGTAGGGCTGGCCACGGCGCCGCTCCTGCGCACGGCGGCGGCGGCCGTGTCGGACGGGGGCGGGCGGCGCCTCCTCGCGCTGGGGCTGGCGACGGCGGCGACCTTGAGCCTTTGGCTCGCGGCGGCGGCGGCTCCCCCAGATGGCCGGCCCTGCGGCGGGCGCGAGGGTTTTGGGCGCTGAACGCAGCGGCCGCGGCGGTGGGCGTGGGGTTCAGTCTGCTGAACGGCTCGGTGCTCTACGTTCTCGCGGGGGTGGCGCGCGCGCCGGAGCGGGCGGCCCCGACCGCCGCCGCCATGGGGCTGGCCAGCTTGGTCGCGGCGCCCGCCTGGTGGTGGGTGCGCGAGCGGGTCGGCGCGCGCCGGCAGTGGCTGGCGGCCGTGGTGCTGGCGGTGGCCGCCACCGCCGCGTACGCGGGCCGCCCGGCGGAGGACGCGGCGGCCGCCCAGGCCTTCTGCGTCGCCCTGCAGGTGGCCATGCTGGGGCTGGTGTTCGCCTTCTGGGCGCTCCTGCCCGACGTGTGCCCCCGCGACGGAGTGGACGCGGCCGGCGGCGCGACCCTGGGCTACGGCGTGGCCGCCTTTCTCCAGAAGCTCGGCGCGGGGGCGGGCACGGCGCTCCTCAGCGGCGTGTACGCGCTGGCCGGCTACCGGCCCGCGCTCCCGCAGACGGCCGCGGTGCGGGCGTCCATGCACGCGGTGCTGCTGCTGGGGCCGGTCGCGGCGCTGCTGGTCTCGGCCGTCGTGGTGCTGGCCGCGCCCGGCCTGGACTCGTCAGGCGGCGGGCAGGAGGCGGAGGGCACCGCGGACGCCGTCGGCCTCGGCTGAGGGCGCGACCCACAGGTCGAAGGACCCGGGCTCCGCCTCGCGCCGCAGGTCCGCCCGCACGAAGGCGAGATCTTCGCGCGCCAGGGTGAAGCGCACCACCTCCGACGCGCCGGGCTTCAGGCTAACCCAGCGGAAGGCCTTCAGCAGCCGCAGCGGCTGAGTCACGCTGGCCACGCGTTCGCGCACGTACAGCTGTACCAGCTCGTCGGCCGCCCGCACGCCGTCGTTGCGGATCCGGGCGGAGACCTCCAGCCGCCCGTTCCACGGGAGGTCGGCGGCGGAGAGCTGCAGGTCGGCGTAGGCGATGCGGCCGTAGGTCAGGCCGTGTCCGAAGGGGTAGAGCGCCACGTCGCCCACCTCGCGGTATTGCGCCTTGTACGGCTGGCGCGGACCGGGAGGGGCCGGGCGCCCCGTGGGCTTGCGGTCGTAGTGCAGGGGCTCCTGCCCCGAGCGGTGGGGGAAGCTGACGGGCAGGCGACCGGACGGCCCCTCCGCGCCGAACAGGAGGTCGGCGACGGCGTGACCCGTCTCCGTGCCCAAGAACCAGGTCACCAGGATGGCGGGGGCTGCGGCGACGGCGCCCTCCAGCGCCAGGGCGCGGCCGTTCTTGAGCACCACAACCACCGGCTTGCCGACGGCGACCACCGCCTCCGCCAGGGCCATCTGCGGGGCGGGAACGACGATCTCCGTGCGGGACTGCGCCTCGCCCGACATGCCCTCGCTTTCGCCGATCGCGAGCACCACCACGTCCGCGGCGCGGGCGGCGGCCACGGCGGCCTCGATCCCGCCGGGCAGGGGAGCCTCCGCCTCGCAGCCGGCCGTCACGCTCACGAGCGAGGGGTCGGACACGGCGACGCGCACGCCAGCGGCCAGGTCCACGGCCAGCGCCTGGTCGCCGTAGATCACCCACGGCCCGTCCAGGTCGTGCGCGCCTGCGGCGAAGGGGCCCACGAGCGCGATGCGCCGGCCGGAGCGCGGCAGGGGCAGGAGGTCGCCGTCGTTCTTGAGCAGCACGGCCGACCGGCGCCCGGCCTCGCGCGCCAGGGCCAGCGTCTCGGGCCGGCGCATGCGCCCCGCCTCCCGCACCGGGTCGATGCGGCGGAAGGGGTCGTCGAACAGGCCCAGCGCCGCCTTGACTGCCAGGACGCGCCGCACGGATGCGTCCAGCCGCGCCACGGGCACGGCGCCGTCGCGCACCAGGCCCGGCAGGTGCTCGGCGTAGACCCCGCTCTGCATGCTCATGTCCACGCCCGCCAGGAAGGCGAGGCGCGCCGCGTCGCGCCGGTCGGCGGCGTAGCCTGCGGCGATCATCTCCTCGTCGCCCGTGTAGTCGCTGACGACGATCCCCTCGAATCCCCACTGATCCCGCAGCACGCCCGTCACCAGCGCCTTGTTGGCGGTGGAGGGCACGCCGTTCACCTCGTTGAAGGCGGTCATGACCGAGAGGGCGCCCGCGTCCACCCCCGCCTTGTAGGTGGGCAGGTAGGTCTCCAGGAGCGTGCGCATGGACAGGTCCACGCTGTTGTAGTCGAGCCCCGCCTCAACCGCGCCATAGGCGGCGAAGTGCTTCACACAGGCCATCAGCGCGTCCGGCGACTTCAGGTCGTCGCCCTGGAAACCGTGCACGCGCGCGGCGGCCAGGAGGCGGCCCAGCAGCACGTCCTCGCCCGCGCCCTCCATGGTGCGGCCCCAACGCTGGTCGTGGACGATGTCCACCATGGGCGTGAAGGTCCAGTCGAGGCCGGCGGCCGAGGCCTCCAGCGCCGCGGCCCGCGCCGTGCGCCGTGCGAGCTCCGGGTCGAAGCTCGCCGCCTCCGCCACCGGCACGGGGAAGATGGTGCGGTAGCCGTGGATCACGTCGGCGGCGAAGATCAGCGGCACCTTGAGGCGTGAGCCGTCCATCACCGCGCGCTGCATCCGCTCGGCCATGCGCGCGCCCGCGCCGTTGAACACGCCGGTGAGCCGGCCGGCCACGGCGTCCGCCAGCTGGGCGTCGAAGCCGCCACCGCGGGCGGGCGGGTTCAGCGTCGACGCGGAGCCGCCGGCCCAGGCGGCGGCCATCAGCGTCAGCTGGCCGGCCTTCTCCTCCAGCGTCATGCGCGCCACAAGCGCGTCCACGAAGGCGGGCGTCGGCAGCCGCGCCGCCGCCGCCAGCGCCCGCCGGGCCGGGCC
>CAXTCO010000112.1:0-7396 GCA_964242255.1 uncultured Caulobacteraceae bacterium | reverse complement strand
CTGCACGACCTGCACGACCTGCACGACCTGCACGACCTGCACGACCTGCACGCCTGCACGACGCGTGCACCCGCGTCAGACGTCGGCCTCCCACGCCAGGAACTCCGGCTCCCTCAGCAGCCGCTCGCCGTAGGCCGCGGCCGCGCCGTCGTCGCCGAAGTCGCGCAGGTCGACGGCGTAGGTGCGCAAGCGGGTGGCCATGGGCGTGAACGCGGCGTCGGCGATCGACCAACCGCCCGCCAGGAACGGCCCGTCGAAGCGATTCAGCAGCCCGCCCCACAGCTGCGCCAGCCGCCGCAGCTCGGCCTCCGCCGCCGGGGAGGCCGCGCGGGGCGTGCGGGCGTGCAGGTCCATGGAGAACTCGCCGCGCAGCGCCGGGAAGCCCGCGTGCATCTCGCACGCCGCGGCGCGGGCCAGGGCGCGGGCGCGGGCGTCCGACGGCCAGAGCGCGGGCGCGCGCTCGGCGGCCCACTCGCAGATCGCCAGGCTGTCCCACACCGCCTCGCCGTCGTCCGTCAGCAGCACCGGAACCTGCCCGCTTGGCGAGCCCGCCGCGCGGATCGCCTCGCGCGTGTCGTCCCGCCGCAGGCGCACGAGCCGCTCCGTGAAGGGCAGGCCCGCGCGCCTGAGCGCCAGCCACGGCCGCATGGACCAGGAGGACCACGCCTTGTCGCCGATCAAGAGCTCCACGGCCGCTTCCCGCTCCCGCGCTGGCGCGCGCCCCGGCGCTCCGCTAGCGTCCGCGCCGATAACGAAGATCAGGGGGAAGTCCAGGGTGAGCCAGTCCGTTCCGGAGGCCGCGGCCCCCGCGCCCGCGCCGCCCGCCTCCCGGCCCGGATACCGGGGCCTGGTGCTCGGGCTGCTGCTCACCGCCTACGTCTTCAACTTCATCGACCGCACCATCCTGGGCACCATCGGCCAGGCGGTGAAGGAGGACCTGCGGGTCTCCGACGCCCAGCTGGGGCTGCTCGGGGGCCTCTACTTCGCCCTGCTCTACACGCTCCTCGGCGTCCCCCTGGCGCGGCTGGCCGAGCGGCGCAGCCGCACGTGGATCATCACGGTGTCGCTGGTCATCTGGTCGGGGTTCACGGCGTTGTCGGGGGCGGCGCACGGCTTCGCCCAGCTCGCCCTGATGCGCTTCGGCGTGGGGGTGGGGGAGGCGGGGCTGTCGCCCCCGGCCCACTCGCTCATCTCCGACCTCTACGAGCCGCGGCGGCGGGCGTCGGCGTTGGGCGTGTTCTCGCTCGGCATCCCCATAGGCGCCATGGTGGGCGCCGTGGCGGGCGGCTGGGTGGCGCAGCACTACGGCTGGCGCGCCGCCTTCGTGGCTGTGGGGGCGCCCGGCGTCGTGCTGGCCGCCGTGTTCCGCCTCCTCGTGCGCGAGCCGGCGCGCGGCGCCTCCGACGCGGCGGCGCCCGCCCCCCGGCCCTCCCATGCGGAGGAGGTGGACGCGCCGTCCGGGCGCGGCCGCGGCCTGGCCGGCGAGCTGCGCGAGATCCGCGCGGTGGCGAAGACGCTGTTCGGCGTGCCGCCCGTGCTGCACATGGTGGCGGGGATCACCCTGGCCTCCTTCGCGGGCTACGGCACGGGCGCGTTCATCCAGCCGCACCTGATCCGCAACTTCGGCCTGAACTACGCGCAGGTGGGCCTCGTCTACGGGCTGATCTACGGCGTGAGCGCGGGGGCCGGCACGCTCCTGGGCGGGCTGGTGACCGACCGGCTCGGCAAGCGCTCGGCCGCCTGGTACGCGCTGGCGCCGGCGATCGGGCTCGCGATCGCATGCCCGCTCTACATCCTGGCGTTCAACCAGGGGAGCTGGATCGGCTCCGTGCTGCTGCTGCTGCCGCCGGGCCTGTGCACCTACCTCTACCTCGCCCCGACCTTCGGCGTGGTGCAGAACTCGGTGGACCTGCGGCGGCGCGCGACGGCCACGGCCATCCTCTTCCTGGTGCTGAACCTGGTCGCGCTGGGCGGCGGGCCGCCCCTCACCGGCTGGCTCATCGACCGGCTGGGCGGCTGGGACTTCGACCATCCCGGCGTCCATGCGGCGTGGACGTCCCTGGGCGGTGCCCTGGGCGGCCACGCCGGCGCGGCCTATGGCGCGGCGTGCCCGGGCGGGATCGCGCCCAAGGGGGCGGCCACGGCGGCGGTCGGGGCCTGCCGCGCGGCGCTGGGGCTCTCCACGCGCCAGGGGATCACGGTGGTGGCGCTGGTCTACGCCTGGGCGGCGCTGCACTACTTCCTGGCGGCGCGGGGCTTGGCGGCGCACATGGCGGGCCGTCCCCTGAAGGGCTGACGGGAGGGCCGAGGCGGAACAGGGCGGCGCGGCCGGGGTTCGCCCTCCAGACGCGAGGAGCCGCCCATGTCCGCCACCGCCGAGAAGACCGATCCCAAGCTGTGGGAGAAGGTGAAGCAGGAGGTCACCGAGGGCGACAAGGGCGGCAAGGCCGGCCAGTGGTCCGCCCGCAAGGCGCAGCTCGCCGTCAACGAATACAAGCACGAGGGCGGCGGCTACAAGGGAAAGAAGGACCCGCACAACCACCTGGTCGAGTGGGGCCAGGAGGACTGGGGCACGAAGAGCGGTGAGGAGTCGGGGAAGACCGGTGAGCGTTACCTGCCCAAGGAGGCGCGCGAGCACCTCACCAGCGAGGAATACGCCCGCACCACCGCCAAGAAGCGGGCCGACACGAAGAAGGGCGATCAGTTCTCCGCCCAGCCGAAGGACGTGGCCAAGAAGACCGCGCCCTATCGGAAGGCTGGCGGCGGCTCTGACGCGCACGCTGCGGGCTCCCGCGCCGCGCTCTACGAGGAGGCCAGGAAGCGCGACGTCCCAGGCCGTTCCAAGATGAACAAGGCGCAGCTCGAAGCGGCGCTGAAGGGGTGAGTCAGAGCGGGTGCAGGTCTCGCACGTAGCGCCTCCAGTTCTCCACGTAGTGGAGCGCGCTCGCCTCCAGCATCGCCTGCGCCCGCTCGTCGAGGTCGCGCACCACCTTGCCGGGCGCGCCCATCACCAGCGAGCCGTCGGGGATCTCCTTGCCTTCGGGGATCAGGGCGTGGGCGCCGATCAGGCAGCGCCGGCCGATCTTCGCGCCGTTGAGCACGGTCGCCTTGATGCCGATCAAGGTGTGGTCGCCGACCGTGCAGCCGTGGAGCATGGCCTGGTGGCCGATCGTCACGTTGCGGCCGACGGTCAGCGGCTGGCCGGCGTCGGTGTGCAGGACGCTCCCGTCCTGGACGTTGCTGTTCTCGCCGATGACGATCGGGTCGTTGTCGCCGCGCAGCACCGCGCCGAACCAGATGCTGGCGTTCCGCTCCAACCGTACGCGGCCGAGCACCGTCGCGCCCGGGGCGATCCAGTAGTCGCCCTCCGGCGGCAGCTCGGGCGCCACCTCGCCCAGCCGCCAGACGTCTCCTGAACGCATCGCCGCACCTCCGTGTCGTCACGTTCAAGACATCGGAAAGCGTCTAGGCTCAACCTCGGTCCTGGCGATTCGGCTTCCCCGCATCGCCGCCGCGGAGTTCCGAGTGGCGCCACGTCCGCCTCTTCTCCCGTCCGGCGACGGCCCGCCCGTCGCCTCCTCCGACTCCGCTCTTCCGCAAGGCGCGTCCGTTCCGGGCGCGCCTTTTCCGCATCCCCTCCCCAGGAGTGCTGCATGACCAAGCGTGCGCTGAAGCGTCTCGTCCGCGAAGGCGAGTTCGACGCGGGCGAGTTCACCGCGAACGACCCCAAGGTGCGCCGCTTCCCCGTGGAGCGCGGCGGCTGGTCGCCGCTGGGGGGGCCTGGCGTCGGCGACGAGCGCGAGCAGGGCTACCTCAAGACGGTCAAGCCCAAGTCCCCCGGCCAAGCGCGGCTGATGGAGGCGATCGACGCCAAGAACCTGGTGCTGGCCCTCGGCCCCGCCGGCACGGGCAAGACCTACCTGGCCATCGCTAAGGCGGTGGAGGCGCTGGAGGCCGGCCGCGTCGGCCGCATCGTGCTGAGCCGCCCGGCCGTCGACGCCGGCGAGAGCCTGGGCTTCCTGCCGGGCGACATGGAGGACAAGCTCGCCCCCTACCTGCGCCCGCTCTACGACGCCCTGAGCGACCGCATGTCGATGAAGAAGGTGCGCGCCCTGATGCAGGAGGGCCAGATCGAGATCGCCCCCGTCGGCTTCATGCGCGGCCGCACCCTCAACAACGCCTTCGTGGTGATCGACGAAGCCCAGAACTGCACCTACGGCCAGCTGAAGATGCTGCTGACGCGGCTGGGCTGGACCTCCACCATGGTGGTCACCGGCGACCCTGCGCAGAGCGACCTTCTGCCCGGCGTCAGCGGCTTGGCCCTGGCGGCCGAGAAGCTCGAAGCGTTGAGCAACATCGCCGTGGTGCGGCTGGCCGACCCGGACATCGTCCGCCATCCCCTGGTGGCGGAGATGCTGGGCGTGCTCTAGGGCGCGCTCACCACGTTCCTGTATTGGGCATGGACGTCCAGGGCTCGGCGGGTTCAAGGGCCGGGCCTTTCTGCAGGAGCTCGATGCTGATCCCGTCGGGCGAGCGTACGAAGGCCATGCGGCCGTCGCGCGGCGGGCGGTTGATCGTCACGCCGGACGCCTGCAGCGCGGCGCACTTGGCGTGGATGTCGTCCACCACGTAGGCGAGGTGGCCGAAGTTGCGGCCGCCGGCATAGGTCTGCGGGTCCCAGTTCCAGGTCAGCTCCACCTCAGGCGCGCGCTCGGCGCGGGAGCGGGCCTCGTCCTCCGGCGCGGCGAGGAAGACCAGGGTGAAGCGGCCCGCCTCGTTCTCCGTGCGTCGGATCTCGGTCAGGCCGAGCTTGCCGCACCAGAAGTCCAGGGCGGCGGAAAGGTCGGCCACGCGGACCATGGTGTGCAGGTAGCGCATGGGTGGACCTCAGGCGGGCGTGTCGGGGGCGGGGGTGCGCTCGTGCACGAGCACACCTTCGGCGAGGTAGGCCAGCTCCTCGGCTGTCGATGTCCGCCCCAGGATCGCGTTGCGATGCGGGTAGCGGCCGAAGCGGGCGATGACTTCGCGATGACCCTGCGGCTGAGTCACGGCGAACTCGAACAGGCGCTTGAGGTGCGGTGGCGCGGCGCCGACGCGCGCCTCGGCCGCGTCGATCATGAAGTCGAGCCTGCGCAGGTGCTCCGCACCTTCCGCATGGCCGAAGGGCAGCTCGTAGAAGGTCCGCTCCCAGGCCGTGCCGAGGGCGTCGTAGGCGCCGGTCCTCACGCCCTCCTCCGCGAGGGCGAGGGCGAGGGGATCGGAGGCGAACGCCCGCGGCGTTCCCGCGAACAGGCCGCGAGTGAACTGATCGAGCATGACGATCAAGGTCAGGCGCCCTTGCGGATGGGCGGCCCAGTCCTGCAGGCGGTCGGCCTCCGCCGCTTCGACGGTGGCCATGAAGCGGGGCAGCTCGGGGGTGGCGCCCCCCCGCATCCACCACTGGAGCCGTCCCGCCATGGCGTCGCCGCCCAGCCTCTCGAGCCCAGGCGGGAACCAAAATCGTACACGTCACGCCAGGAGAGAACCACCTTCATCTGCTTCCTCCGCTGCGTGTCGAGCGATGCGCGCGTGTGGCCGCGGCGACCTGTCTAGACGTGCGGAGCTCAATAGGCGATGGCGAGGCCGTCGGCGCGCATCTCGCTGGCGGCGGCGTAGACGCGCTCGCTCCCCGACGCGCGCGCCTCGATCGCGTGGTAGCGGCCGAAGCCGCCGTCGCTCGGGGCGGTGGGCCAGCCCATGGCGGCGAGCGCCGCCTGGGTGGCGGCGGGCACGCCGTGCTCCAGGCGCAGCACGCCGCGGGGGCCGAGGCCCGGCGGGTCCTCGCCCATGGATTGGGCGGAGCCCTCGTGATGCCAGCGCGGGCTGTCGCCGGCGGCCTGGAGGTCGAGGCCGTAGTCGACGCGGTCGAGGATGATCTGCGTCTGCCCCTGGGGCTGCATGTCGCCGCCCATCACGCCGAAGCTCATCCAGGGGGCGCCCAGCCGGGTGGCGAAGCCGGGGATGATGGTCTGGAAGGGGCGCTTGCCCGGCGCATAGACGTTCGGGTGGCCCTCCCGCAGGGAGAAAAGCTGGCCGCGATCCTGAAACATGAAGCCGGCGGGCTGGCCGCCCGGCCCGTCGGGGACGAGGCCGGAGCCCATGCCGCGGAAGTTGGACTGGATGATCGACACCATCATCCCGTCGCCGTCGGCGGTGGTGAAGTAGGTGGTGTCGCCGTGGCTGGGGGCCTGACCGGGGCGGACGGCGTCGTTGATGCGGTCGGCGGCGATCAGGGCGGCGCGCTCGCGGGCGTACGCCTTCGAGACCAAGTGCTCGACCGGCACGCGGGCGAAGTCCGGATCGGCGTAGAAGCGGGCGCGGTCCTCGTAGGCCAAGCGCTTGGCCTCGATCTGCAGATGGATCGAGAGCGGCGACTGGAAGCCCGCGCCACGCATGTCGAAGCGCTCGAGCATGTTGAGCATCTGAAGGGTCGCGACGCCCTGGGTGTTGGCCGTCATGGCGTGCACCGTCACGCCGCGGTAGTCGGTGGAGGCGGGCGTGATCCATTCGGAGCGGTGGCGGGCGAGGTCGTCGGCGGTCATCCAGCCGCCGATGCGTCGGAAGTAGCGCTCCACCGCGTTGGCGCGCTCGCCCAGGTAGAAGGCGTCACGGCCGCCCGCGGCGATGTCGCAGTAGGTCTGCGCGAGGTAGGGGTTGCGGAACAGTTCTCCGGGGGCGGGATGGACACCGTCGGGAGCGTAGACCTTGAGCGCGTTGGCCGTCTCCTCGACACCCGCGCCGGGGCGGGCGAAAGCGCGCAGGTTGCGGCCGGCGTAGAAGCCGATCACCGGCGCCCAGGGCACGCCGTCGGTGCACAGGGCGACGGCGGGCTGGAACAGCTGCGGCCAGGGCAGCTTGCCGTAGCGCTTGTGCAGGGTCCACCAGCCGTCCACCGCGCCGGGTACGGAGACGCTGACCGCGCCGAGGGCGGGGAGGGCGCCGTTCTTGGCGCGCGAACGGGCGACCTCGAGCGAAAGCGCACGGGGAGAGCGGCCGGAACCGGCGAGGCCCACCACCTGGCCCTGCCGCGGGTCCCACAGCATGGCGTAGACGTCGCCGCCGACGCCGGCGCTGGTGGGCTCGAGGAAGCCCAGGCAGGCGTTGACCGCGATGGCCGCGTCCACCGCCGAGCCGCCCGCCTTGAGGATCTCGACGCCCGCCAGCACCGCCAGCGGGTGCGCCGCCCCGACCGCACCCGTCTTGCCGTAGCTCGCCGAGCGCGAGCCGAAGGAGGCGCCCACCGGCCGGTCGCCGGCGTGCACGTCGGGGCGCTCGAAGCGGTCGGCGCCCGGCGGGTCGAAGGCCGCGGGTGGGGCCGCGGCCGTCTGCGGTGCGGCGCCCGCGGCCGGACCCGCCG
>CAXTCO010000111.1:0-7412 GCA_964242255.1 uncultured Caulobacteraceae bacterium | reverse complement strand
CCCGTGCTGCTGGCCGACGCCGAGGCGCGCGTGGTCGCCGCGGCGCACGCCGGCTGGAAGGGCGCCCTCGGCGGGATCGTGGAGGCGACGGTGGCCGCCATGGAGCGCGCGGGCGCCTCCCGCGCGCGGATCGCCGCGGCCGTGGGGCCGTGCATCGCCCCCGCCAGCTACGAGGTGGCGGCCGACTTCCGCGACGTCTTCGCCGCCCGGGCGCCCGAGGCGGCCGGCTTCTTCGCCCCCCGCGACGCATCGGGGAAGTGGAGCTTCGACCTGCCCGGCTTCGTGCTGGACCGCCTGGCGCGCGCGGGCGTGGGGCGGGCGGAGTGGGTGGGGATGGACACCTGCGCCGACGCGGCGCGCTTCTTCTCCAACCGCCGCGCGCTCCATCGCGGCGAGGCGGACTACGGCCGCCTTCTGTCGGCCATAGCGCTGAGCTGACGCGGGCGGCGCGGCCGGGGCCGTCAGGTCCCCTCCCGGCCCACCGCCGCGCGTCAGGCGGCGATGTCGGTCGCCGTGGTCGTCGTCGCGGCGGGGCCGTCGTTCGCGGCCGTCGCCGCCGCGGCGCCGGTGGAGGTGGAGGTCGCGGCCTGGGCCTGGGCGTAGGCCGCGTGGTGGTGATGTCCGCCATGGCCCTTGGACAGCTTCTGCAGGCCGGCCGCCAGCTCGTCCTGCGACAGCTGGCCGTCGCCGTCGGTGTCGAGCTTGGCGAAGGCGTCCTTCAGCTTGGCGGCCGCGTCGGGCGAGGCCGTCGCGCCCGTGGGCGAGGAGCCGCCGCCGGACAGGGCGTCGATGACCTCCTCCCCGCTGAGCCCGCCCGAGCCGTCCGTGTCCGCGCCGGCGATCAGCTGGGCGGCCGCGTCGGAGGCGGACGGCTGCTCCTGCGCCTGCAACAGGCTGGACAGGGTGTCGGCGCTGAAACGGTCGGAGCTGGAGGCGTCGGGCTTGGGCGGGGGCGGCCCCGCCGGCGGACCGGGAGGAGGCCCGGCGCTTCCTGCCGGGCCGGCGGAACCTGCCGGGTCGGCGTCGCCGGTCGAGGTCGTCGAGGAGGCGGAGGTGGACTGCAGCGAGGCCAGGAGCTGACGCACCAGGCTCGACGGGTCCATGCCCCCGGAGGCGGAGACGGTCACGGGACGGGTCCTTTCCGACGGGGACGGAGCGCCGGCCTCCCTGGCCGGCGCCGCCGCGTCGTCCCTCGCGCTGCAAGGACCGCCGCGGCCCTGCGCCGAGGGCGCGGCCGTTCACTCCTGGGGCGAAGCCGGGGCGCCGCTTGTTTCAGGACGGAGGCCGGACGCCGCCTTGCCCGGGGGGGAGGCTCCCCCTAGAAGCGCGCCCGGCGCGACGGCCCGGCGTTCGGGCGCGGCGTTCTGGCCAGCCTTCTTGGGGGCGGGAGACCCGCGGCGATGAAACTCCTGTCCGGCAACTCCAACGTCACCCTGGCCCAGGCGGTGGCCGACCACCTCGACACGCCCCTGACCAAGGCCACCGTGCGCCGCTTCGCCGACGAGGAGGTGTTCGTCGCCATCGAGGAGAACGTGCGCGGGCAGGACGTGTTCGTGATCCAGCCCACCAGCTACCCGGCCAACGACCACCTGATGGAGCTGCTGATCTGCATAGACGCCTTGACGCGGGCGTCGGCCAAGCGGGTCACGGCGGTGATGCCCTACTTCGGCTACGCCCGGCAGGACCGGAAGATGGGCGGCCGCACGCCGATCTCGGCCAAGCTGGTGGCCAACCTCATCACCCGCGCGGGGGCCGACCGGGTGCTGACGATGGACCTGCACGCCGGGCAGATCCAAGGTTTCTTCGACATCCCCACCGACAACCTGATCGCCACCCCCGTGATGGCCGCCGACATCCAGCGCCACTACGGCCTCCGGAGCGGCGAGCTGATGATCGTGTCGCCCGACGTGGGCGGCGTGGTGCGCGCCCGCGCCCTGGCCGACCGGCTGAACGCCGACCTGGCCATCGTGGACAAGCGCCGCTCGGCGCCCGGCCAGAGCGAGGTGATGAACATCATCGGCGAAGTGTCGGGCCGCCGCTGCATCCTGTTCGACGACATCGTCGACAGCGCGGGCACGCTCTGCAACGCCGCCCAGGCCCTCATGGACCGGGGCGCCGCCTCCGTGTCGGCCTACGTCAGCCACGGCGTGCTCTCGGGCGCCGCCTCCGACCGCGTGGCGCGCTCGGTGCTGGAGGAGCTGGTGATCACGGACTCCATCGAGGCGAGCCCGTTGGTGCAGGACTGCTCCAAGGTGCGCCACGTGTCGGTGGCGCCCCTGCTGGGCGAGGCCATCCGGCGGATCGCCAACGAGGAGTCCGTCTCCAAGCTGTTCGACTGAGGCCCCGGCGGGCGGGGCGATCGGACGCCTCGCTCCCGCCGCGCCGGCATGGTCAACGTGGCGTTAAGGCGGCCCGGCGAGGCTGCCCCGCCCCCCGTCGCGAGAGTTTCCCCGAGAGCCGCCATGCGTCACGTCCGCCCCGCCCTCCTGCGCCCCGCCTGCATCGGCCTCGCCTGCCTGTCCGCCCTGAGCTTCGCCGCGCAGCCGGCGGACGCGGGCATCTTCGGCTCCAAGAAGAAGCCCGAGCCGGTGGCCGTCGCGCCGCCGCCCCCTCCCTCCCCGCCGCCCGTGGCCGCCCTGCCCGGCACCGTGCTGCAGGCCGCCGGCGCCTACCGCACCTACATGCGCAAGGCGGCGGCGGTGGGCGTCTCCCACGCGGGCGGCGAGCTGGAGGGCTCCCTCACCCTGGCCGAGCACTCCGAGCCCGTGGGCCTGAGCAAGGGCGCGGTGGCCTACGCCGCCGTGGTGGCGCTGGGCGAGACCACCTTCGTGGAGGGCGTGCGCGCCTACGCCGCCGACCCCGGCCAGCGCCGCACCATCGCCGAGCGGCTCGCGGCCGACCCTTCCTACGCGAGCTCCTTCGCCGGCGCGGCGGCGGCGGCGGCCGACATCAGCCAGGCCCTGGCCGCCGACGGCGTGAAGGTGGACGCGGCCGGCCGGGCGGTGAAGCAGTCCGCCTACGACATGCAGCACGAGAGCTGGTCCAAGGGCGACATCCCCGACCGCCCCGGCCGCCTCGCCGCCGCCAAGACCCTGGCCGCCGCGCCCATGGCCGCCTCGCCGGACGAGATCGCCTCCCTGGCCGCCGCCGACGCGGCGGCCTCGCCCAGCCAGCCGCAGCTGACGGGCGACTCCGCCCCGGCGGGCTCCACCCCCGCCCCGACGGGCCGCGTCACCTCGACGATCCAGCACGGCTTGGCGATCGCCGCCCTGGCGGCGCTGGGCGAGACGGGCGACGCCAACGACGCCGTGGTGCAGACGCTGCTGAACGACGACACCGGCGCCTTCTGCCACAACATGGCCAAGCTGAACCTCTACCAGTGCCTGGCGGTGGCCAAACCCTACTACGAGGACGCCTTCTGCCTGGGCCAGCACGTGCTGATCGACACCGGCCAGTGCGTCATGAAGGTGGCCGGCCTCGCCGTGGCGACGCCCGTCCCCGCCGCCGAGCCGGTCCCGGCGGAGCCCGCCCCGACGAAGAAGGCCAAGGCGAAGCCGGCCCGCCGCAAGTCCTGACCCCTCCGGCGCGCGCCGGAGGCGGCGTTGCGTCGCCGCCGCGCTTCGTGTAGGCACGCGCGCCTCAGATCGCACTCTCTCGCCGCCGCGCGCCCGTTCGCGCGGCGGCGTCGTTTCCGGAAAGCTCCTCCCCGATGGCCGAGATCGTCCTCAACGTCGAACTGCGCGACCGCACCGGCACCGGCGGCGCCCGCGCCGCGCGCAACGCCGGCCGGGTGCCGGGCGTGCTCTACGGCGGCCCCCGCGGCCCCGTGGCCGTGTCGGCCGAGCTGAACGCGTTCCGGAAGTCGCTCTACACGGGCAAGCTCCTGGGCCACCTGATCACGCTCAAGTACGGAGAGGAGACGCAGCCGGTCATCGCCAAGGACGTGCAGTTCCACCCCGTCACCGACACGCCGACGCACTTCGACCTCTACCGCGTGGACGAGACCCAGCCGGTGAAGATCGCCATCCCGGTGGCCTTCATCAACCACGAGGCGTCCCCCGGCCTGAAGCGCGGCGGCGCCCTGAACATCGCCCGCCACGAGATCGAGCTGTGGGTGCCGGCCGACAAGATCCCGGAGGAGCTCACCTTCGACCTCACGGGCCTGGAGATCGGCGACGCCGTGCGCATCTCCTCCCTGAAGCTGCCCGAGGGCGCCGAGCCCGTGATCACGGACCGCGACTTCACCGTGGCCACCGTGGCCCCGAGCCGCGCGTCGGTGTCGGACGACGCCGCGGCCTCCGCCGAGGCCTGATCCCCTCCGTCCCGGTTCCTGCGAGGGCGCGTCCGACGGGCGCGCCCTTTCTCGTGGAGGGTCCATGCTGATCCTGGCCGGCCTCGGCAACCCCGGACCCAAGCACGCCGGCCAGCGCCACAACGTCGGCTTCATGGCTGTGGACGCCGTCCGCGACCGCTGGAGCTTCGGCGCCGAGCGCTCGCGCTTCGCGTCGCTGGCGTCGGAGGGGTCGATCGACACGGCCGCCGGACCCGTGCGCGCCCTGGCGCTCAAGCCGCAGACCTTCATGAACGAGAGCGGCCGCGCGATCGGCGAGGCGGTCAAGTTCTTCAAGCAGGACGGCGACCAGCTGATCGTCTTCCACGACGAGATCGACCTGGCGCCCGGCCGCTTCCGCATGAAGGCCGGCGGCGGCGCGGCGGGGCAGAACGGGATCCGCTCGATCACCGCCGCCATCGGCCCCGCCTTCCGCAGGGCCCGCATCGGCGTGGGCCACCCCGGCCACAAGGACCGGGTGATGTCCCACGTGCTGAGCGACTTCCACAAGGGGGAGCGCCGCGACTGGCTGGACGCGCTGCTGCAGACGCTGGCGACCGAGCTGCCCTACGCGGCGGCCGGCGACGACGAACGCTACCAGGCCGAGGTCAGCCGCCTCGCCCCCGCCGAGAACTACGACAGCCGCTCGCGCAACCGCGACGGCGCTTGAAGTCAGGCCGCGACGACGGCCAGGTTGGCGTGGCGGCCGAGCGCGGCGAGCGCGGCGAGAACCTTGTCCATCGTCACGCCCGCCGCCCCGTCCACCAGCCGCCGCACCGCGCCTTCGGTTTGCGACAGGCGCCCCGCCAGGACACGTTCGGTGACGCTCTGCTCGCGCATGGCGGCCGCCAAGGCGGCGCGGGCGGCGGTCAGCGGAGGCAGCGGGACCGCCTCCTCCCCATCGCGCGGCGCCCGAGGCGCAGGCACGACGCGGCCCGCCGCCAAGTAGGCCAGAACCGCCTCCTCCAGGGCGTCGGCGGCCAGGGCGCGCGCCTCCGGCAGCGACGCCGCCCCTGTCAGCGCTTCGGGCAGGTCGCTGAAGGCGACGACCACCTCGCCTGCGGGCTCGACGGTGAAGCGGGCGGGGAAGGTCCAGGTCTGCATCTCAGAACGCGTCCTTGGGCGTGTCGCGCTGCTTCATCATGACGGACAGCAGCCCCGATCCGATCTCGCCCGTCTTGACCACAGGGAACCGATCGCCGATCCACTGCGTGACGTGGCCGCCCTTGCCGCGGGACGTGTCCACCCTCTCCTCCAGCCCATTCGCCCTGGCCCACCGGCGGGCTCGACGGATGAACTGGTCGCCGTTCACGGCCGGAGCGCAACATAAGCGGCGCCCCGGCGCAATCCACCTCGCACCGGGATCCCATGGCCCTGAAAGTCGCCATCGTCGGCCTGCCGAACGTCGGCAAGTCCACCCTGTTCAACGCCCTGACGCAGACGGCGCAGGCGCAGGCCGCCAACTACCCGTTCTGCACCATCGAGCCCAACGTCGGCGACGTGGCCGTGCCCGAGCCGCGGCTGGACGCCCTGGCCGCCATCGCCGCCTCCCGCGAGATCATCCCGGCGCGGATCAACTTCGTGGACGTGGCGGGCCTCGTGCGCGGGGCCAGCCGGGGCGAGGGCCTGGGCAACCAGTTCCTGGCCAACATCCGCGACTGCGACGCCGTCGCCTTCGTGGCCCGCTGCTTCGAGGACGGCGACGTCACCCACGTGGAGGGCCGCGTCGATCCCCTCGCCGACCTGGAGATCATCGAGACCGAGCTGATGCTCGCCGACCTGGAGAGCCTGGAGAAGCGCCTGCCCGCCCTGGAGAAGAAGGCCAAGGCGGGCGGCGACAAGGAGGCCGGCGCGACCGTGCGGCTCGCCAAGCTGGCGCTCGACCAGCTCAACGCCGGCCGCCCCGCCCGAGCGGCCGCAGTGCCCGCCGAGGACGAGCGCGCCTGGCGCATGCTCCAGCTCCTCACCGCCCTGCCCGCGCTCTACGTCTGCAACGTCGACGAGACCTCGGCGCAGGACGGCAACGCCATGTCGCGCACCGTCGCCGAGCGGGCGGCCAAGGACAGCGCCAAGAGCGTCGTCATCTCCGCCAAGATCGACAGCGAGATCGCGCTCCTGGCCGCCGGGGAGCGCGCCGAGTTCCTGGAGACGCTCGGGCTGGAGGAGCCGGGGCTCAACCGCCTGATCCGCGAAGCCTACGCGCTCCTGGGGCTGCAGACCTACTTCACCGTCGGCCCCAAGGAGGCGCGGGCCTGGACCATACCGGTGGGCGCCACCGCGCCCCAGGCGGCGGGCGTGATCCACAGCGACTTCGAGAAGGGGTTCATCCGCGCCGAGACGGTCGCCTACCCCGACTACGTCGCCCTGAAGGGCGAGGCCGGCGCACGAGAGGCGGGCAAGCTGCGGGCGGAGGGCAAGGCCTACGTCGTCAAAGACGGCGACGTGATGCACTTCCTGTTCAACACCTGAGGGTGTGGGGGCGGACCTCCCCCCGAAGGCCCGCCCCGCCCCCTCGCCCCGCCCACGGTCCGCGGAGGGGACGGGGCGCACGGCGCGGGTCGGCGGACCGGTGAAGGCCCGCTCGACCGCCATCTGATCCCCAGGCCGCACCCCCGTCGAGGCGACGCGCCGTCGCATGGCGCCGAATTCATCCCGCCGCCGCCGGTTTGTAGCTTAAAAGCAACAAAATCCGCGGCTTCCGCAGCTAAGCGGAGCGGTGAAGCCATAGAAACGACGCGCCCCGCGGCCAGTGACGCGGCTTCCCGTAGCGTCCATACCAGCCGAGGTTCCTCTCGGGCGCGTGCGCGCGCTCCGGGGAGCCTGACACCGCCTGACCAGGAGCCGTCGTCCCCCATGAGCGTGTCGGATCGCGGCGCCCGCGTTCAGCCCTCCGCGACCGGCGGCGGCGGAGCGCGTCCGCCCGGCGCGGGCGGGCCCGGTCCGTCGCGCGAGGCGCAGCGGCGCGGCCGCGTCATGCTGGGCGTCACCCTTGTGGTGTTCGTGGCCGGCGCGGCCTGGATCGTGACCCACGCGGGCGATGGAGTCCTGCTGCAGCAGGGTCTGGTAGCGCTTCAGGTCCAGG
>CAXTCO010000110.1:0-7507 GCA_964242255.1 uncultured Caulobacteraceae bacterium | reverse complement strand
CGCCGGGCCGGGCCCGCCGCCCAGGCCAGCATGGCGCCCGCGCCCATCAGCGCCGCCCGCCGCGTCGTCCCCGCTTCCCGCATCACCGCTCCCCGTCGCTTGACCGCGACCTGTAACCGGTTACTTACGGGCGATCCGGATGGGGCGCCAAGCGCTTTCCGCAGCGGGCGGACGGCGGACGGCGCAGGGAGCACGGCCCTGGGCAAGGCGACCATACGCGATGTGGCGCGGGAGGCGAACGTGTCCGTCGCCTCCGTCTCCCGCGCCCTCAACGACCTGCCCACCGTCACCGCCGAGACGCGCGAGCGCGTGCGCGCCGTGGCCGAGCGCCTGCGCTACGTGCCACACGCGGGCGCGCGCTCCCTCAGCCTGTCGCGCACCGGCGTGATCGGCGTGGTGCTGCCCGACCTGCACGGCGAGTTCTTCTCCGAACTGGTGCGCGGCATGGACCGGGCGACGCAGGACCGCGGCTACCAGATGCTCGTGTGCACCGCCCACGGCGACCCCGGCCGCATCCGCCACGCCATCTCCGCCATGCACGGCCGGGTGGACGGCCTGCTCCTGATGGCGCCGCAGACACCGGCGGAGGCGCTGGCCGCCCTGACACCGCCGGGCACGCCCACCGTGCTCCTGAACTCGCGCCCCTCGCCCGGCCACCCGGCGCTGCGCGTGGACAACGCCGCGGGCGCGGCCGCCGCGGCCCGCCACCTGGTCGCGCTCGGCCGCCGCCGCCTCGTCCACGTCGCCGGCCCCGTTGGCAACATGGACGCGGGCGAACGGCTGGACGGCTTCACCGTCGCCTTGGCCGCCGCCGCGCCCGGACTAAAGTGCCGGGTGATCGCCGGCGACTTTCAGGAGGCCTCGGGCGCCGCCGCCGTGGAGCGCCTCCTGGCCGCGGGCACGCCCTTCGACGCCGTCTTCGCCGCCAACGACGGCATGGCCGTCGGCGCGCTGAGCGCCCTTAAGGCGGCCGGTCGCTCCACGCCGGGCGACGTGGCGGTGGTGGGCTTCGACGACGTGCCGCTGGCCCGCTACCTGGAGCTGACCACGCTGCGGGTGCCCATGGGCGAGCTCGGCCGCATGGCGGTGGACCGCCTGTGCGACGCCGTGGCCGATCCGTCCGCCCCCGTCGGCGACGCCCTGGTCGGCCCGGAGCTGGTGGTGCGCGCCAGCACGGGCGCGCCCGCGTGATCGACCGACGCTCCCTGCTCGCGACCCTCGGGGCTGCGGCCGCCGCGCCCGCTCCCGCCGCGCATGCGGAGGGCGACGCGGCCCTGCTGGAGGACCTCGGCCGCCGCACCTTCCGCTGGTTCTGGGACGTGGCCGACCTGCGCACGGGCCTGACGCCCGACCGGGAGCCGACGGCGCGGCCCTTCTGCTCCATCGCCGCCACCGGCTTTGCGCTGACCGCCTACATCATCGGCGCCGAGCGGGGCTGGGTTTCCCGGGAGGCGGCCGGCGCCCGCACCCTGAGGGTGCTGCGCACCTTCGACCGCCTGCCGAGCGGGCCGGGAACGGACGGCGTGTCCGGCCACCGCGGCTTCTTCTACCACTTCCTCGACCTCCAGAGCGGCCTGCGGGTCGGCCGCTGCGAGCTCTCCACCGTCGATACGGCGCTACTGCACCTCGGCATGCTGCACGCCGGGTGCGCTTTCGATGGCGAAGGGCCGGACGAGCGCGAGATCCGCCGGCTGGCCGCTCGCATCGTCGCCCGGGCCGAGTGGCCCTGGTTCACCAAGCCCTCGGGCGCGGTGGCCATGGGCTGGAGCCCGGAGACGGGTTTCACCGCGCGAGACTGGGTCGGCTATAACGAGGGCAAGATGGTCTACGTCCTCGGCCTCGGGTCGGAGGGCCACCCGCTGCCCGCCGGCGCCTGGGACAGGTGGACGGCCACCTATCTGCGGTTCTGGCGCGGGGAGGGGAGGGAGCGCCACCTCGCCTTCGGCCCCCTGTTCGGCCACCAGTACAGCGAGATGTGGATTGACTTCCGCGGCGTGCGTGACGCCCCCATGCGCGCCGCCGGCTTCGACTACTGGGAGAACGGCCGCCGCGCCGCCTACGCCGACCGCGTCTACTGCTTGGCGAACCCCGGCGGTTGGCGCGGCTACGGCGGCGACCTGTGGGGTCTGACCGCCTGCGACGGCCCCGCCGACGTCGTGCGCCCCTTCGGCGGGCGCGACCGCACCTTCTACGGCTACGCCGCCCGCGGCCCGGTGGACGCGCCGGACGGGCGCGACGACGGCGTGCTCGCCCCCACCGCCGCCCTCGGCAGCCTGGCCGCCGCGCCGGAGATCGCCCTGCCGACGCTGCGCGCGCTGCGCCGCTTCGCCGCCGGGCGGCTCTACGGCGCCCACGGCTTCGTGGACGCCTTCAACCCCAGTTTCACCTTCGCCGACGCCCCCGTGCAGAGCGGCGCGGTCGACCCGGCCCTGGGCTGGATCGACGACCAGCGGCTCGGCATCGACCAGGGGCCCATCCTGGGCGCCGTCGCCAACCACCGGGACGGCGCCGTCTGGCGCGCCACTCGCCGCTCGGCGGTGATCCGCCGCGGCCTCCTCCGGGCGGGCTTCACGGGAGGGTGGCTCCGTGACGCCGGGTGAGGGCGGCGCCGGCCCCGTCCGCGACGTCGTCGTCCTGGGCGGCGGCACGGCCGGGTGGATGGCGGCCGCCACCCTGTCGCGCCTGCTCACCCGCTGCCGCGTGCGCCTAGTCGAGTCTGAGGAGATCGGAGCGGTGGGGGTGGGCGAGGCCACCATCCCCGCGCTCCGCAACTGGATGGCGCTGATCGGCCTGGACGAGGCCGATATGATCCGCGCCACGGGCGCCACCTTCAAGCTCGGCATCGACTTCGTGGACTGGCGCCGGCCCGGCTCCCGCTACATGCACGGCTTCGGCCGCATCGGCCGCGACCTCCTGTGGCTGCACACTCACCAGCTGTGGCTCAAGGGCGCGGCGGCGGGCGAGGTGCGACCGCTCGACCATTACGCCCTGAACTGCCTGGCGGCCCGCGCCGACCGCTTCTGCAAGCCGGACCCGCGCAACCCCGGCTCGCCCATGGCCGACCTGGACTACGCCTACCACTTCGACGCCTCGCTCTTCGCCGCCCTGCTGCGCCGCCGGGCGGAGGCTCAGGGTGTCGAGCGGCTGGAGGGTCGGGTGGCCGGCGTGGAGCGCGACGGCGCCGGCGGCGTCGCCGCCCTCGTCTTGGCTGACGGCCGGCGGGTGGCGGGCGAGCTCTTCCTCGACTGCTCGGGCTTCCGCTCGCTCCTGCTCGGCGGCGAGCTGGGCGTCGGCTACGAGGACTGGAGCCGGTGGCTGCCGTGCGACCGCGCGATCGCCGTCCCCTCCGCCCGCACGGCGCCGCTCGCGCCGTACACGCGCTCCACCGCCCACGGGGCGGGCTGGCGCTGGCGCATCCCCCTGCAGCACCGCACGGGGAACGGGATCATCTACGCGAGCGCGCTCATGTCCGACGACGAAGCCGCGCGCGTGCTCCTGGTCGGGCTGGACGGGGAGGCGACGGCCGAGCCCCGGGCGCCCATCCGCTTCACTCCCGGCCGCCGCCTGCGCGCGTGGGAGGGCAACGTGGTGGCGCTGGGCCTCGCCGGCGGCTTCCTTGAGCCGCTGGAGTCCACCAGCATCCACATGGTGCAGACGGGCCTTTTGCGCCTTCTGGCGCTGTTCCCCGCGCGCGAGCTCCGCCCCGCCGACCGCGACGAGTACAATCGCCAGACGCGCGCCGAGTACGAGGACGTCCGCGACTTCCTGATCGCGCACTACCACGTGACCGAGCGCGACGACACGGAGTTCTGGCGCGGTTGCCGCACGATAAAGCCCCCCGGCGCGCTGGAGGCGCGGCTGAACCTGTTCCGTTGCTCCGCCCGCTTCTTCATGCACGCTCAGGCGGAACTCTTCCGGGAAGAGAGCTGGGTGCAGGTGCTGGTTGGCCAGGGCCTGGCCGCGCAGCACGACCCGGTGGTGGACATGCTGCCCGACGACGAGCGCCGCCGCTTCCTCGGCGACGTGGAGCACACGGTGGCGGACGTGGCGGCGCGCATGCCCGACCACGCCGCGTTCCTGGCGCAACAGGGTCTCACTGCGACGCTGTAACCGGCTACAGTCGGGGTTGACGGGTATCTAGGCGCAATCCTACAGCTTCGACACAAGCCAAAAAGAAGGCGGCCCGGTGATGTAACCGATTACGCCACGATGTGGGGGAGTGGAATGTTCAAGGTCGCAGTCCGCCGCGGCGTGATCGCCGGCGCATCCGCCCTCGCGCTCGCCGCGGGCCTCCTGGCCTCGGCGCCCGCCCAGGCGCAGACGCTGGCCAACCTGCGCGGCCGGGTGGAGGGGGCGGCCGCCGGTGCCACCGTCACCGCCACAGACACCAACACGGGCCGGGTCTCCACCGCCGTCGTCGTGGCGGACGGGACCTACGCCATCCTCGGCCTTAACCCGAGCACCTACCACGTCACCGTCAGCGGCAAGCCCGCGCAGGACGTGGTGCTGCCCATCGGCCAGACCATCACCGCCGACTTCGGTACGACGCCCTCGGGCGAGGTGGTGGTCACCGGCCGGCGCACCGCCGCCACCGAGATCCGCACGGCGACGATTACGACCAACGTGACGCAGACGCAGATCCTCAACCTGCCGCAGAACGACCGCAACTTCCTGAACTTCGCGGCGCTGGCGCCGGGCGTGACGGTGACGCCGTCCGCCGGCGCGCGCCAGATCTCGGCGGGCGCCGTCAGCTCCTCGCAGACGAACGTCTATATAGACGGCGTCAGCTTCAAGAACCCCGTCAATCATGGCGGTGTAGTCGGCCAGAACTTTTCCCGCGGCAATCCCTTCCCGCAAGACGCCATCCAGGAGTTTGCGGTCGACACGCAGAACTTCAAGGCGGAGTACGAGCAGGCGGGCTCGGCCATCATAACCTCGCAGACCAAGACTGGCGGCACGGAGCTGCATGGCGACATCTTTGGCGAGTTTCAGCCGCGCTCCTTCATCGCGCAGGACTACTTCAGCCGCAACCTGCCAAAGCCTGACTATGACCGCAAGCAATACGGCGGCAGCATCGGCGGAGCGATCGTGCCGGAGCTGCTGCACTTCTTCGTGGCGTACGAAGCCACCAACCAGGTGCTGCCTTCCACCGCCGTCGACCTGAACGCCGGCGCGAGCGATCGCGTGCCGGCCGCCATCGCCAACCAGTACAACGGCAGCTACGGCCAGAGTTTCGATCAGCGCCTCTTTTTTGGCAAGCTGACGCTGTTCGCCTCGCCGCAGGACCAGATCGACGCCAACGTATTCATCCGGCGCGAGAACAACCTTTCGGACTACGGCGGCCAGAGCGTGCCCTCGCACGGTCACGACCTCTTGAGCGCCGTCGACAATTACGAGCTGAAGTGGAACCACCGAGCGGGCCCGTTCCTCAACGAGTTCACCTTCGCCTACAACACGGCCGACAACGGCACCCCGCGCGTGTCCAGCGGGCCGGAGCTGGTGCTGGAGCGGCAGGGCACGGCCAACGGCGCCCTGGCCTACGACAACGGCGCGGGCGGGTGCGGGGCCGCCGTCAGCAACATCCCGTGCGTCTCCACCGGCAGCGAGGACGCCTACCTCGGCGCGAACAGCTTCCTGCAGAACGACAGCCAGCGCATCATCACCTTCCAGAACTACAGCACCTTCAGCATACCGCACCACATCATCAAGGGCGGCGTGAAGGTGAGCTTCACCACTCTGTCGCGCGAAGAGGACAATGACAGCAACGGCTCGTACTATTTCCTCGACAGCACCTACCAGAGCCTCGCCGCCTCCACACCCTTCGCGGCGCGCGTGTCCACCGTGCCCGTGCAGCCGGCCAGCGCCAAGGACGACCAGATCGGCGTCTTCATCCAAGACGACTGGACGCCGGACGACCACTGGACCATCAACGCCGGCATCCGCTGGGACTACGAGACCAACGCCAAGGATGAGGACTTCGTCACGCCGGCGGCGATCGCCACGGCGCTGCGCAACTACCAGCCGTGGAAGGCGGCGGGCATCAACGCGGAGAACTACATTTCCAACGGCCACAACCGTTCGCCCGTGGCCGACGCCTTCCAGCCGCGCCTTGGCGTCTCCTACGACGTGTGGGGCGACCGCGACCTGATCATCTTCGCCGGCGCCGGCCGCTATTACGACCGGCCGCTTTTCATCGACTCAGCGCTGGAGAAGATCAAGGACATCTACCAATCCGTGCCGCTGGTGACCTTCTGCAACCCGGCTGGCGGCGCCTACAACACGCTGACGCCGTGCTCGGCGCACACGGGCAACCCCGCCTACCTGCCCTACAGCGCCGCGCTGAAGGACCCCGTCGCCCTTCGCAACGCCGTCACAGCCACGGGCCTGCAGGGCGACGTTTGGCTGCTGAACAACGACACCAAGCTGCCCTACTCCGACCAGTTCGACGTGGGCGTGCGCAAGCGCTTCGGTCCGTTCAACGCGGCCATCACCTACTCGCACGTCAACAGCTTCAACCTGTTCCAGTACGTGCGTGGCAATCGCCTGCCGGACGGCAACTACACCGACAGCGGCAACCAGTGGATCGACGACACCTTCCCGGTGGCCGGACAGCTGGCCGGCCACAACGGCAAGCTGGACATCGGCTCTAACGCCGGCCGCGCTCACTACGACGCCGTTTACCTGCAGTTCGACAAGCCCATCGCGCGCGACTTCTACGGCTTCACCAACACGCTCACCATCTCGCGGGCCCGCACCAACGTAGCGCAGGATCTGGGCGGCGACGAGTTCTACAACGGGCCGGAGGTCAACGTGTACGGCTGGCACTATGTGGCCGGCTCCGAGTCCTTCCGCTACGTCGGCACCGCCATCGTGCGCGGCCCGTGGGACACGACGCTGGCGGGCACGCTGACGCTCTCCTCCGGGCCCTACTTCGGCGACGTGATCTTCGGCCTGCCGAACACGCCGCCGACCGCTTGCTGCTACGGCAACTTCGGCGGGGTGTTCACGCCCAAGCAGTTCTTCGGCTACAAGAACCTGGACCTGCGCATCGCCAAGACATTTCACACGCCCGTGGGCGACGTCACCGCCGACTTCCAGGCCTACAACATCTTTGACTGGGTGAACCGCAGCTACTCGGCCTGGGGCGCGGGCAGCCGCAGCTACGACGCGACTACAGGCACGATCTCCGACCCCACGCGCAAGGAGAACTCGACGGTCGGCAACGCCCGGCAGTTCCAGGCCGGCGTGCGATACGCCTTCTGATGCGGCGAGCGGCCGTTGCCCTCGGCGCCCTGCTGCCGGCGCTCGCCGCCGGCGGGGCCGCCCGCAGCGAGGCGACGACCACCCGCTACCTCGCGGCCCTGCCGGGCGGCGTGCGGCTGGAGCTCTCCGCTCCGCGGGCGGACGTGCTGCGCGTGCGCGCCGGCCCGGGCGCCCTGCCGGAGGACGCGTCCTGGGCCGTGCCCGCCGCCGTGCGGGCGCACGGCGAGCTCCTGCGCGTCCGCGC
>CAXTCO010000109.1:0-7601 GCA_964242255.1 uncultured Caulobacteraceae bacterium | reverse complement strand
GTGCTCGACCTGACGGAGGAGTTCTACCTCCAGACCATCGACTACGTGTTCCAGCGCCACCTCTTGCCGCAGGGCCTGCTCCATCATCGCGGGAGCGTCGTCGACCTCGGCGCGATCACCGACGTCGGGCTGATGACGGTCGAGGGCGAGCACGACGACATCTCGGGCGTCGGCCAGACCCAGGCCGCCCACGGCCTCACGCCCAACCTGCCGGACGCGCTGAAGTCGCTCTACGTGCAGCCGCAGGTCGGCCATTACGGCGTGTTCAACGGCCGCCGCTTCCGCGACGAGATCTACCCACGCGTGCGCGAGTTCATCCGCGCCCGCGAGGTTTAGCGCTCAGGGCGAAACGCCGCCGAGGTTCAGCAGCGCCGGGTCGCCCCCCTGGGCGGCGATGTTGACGCTGACCGCCCGCTCCACGGCGTAGCGCAGCAGGGCGTGGGGGCCCCCCGCCTTGGGGCCGGTGCCCGACAGGCCCTCGCCGCCGAAGGGCTGCACGCCCACCACGGCGCCCACCACCGTGCGGTTCACGTAGGCGTTGCCCGCCGGCACGCGGGCGCGCACCCTCTCGGTGAAACCGTCGATGCGCGTGTGCACGCCCAGGGTCAGGCCGTAGCCCTTGGAGGCGAGCGCCTCGCACACGGCGTCCAAGTCCCCGGGGTCGTAGCGGCACACGTGGAGCACGGGGCCGAACACCTCGCGCTCCAGCCAGCCGGGGGAGGGGATCTCGGCCAGGGTGGGGGCGAACATCTCCCCGGAGCCCGCGCCGGTGATCGTGGCGCGGTGCAGCACGCGGGCGTCGCGGTGCAGGCGGTCGATGTGGTCCTCCAGCGCCTGGCGCGCCTCGCCGTCGATCACCGGGCCCACGTCGGTCGTGAAGGCGGCGGGGTCGGAGACCACCAGGGCGTCCATGGCCCCCGTGAGGCCCTCGATCACGGCGTCCGCCGTGTCGCGCGGCAGGTAGAGCAGGCGCAGGGCCGAGCAGCGCTGGCCGGCGGAGCCGAAGGCGGACACCGTCACGTCGTCGATCACCTGCTCGCGCAGGGCGGTGGTGTCGACGAACATGCCGTTCAGCCCGCCCGTCTCGGCGATGAAGGGCACGATGGGGCCGCGCCGGGCGGCCAGCGTCCTGTTGATCGCCCAGGCCGTCTCCGTGCCGCCGGTGAAGGCGACGCCGTCCAGGCCGGGGTGCGCGGTCAGGGCCGCGCCGACGGTCTCGCCACGGCCGGGGAGCAGGTGGAGCAGGGCGGGATCGAGGCCGGCGCGATGGAACAGGCGCACCGCCTCCGCGGCGATCAGCGGCGTCTGCTCCGCGGGCTTCGCCAGCACGGCGTTCCCCGCGGCCAGGGCGGCGGCGAGCTGGCCGGTGAAGATGGCCAACGGGAAGTTCCAGGGGCTGATGCAGGCGAACACGCCGCGGCCGCGCAGCTCCAGCGTGTTGTGCTCGCCCACCGGTCCGGCGAGCGCGACGGGGCCGGCGAACAGACGTTCGGCGTCGCGGGCGTAGTAGCGCAGGAAGTCCACCGCTTCGCGCACCTCGCCGATCGCGTCGCTCCAAACCTTGCCGGCTTCGCGCACGGCCAGGGCGCAGAAGCGGTCGCGCTCGGACTCCAGGGCGTCGGCCATGGCGCGGAGCACGCGGGCGCGGCCGACGCCCCCCAGGTCGTCCCAACGCGGCTGGGCGCGGCGGGCGCGACGGAAGGCGCCATCCACGTCGTCGGACGAAGCTTCGTGCACGCGGCCGACGACGATGCCGCGGTCGGCGGGGTCGGTGACCGGCTCGGACGCACCCGTGGTGCGCGCTTCGCCGCCGACCAGCGGCGCGGCCACCAAAGCCTCGCCGTCCAGCGACCTCAGCGCGGCGGACAGTGCGGCGCGCTCCTTCGCGACCGACAGGTCACGGCCGCGGCTGTTGCGCCGTCCGGGTCCGTAGAGCTCCAGCGGCGCAGGGATCCGCGGGTGGCGGTCGGGGGCGGCGGCGAGCGCGGCCACGGGGTCGCCCACCACCGCCTCCGGCGGCACGCTGTCGTCGAGCAGGGCGTGGACGAAGCTGGTGTTGGCCCCGTTCTCCAGCAGGCGCCGCACGAGGTAGGGCAGCAGGTCCTCGTGCCCGCCCACGGGCGCGTAGGCGCGCAGGGTCAGCGGGCCGAACTCCTGCTCGGCGCCGGCGTAGAGCGCCTCGCCCATGCCGTGCAGGCGCTGGAACTCCACCGCGACGCCGCTGGCGTCGGCCAGCCGCTTCACCGCGGCGAGCGTGTGGGCGTTGTGCGTGGCGAACTGCGCGTAGAGGTGCGGCGCGGCGTCGATCATCGCCTGGGCGCAGACGAGGTAGTTCACGTCCGTGGCCGGCTTGGTGGTCCAGACGGGGTAGTCGTCGCGGCCGGCGACCTGCGCCTTCTTGATCTCCGTGTCCCAGTAGGCGCCCTTGACCAGGCGCACCATCAGCCGGCGGCCGCTGGTGCGGGCGAGTTCGGCGACGCGGCGCACCGTCTCCGGCGCGCGCTTCTGGTAGGCCTGGACGGCCAGGCCCAGGCCGCGCCACGCGCCCAGCTCCGGCTCGCGCGCCAGCCGGTCCAAGAGCTTGAGCGACAGGGCGAGGCGGTCGGCCTCCTCCGCGTCGAGGCACAGGTTCAGGTCGTAGCCCGCCGCCTGCACGGCCAGCCGCTTGATCCGCGGGTAAAGCTCGGCCCAGACGCGCGCCTCCTGCAGGGCGTCGTAGCGCGGCGACAGGGCGGAGAGCTTGACGCTGATCCCGTGCCCGCGCTCCGGCCCCGCGCCCCCCGTCTTGTTGCTCCCGCCGGCGCGGCCCACGGCGTCGACGGCGTCGGCGTAGCTGCGCTCGTAGCGCTCGGCGTCGCGGGCGGTGCGGGCGCCCTCGCCCAGCATGTCGAAGGAGCAGAGCCAGCCGTCCTTGTCCGCCCGCTTGAGCGCGTCCCCGATGGTGCGGCCCAGCACAAACTGCTCGCCCATGATGCGGATGGCGCGGGCCACGGCGGCGCGGATCACGGGCTCGCCCAGGCGGCCGGCGAGGCGCTTGACGAACCCCGCCGGGTCGCGCCGGGCCTCCTCGTCGGGGCTGACGATCGCGCCGGTCAGCAGCAGGCCCCAGGTGCTGGCGTTCACGAACGCGCTGTCGCTCTTGCCGAGGTGCGCGCCCCAGTCGGCGCTCCCGATCTTCTCGGCGATGAGGGCGTCGCGGGTGGCGGCGTCCGGCGTGCGCAGGAGCGCCTCGGCGAGGCACATCAGCGCCAAGCCCTCGCGGGTGCCCAGGCTGAACTCCTGCAGGAAGCTCTCCACCACGCCCTGGCGGCGGGGCGAGACGCGGGCGGCGCGCACCAGGGCGGCGGCCTTGCGCGCCACCGCCTCCCGCGCCGGGGCGTCCAGCGGCTGGGCGCGCAGCAGGCGGGCCGCGGCCTCGCGCTCGCCGGCGTATTTGCCGTCGTCCAGCCGGTCCCAGTCCTGCGTCAGCGCCGGGAGGGCGGAGGAGAGCGGGAGCGCGCCGTCGTGCATGGGTGCGATGTAGGCGGTCGCGGCGGCCGTGCGAAGCGGCCGCGCCCTTCGCCGCAGCCTGCGGGCCTGCTACGCCGCGGCCATGCCGGACGCCGTCAGCAAGACCTCCGCAAGCCGCTTCTTCGAGGACTTCCGCCTCGGCGAGACCCTGGTCCACGCCACGCCGCGCACGCTGACGCAGGGTGACGCCGCCCTCTACATGGCGCTGCACGCGCCGCGGCAGGCGCCGTTCTGCTCCGCGCCGTTCGCAGCGGCGTGCGGGGTGAGCCCGGCGCCGCTGAATCCCTGGCTCGTGTTCCACACCGTGTTCGGCAAGACCGTGCCGGACGTGTCGCTGAACGCGGTGGCCAACCTCGGCTACGCGGAGGGCCGCTGGCTGAAACCGGTGAGCGCGGGCGACACGCTCTGCGCCACCTCGGAGGTGATCGGGTTGAAGCCGGCGTCCAAGGGCGACAGCGGCGTCGTCTACGTCCGCACCACCGGCCGCGACCAGCAGGGCGCGCCGGTGCTCAGCTACGTCCGCTGGGTGCTCGTGCGAAAGCGTGACCGGGAGGCGCCCGCGCCGGGCGAGCACGTCCCGCAGCTCGCCGCGGCCGTGGCGGCGGAGGACCTGACGCTTCCGCCCGGGCTCGATTTCCGCGGCTACGACTTCGCCGCCGCCGGCGCGCCGCACGCCTGGGAGGACTACACGGTCGGCGAACGCATCGACCACGTGGCCGGCATGGCGGTGGAGGAGGCGGAGGCGCAGATGGCGACCCGCCTGCACCAGAACACCGCCAAGGTGCACTTCAACGCCTTCGAGCGCGCGCGGGACCCCAGCGGCAAGCGCCTCGTCTACGGCGGCGTGGTGATCTCCACGGCGGCGGCCCTCGCCTACGACGGGCTGCAGAACGCCGGCTGGGTGCTGGCGCTGAACGGCGGGCGCCACGCCAACCCGTTCTTCGCCGGCGGCACGATCTTCGCCTGGAGCGAGGTGCTCGACCGCGCCGTTCTCGACGCGGAGCGCCGCATCGGCGCCCTGCGCCTGCGGCTGCTGGCGGCGGCCGACCGGCCGTGCGCCGACTTCCCGGGCGCGGAGGGACCCCTCCCGCCGCAGGTGCTGCTCGACCTCGACTACTGGGCGGCGGTTCCGTGCCGGGGGTGAGCTGGACGCTGGACGAGCGCCTCGCCGCCGCCTCGCTCCCGCTGCTCGACCTGGACCTCTGCCACGTGCGCCTGCAGGACGACGCGCGCTGGCCGTGGCTCGTGCTGGTCCCGCGTCGGCCGGGGCTGACGGAGCTCGCCGACCTGCCCGCGTCCGGCCGCGCGGCGCTGATGGAGGAGGTGGTGCGCGCCGGCGCCGCCGTGCGCGCGGCTGGCGCCGCGGCGGGGCTGGCCGTGGACAAGCTCAACGTCGGCGCGCTGGGCAACGTCACGCCGCAGCTGCACGTGCACGTGGTCGGCCGCCGCCGCGACGGCGACCCGGCCGGGACAGGACCCGTGTGGGGCTGCGGCCCGGCGCAGGCGTGGTCGCGCGGCGCGGGGGACGTTGCCCTGGCGGCGGCGAGAGCGGCGCTGGGGTGAGCTGCGGCGAACCTGGCCGACGGCTCGCCGAGCCGGAGCCGGCGCGGAGGGTGCGTCCTCAGCCCGCCAGGGAGCGGTAGAGCGCGAGGTAGCGGTCGGCCATGCGGTCGATGCTGAAGTGCTCGGCGACGCGGGCGCGGCAGGCGGCGCGGTCGATCTGCGGCAGGCGGGCGACGGCGTCGACGGCTTCGTTCGCCGAGCCGACCAGGAAGCCCGTGACGCCGTCGACGATCAGCTCGGGCATGGAGCCGCGGTTCGTGGCGATCACGGGCGTGCCGCAGGCCATGGCCTCCACCACCGACAGGCCGAAGGGCTCGTCGAAGTTGATCAGGTGCAGCAGCGCCGCGGCGTCGCCGAGGGCGGCGGTGCGCGCCGTCCCGCCCACGGGGCCGACGTAGCGGACCCGGTCGCCGTCGACCTGCGGCTCGACCTCGCGGCGGAAGTAGCCGTCGTCCTGGACGATGCCGCACATCAGCAGCCGCCGGCCGGCGGCGCGGGCGCACGCGACGGCCTCGGCGGCGCCCTTGTCGGGGTGCATGCGGCCGAAGAACAGCAGGTCGGGGCCGGGCCGGGCGACGAAGGGGAAGTCGTCCAGCGGAACGCCGTGGTGGATGGTCGCCGCGTAGTGCAGGCCGGGCGCGCGGTCCGCCTCGCTGATGGCGACATAGGCCACGCGGTCCTGGTACTCGCGGAAGATCGGCAGGATGCGCGCGCCGGAGAAGCCGTGGATGGTGGTCACCACGGGCGTGTCGACGAGGCGCGAGAAGGCCAGCGGCACGAAGTCGGCCTGGTTGTGGATGATGTCGAACTCGCCCGCGCGCTCGAAGACGTGGGCGACGTGCAGCGCCTCCCAGACCTTGGCGTCGATCGACGGGTCCTCCGAATAGGGGGCGGGGACGACGCCCTGCAGCCGGCCGGCCGTGTGCGAGTCGGAGGTGGCGAACAGGGTCACGTCCACGTCGCGGGCGACCAGCGCCTCGGTGAGGAGCGAGGTGACAAGCTCCCACGGCCCGTAGGCGCGGGGCGGGGTGCGCCAGCTGATCGGCGCCAGCATGGCGACCTTGAGCGCGCTCACAGGGGCGCGGCCCCGAGCACCACCGCCTCGTCCGGCCGCAGGCGAAGGACGCCGCCCGCGCGGTCCAGGTCGCCCGCGAGGGTGGACAGGCGCACGGGCAAGCGGGCCGCCCAGGGCGGAGCGGCCACCCCCTGCGGTGCGGCGGAGAGGTTCAGCGCCACGAAGACGCGGTCGTCGCCGTACGCGCGGGCGTAGGCGAGGGCGCCGTCCTGCGCGGGGGCGAGCTCCAATCCGCCGAGGCTGAGGGCCGGGTGGGCCCGGCGCAGGCGCAGGAGGGCGCGGTGCAGGTTGAGCATGGAGCGGGGGTCGTCCTCCTGCGCCGCGACGTTGCGCGTGCGCCAGTCGGCGTTCAGCGGCAGCCACGGCTCGCCCGTCGCGAAGCCGGCGTTCGGCTCCGCGCCCGTCCAGGGCATGGGCGAGCGCACCGGGTCGCGGCCGACGCCCTCGCCGGGCTGGCGCAGTTCGGCGGGGTCGCGCACGCGGTCGGGCGGGACGGGGACGTCCTCCAGGCCGATCTCGTCGCCGTAGTAGAGGGTGGGCGTGCCCCTCAGGGTGAGCAGGAGCACGGCGGCCGCGCGGGCCTGCGCCGCCCCCACCCGCGACGCGATGCGGGGGCGGTCGTGGTTGCCCAGCACCCAGCTCGGCCAGGCGGCGGGCGGGAGCGCGGCCTCGTACTCGGCGATCAGGGCGTGAAGCGTGCGTGCGCTCCAGTCCGCGTTGATCAGGGCGAAGTTGAAGGGCAGCACCTCCGGCCGCTCGGGGGTCCCGTACCAAGTGACGAGCTGCTCGACGGGCTGGTAGATCTCGCCGATCAGCACGCGGTCGCCGGCGTAGGCGTCGGCGACGGCGCGCATCTCTGCGGCCACCTCGTGCGCCTCCGGCCGGCCGGTGTTGTAGAGCTGGACCTGGTCGAACAGCTCGCCCATGCGGCGCACGTGGCCGGGCTTGGGGGGATTGTCGCGGAACTCGGCGTCCTTGATCACGTGCCACAGCACGTCGATGCGGAAGCCGTCCACGCCGCGGTCGAACCAGAAGCGCAGCACGTCGAGCATGGCCGCGCGCACGGCGGGATTGCGCCAGTTCAGGTCCGGCTGCTCGGGCAGGAAGGCGTGGAGGTGGTACTGGCCGGTGGCGGCGTCCCGCTCCCAGGATGACCCGCCGAAGTCGCTCATCCAGTTGTTGGGCGGCCCGCCGTCCGGGGCGGGGTCGCGCCAGACGTACCAGTCGCGCTTGGGGCTGTCGCGCGACGTGCGGCTCTCCTGGAACCAGGGGTGCTGGTCCGAGGTGTGGTTGGGCACCAGGTCCAGCAGCACCTTCAGCCCGTGCCCGTGGGCGGCGGCGAGCAGGCGGTCGAAGTCCGCCAGCGTGCCGAAGCGCGGGTCCACGCCGCAGTAGTCGGCCACGTCGTAGCCGAAGTCGGCCATGGGCGAGGGGAAGATCGGGCTGATCCACA
>CAXTCO010000108.1:0-7722 GCA_964242255.1 uncultured Caulobacteraceae bacterium | reverse complement strand
GGGCGGGGCGGCCACGGGCGCGGCGGTGCAGGCGCTGCTCCGCCCCCTGCGGACGCTGCGCGAGGGCATGGCGGCGGCGGCGCGCGAGGCGGCGGCGTACGAGACCCTGGCCAAGGCGCAGAACAGCCTGGACGCCAACATGAACATGCTGCGGAGCTCCATCGTCGCCCTGGGCGAGCCCCGGCGCAGCGGCGACCAGCTGTTCTTCGGCCACACCTTGATCAACGACGCCGTGGAGATCGTGGACGCGGTGAAGCGCGCCTACGGCGGCAGCGCCACCGTGTTCCTGGGCGACGTGCGCGTCACCACCAACGTGCTCACCGCCGACGGCGCGCGCGCGGTCGGCACCCGCCTCGCCGCGGGCAAGGCCTACGACCGCGTGCTGGGCGCCGGGCGCACCTTCCGCGGGGTGGTCGACATCCTGGGCGCGCCGCACCTGACGATCTACGAGCCCATCGTCAGCGGAGGGGAGACCATCGGCATCCTCTACGTGGGCCTCAAGACCACGGAGGCGTCGGCTGCCGAGGCGCGGCCGGCGGCCGACCCCTTCGTCGACATGCGCGACGCGTTGGCGCGTTTCGAGGCGTCGTCGCGGGCGCGCCAGGAGGCCGACCTCCAGGCCGACCACCTGCGCCAAGAGGCCGACGACGCCCGCCGCGACCAGGAGGCGGCGCGCCAAGCCGCCGCCGCCGCCCAGCGCGGCGTGGTGGACGTCATGTCCGACGCCCTGGAGCGGCTGTCGCGGAGCCGCCTGGACCACCGGGTGGAGGACGCGTTCCCCGAGGAGTACGCCAAGCTCAAGACCGACTTCAACGCCGCCTCCGCGGCCCTGGCGGACGCCCTGTCGCGCATCACCGACGGGGCCGGCTCCATGGGCCGAGGCGTGAAGGAGATCGCCGACGCCGTGGGCGACCTGTCACGCCGCACGGAGCGCCAAGCCTCCACCCTGGCGGAGACGGCGGCGGCGCTCGACCAGGTGGCCGCGACCGCCGAGACCACGGCCCTGGGCGCCGTCTCCGTGCGCGACACGGCCGCGGCCGCCCGCGACGAGGCCGAGAGCTCGGCCGGTGTGATGCGCGAGGCGGTGGCCGCGATGACGGAGATCGACCGCGCCTCGCACCAGATCGGCCTGATCATCGGCCTGATCGACGACATCGCGCTGCAGACCAGCCTCCTGGCGCTGAACGCGGGCATCGAGGCGGCGCGCGCGGGCGAAGCGGGCCGCGGCTTCTCCGTGGTGGCCGCGGAGGTCCGCACCCTGGCGCAGGGCACCACGGAGGCGGCGCGCGACATCAAGCAGCTGATCTCGGCCTCGTCGCATCGGGTGGCCCTGGGCAAAGGCCTGGTCGACGAGAGCGGCGCGGCCCTGGAGCGCATCCGCGTGCAGGTGGCCGGCATGCACGGGGTGACGGTGGCGATGGCGGCCAGCGCACGCGAGCAGTCGTCTGCGCTGGCCCGGGTCAACGGCGCGATCGGGCGCATCGACCAGGACACGCGGCGGAACGCGGCCATGGCGGAGGAGACCACGGCCGCCAGCGAGGGGCTGTCGATCAACGCCGAGGAGCTGCTGAAGCTGGTGGCGGGATTTCGGCTGGGGACCCGCGCCGACGCCGGCGCGGCGGCGACGCCCCTCCCGCGCCGGGCGGCCTGACCGGCGACGACGCGCGCCGCCCCGGGACCGCCGGTCAGCCCGCCCGGGCGGGCGTATGGGCGTGGGCCGCGGCCACCACCCGCGCCAGACCCTCCAGCAGCGTGGGAGCCGACTGCTCCAGAACGGCGGTGTCGCCCGAACGGAACACCAGCAGCGCGTCCAGGTGCACGCGCACGGCGTCGGCGCTGGGCGGCGCGGGCGCGCAGGCGTCGTACAGCCGCCGCAGGCTCACCGCCGCCTCGGCCACCTCGGGCGCGGCGAAGATGGGGGCGAGGCCGGTCAGGGCGTCTGCGTCCGCCCGCACGCCGGCGAAGGCGGCGGGGTCGCCCGCGGCGATCCGCGGGCGCGCGCCCTGCATGCGGCCGAGCATGGCGTCGATCTCGCTCCGCGCGTCGTCTCCCATGGCCTCCAGGCGCTTCTCGGCGGCCGCCACGGCGTCCTGCAGGCCGACTCCGCGGCCGCGCTTGGCGCGCTCGGCGAAGCGCGTCTCCGCCTTGAGCTCGCGGCTTTCGGTCATACAGACTTCCTCACGGGCGTCATCAGGGCGTCGATGTCGGCCTGGTCCATGTTCGGCGTGCTGGCCGCGCCCACCTCGGCCGAAAGGTCGCCGGAGCGGCGGCCGGCCATGCCTGCGGGCGGCCCCAGCACGCGGACCCGCCTGTCCGGCCCTTCATAGGCCGCCGACTCGATGAAAGGCCGCGCGTCCCTGACGATCCACACCAGGCGCTCGAACAGCACCCGGGGGGCGAGGGGCTTGGCCACGACGTAGCTCACGCCCGCGTCGCGCGCCGCGTGCAGCATGGAGGGGATCACGTTGCCCGTGGCCACGACCACCGGCGCGAAGCGCGTGGGCGTGATCTTGCGGCGCAGCTCGCGCACCACTTCAAGGCTCTCGTCCAGGCCGCCGGCCACGTCCATGACCACGAGGTCGACCGGCTCATCCTTGAGCATCTCGCGCATGCTCGCCAGCCCGTCGGCGCGGCGCAGGTGCCGGGCGCCGAAGCCGGAGAACACCTGGGACAGCATCTCCGTCTCAATCTCGCTGCCGCCCTGGAGCAGGATGCTGACATCCTGAAGGTTGAGCTTGGTGCGCTCGACCAGGGCCAGGCGGCTCATCGCGACCTCACCAGAGCTCGAGATCGCCCGTCGTCGGCGGCGTCTCGGAAGGCGGGCGGCCCTGCAGGCGCAGTTTCTGCGCGTGCAGGCGCAGGCCGTCGGCGGCGGCGTGCACGTCCAGGCGCCAGGCGGGCGGACATTCGCAGGCGACGGCCTCCAGGAACTGCCGCAGACCTTGCAGGTGCTGCGTGAGGTCGTCCAGGGCCTGGAACGCCGCTGCGCCCTCGCCCGCGCGCCGCAGCACCGGGCTCAGGGCGTCCTGCAGGGCCTGGGCGCTCCGCACGGCCAGCGCCAGTTCGGCCGACGCCGACGCGAAAGCCTCGGCGGCGTGGGAGGCTTGCGCGGCGGCGTCGACCGGACGGAGCTTGGACGCGGCGGACGGCATCAGAACAGCTCGAGTTCGCCGCCGCCCTGCGGGGCTGGGGCGGGGCGTGTCGAGGGGGCGGGCGCCTCGTCGCGCGCCATCCAGATCTGGCTGGCGCGGCCCGTCATGGGCCAGAAGCGCAGGCGGCGGCCGCGGTCGCCCCGCAGGCTGCCGCCCACCACCGCCACGCCCTCGTCCGCCAGGAAGCGCTCGGCGAAGGTGGCGTTCTGGTCGCCGATGTTGGTCAGGCCCTCGCGGATCCAGGCCCCGCCGAACAGCTTGGCCTGCAGGCCGCGGCGGCGGGCGCCCGCCTTGAGCAGGTCGTTGATGAGCAGCTCCATGGCGTGCACGCCCTGGCTGCGGTTCTGCGCCTCCTCGCCCGCGCTGCGCGCCATGGGCAGGAGGAAGTGGTTCATGCCGCCGACCTGCGCCGTCTCGTCCCACAGGCAGGCGGCCACGCACGAGCCGAGCAGGGTGGAGAGCACCACGTCCTCGTTGCGGGCGATGCGCCGGTCGCCCTGGATCACCGTGTGGACGGACTGGGGAGGCGGCGCCCGCCCGTCGGCCGGGGCGGGTGGGAGGGCGGAGGCGAGGGCGGCGCTCCTCACGTCAGGGCGCCGAACACGGCTTCGATCTTGTCCTTCAGCGTCTGCACGGTGAAGGGTTTGACCAGGTAATTGTTGACGCCGTACTGCACGGCCCGCTGCACCAGCTCCTTGTCGGCCCGGCCGGTGAGCATGATGAAGGCGGTGGTCGCCAGCGGCGGGTGCGCGCGCACGGCGCGAAGCAGTCCCAGGCCGTCAAGGTTGGGCATGTTGTAGTCGGAGATGATCAGGTCGGCGCGCTGGCCGATCAGCGCCTTGAGGCCGGCCTCGCCGTCGGCCGCGTCGCGCACGTCGCGAAAGCCCAGCGTCTCCAGCCCCTGCCGCACGAGCTGGCGGATGGTCAGCTGGTCGTCGACCACGAGGCAGGACAAGGAGGAGGCTGCGGGCATGTCCGGATCAAGCTCCCGGTTTCGAACGCGCGCCGGCCTGGGCGAGGACGTGGCCGGCGATCTTGGAGAGGGAGGCCTGGCGCTCCACGGCGCCGAGCTCGAAGGCGGCCTTGGGCATGCCGTAGACGACGCAGCTGGCCTCGTCCTGGCCCAGGGTGGAGGCGCCGGCTTGGCGCATGGCCAGGAGGCCCTGCGCGCCGTCGCGGCCCATGCCCGTGAGGATGACGCCCACCGCGGCCGCGCCGGCCGTGCGCGCCACGCTGTCGAACAGCACGTCGACGGAGGGGCGGTGGCCGTTGACCGGCCCGCTCTCCTCCAGCCGGCAGACCAGGCGCGTGCGGCCTTCCACCCTGAGGTGCGCCGCGCCGCCGGGAGCGAGGTGGATCCGGCCCACCTCCAGCGGGGCGCCGTCGCGCGCCTCGGACACGGAGGGGGCGCACAGCCGGTCCAGCCGGTCGGCGAAGGTGCGCGTGAAGTTGGCCGGCATGTGCTGAGTGATGACGGTCGGCGGGCAGTTGGCCGGGAAGGAGGTCAGCACCTCGATCAGAGCCTCCACCCCGCCCGTGGAGGAGCCGATCGCCACGATGCGGTCGCCGGGGGCGAAATCCAGGGGCCGGGCCGCGGGCCGCGGCGCGTCGACGTTGGGGCGCACCCGGGCGCGCGAGGCGGCGCGCACCTTGTCCACCAGGCCGTCGAAGTCGCCGACGAGGCCGGTGGGCTTGCCGACGCAGTCCACCGCGCCGAGCTCCAGCGCCCGCAGCGCCGCCTCGGCCCCGCGGTGCGTCAGGGTGGAGCACATCACCACCGGCGTCGGCCGCAGGCGCATGATCTTCTCCAGGAAGTCGAGCCCGTTCATGTTGGGCATCTCGACATCCAGGGTGACCACGTCGGGGTTCAGCGACTTGATCGCCGCGCGCGCCTCGATCGGGTCGGCCGCCTCGCCCACCACGGCGATGTCGGGCGCGGCGGCCAGGGCGGCCTTGATGAGTCCGCGCATGGAGGCGCTGTCGTCGACCACCAGGGTGCGGATCACGCGCGGGGCTCCAGGGTGTAGGTGGTCACGCCCGCCGCCCGCAGCCGGCCGGACGCCGCCCCGCCCACGCGCTCGGAGTGGCCGATGTAGAGCCTGGCCTCGGGCTCCATCTTGTCGGTGAAGCGGCGCCAGATCTCGTTCTGCGTCGGCTCGTCGAAGTAGATGGCCACGTTGCGGCAGAAGATCGCGTCGAAGCGGCCTTTCATGGGCCAGTCGCCGATCAGGTTCATCTCGCGGAAGGCGACCAGCTCGCGCATCTCCTCGCCCGCGCCCCAGGCCCGTCCGCCGCCGTCGGACGCGACGGGGACCATCCAGCGGTCCACAAGGGCGCGGGGCGCGTCGCGCAGCTGCTCGGCCTCGTAGACGCCCTCCCGCCCGGCGGCGACCATGTTGACGTCGATGTCCGTCGCAAGGATGCGCACGTCGCGGCTCGCCGCGTCGGGCATGGCGGACAGCAGCGTCATGGCGAGGGAGTAGGGCTCCGCCCCGTTGGAGCAGCCCGCCGACCACAGGCGTGCGCGGCCCCCGCCCCGCAGGCGCGCCACCAGCTTGGGCAGCACCTGCGCCTTCAGGTCCTCGAAGTGGTGCGGCTCGCGGAAGAAGCGGGTGAGGTTGGTGGTGAGCGCCGACAGCATGCGCTGCCGCTCGTCCAGCCCCTCGGAGCCGGTCACCAGGGCGCAGTAGGCGCGGAAGTTCTCCAGGCCGAGGGCGCGCAGCCGCTTGGCCAGCCGCGAGTAGACCAGCGTGGCCTTGCCCTCGTTCATCACGATGCCGGAGTCGGCGTGCAGCAGGGCGCAGATGCGGCGGAAGTCCTCCGCGGTCATCACGTACTCGCCGGTGACGAGGCTGTCTCGGGCGGGCGCTCCCTTCATCGGCGGGCGCCGCTCAGGCCGCCGCGTCCAGCGGCTCGGCCGGCAGCACGCGGTCGAGGGCCAGGAGCGTGACCATCCGGTCGTCCACCGTCATCACGCCGCGCAGGAAGGTCTTGGCGGTGTCGGAGGCCACGTCGGGCGTGGGCTGCACCATGTCGTCGGTGACGGTCAGGATGTCGGACACGGCGTCGACCAGAAGGCCCACCAGCTGCGCGCCGATCTCGGCCACGATGATGACGTGGCGGGCGGAGGGATCGGTCTCGCCGAAGCCCAGGCGCGACGCCAGGTCCACGATCGGCAGCACGGCGCCGCGCAGGTTGATCACGCCGCGCACGTAGCCGGGGGTGTGCGGCAGCGCGGTCGCGGGCGTCCACCCCCGGATCTCGCGCACCTGGCGCACGTCGACGCAGAACTCCTGCGCGCCGACGCGGAAGGCGATGAGCTCGCGGCCGTTCGGCCCGGACACGTTCAGCATGGAGGTCATCCGTCAGCTGGCCATCGCGAAGGACGGCGGGGCGGGAGGGGCCTGGGCGGCCGCCGGCGGCGCCTCGGCGCCCTTGCCGCGGGCGACCACGGCGTCGACGTCGAGGATCAGGGCGACCCGGCCGTCGCCCAGGATGGTGGCGGCGGCGATGCCGGGCACGTGGCGGAAGTTCGACTCCAGGCTCTTGATGACGACCTGGCGCTGGCCCTGGATGGCGTCCACCATCAGCGCCGCCCGGGCCCCGCCCTCGGCCTCCACCAGCAGGGCCACGCCCTCGCCGGGGTTCAGCGGCGTGCGGCGGAAGCCCAGCGCCACGCCCACGTCGATCAGCGGCAGGTAGGCGTCGCGGATGTTGATCACGCGCCCCTCGGCCAGGGCGTGCACGTTGGAGGGCTTGGGCTGCAGGCTCTCCACCATGGCGGTGAGGGGCGCCACCAGCGTCTGGTCGCCGACGCTGACCACCATGCCGTCCAGCACCGCCAGGGTCAGGGGCAGGCTGAGGGTGAAGGTGGAGCCCTCCCCCGGCTTGGACGCGATGCTGATGCGCCCGCCCAGGGCCTGGATCGAGCGGCGCACCACGTCCATCCCCACGCCGCGGCCCGACACGTCGGACACCACCTCGGCGGTGGAGAAGCCGGGCATGAAGATGAGGTTGTCCGTCTCCTCGTCGGAGAGCTGGGCGTCGGGCGCGATCAGGCCCTTGTCGACGGCGATCTGGCGCACGCGCGGGCGGTTGATGCCGGCCCCGTCGTCGGCGATCTCGATCACGATGCGGCCGGAGCGGTGGAGCGCGCTCAGCCGCACCGTCCCCTCCGCCGGCTTGCCCGCGGCGGCGCGCTTCCCGGCGCCCTCGATGCCGTGGTCGATCGAGTTCCGGATCATGTGGGTGAGCGGCTCGGACAGGCGCTCGATCACCGTCTTGTCGACCTCGGTGTTCTCGCCCTCGGTGACCAGGCGCACGGACTTGCCGACCAGGGCGGCGACCTCGCGCACCAGGCGCGGCATGCGCTGGAACACGCTCTTCACCGGCTGGGCGCGGATCGCCATGACGCTGTCCTGGATGTCGCGCGTCAGGTGCTCCAGCTCGTCCAGGGCCATGCCGGCGGCGGACGACCGCGGCAGCCCGGCCTCGGCGATGCGCTGGGTCAGCATGGCCTGGTTGATGACGAGCTCGCCCACGAGGTCGATCAGCCGGTCCACCCGGTCGA
>CAXTCO010000107.1:0-7776 GCA_964242255.1 uncultured Caulobacteraceae bacterium | reverse complement strand
CTTGAAGTGGTCGATGTCGATCAAGAGCGCCGAGACCGGGTCGCCGCCCGTCGTCGCGCGCTTCACCAGGGCGCCCAGCTGGCCGGACATGTAGCGGCGGTTGTGCAGGCCGGTCAGCGGATCGGTGACCGCCAGCTCCAGCGAGTGGTCCAGGTTGTGGCGCAGGAAGTCGGTGTAGCGCTTCTGGCGGATCAGGGTGCGCACGCG
Organism: uncultured Caulobacteraceae bacterium; assembly: GCA_964242255.1. Taxonomy (GTDB): domain Bacteria; phylum Pseudomonadota; class Alphaproteobacteria; order Caulobacterales; family Caulobacteraceae; genus JASLDZ01. Next base: position 7,569 of record CAXTCO010000107.1, on the reverse strand, counting down.
CGCCGCCATCTCCTCCGGGTCGATGGGGCGCGTCAGCAGATCGTTGGCGCCGATCTCCAGCGCCTTGACCGCGCGCGCCTTCTCCCCCGGCTCCCACACGGCGAGCACGGGCAGGTGGCGGGTGGTCTCGTCCGAGCGCACCTGGGCGATCAGGCGCAGACCGTCGAAGCTCTTGGCGGCGATGTTGACGATCAGCACGTCCGCGCGGGCGCGCGCCGCGACCAGGGCGCGGTCCACGGCGGCCTCCAGCACCGGGCGGTGCTCCACGGCCAGCTCGTCGAAGATGCGGCGCGCCTGGGTGGCGCTGTCGTCGGCGATCACCACGCGGCCGCCCGAGCCGTTGAGCCGCGCGCCCACGCCGTCGATCACGCCCATGCGCCGGCCGGACGCCTCGCGCTGGCGCAGCTCGTCGATCACGAGCTTCAGCCGCGTGAGGGAGCGCACGCGCGCGAACAGGGTCACGTCGTCGATGGGCTTGGTGAGGAAGTCGTCGGCCCCCGCCTCAAGCCCGGTGATGCGGTCGCGCCGGCCGTCCAGGGCGGTGACCATCACGATCGGGATGTGGCGCGTGGCCGTGTCGGCGCGCAGGCGGCGGCACGTCTCGAAGCCGTCCATCTCCGGCATCATCACGTCCAGCAGCACGATGTCGGGCCGCGCCTCGGCGGCCAGCTTCAGCGCTTCCGCCCCGCTGCGGGCGGGGATCACCTCGTAGTACTCCGCCTCCAGCTTGGCCTGGAGCAGGCGGACGTTCGCCTCGATGTCGTCGACCACCAGGATGCGGGCGCTCATGGGGTTCCCCTAGTTGAGGAAGCGGCGGACGGTTTCGAGGAAGTAGCCGACCGAGATCGGCTTGGAGATGTAGGCCTCGCACCCTCCGTCGCGGATGCGCTCCTCGTCGCCCTTCATGGCGAAGGCGGTGACGGCGATCACGGGGATGTGCCGCAGCGCCGCGTCCTCCTTCAGCCACTTGGTGACCTCCAGGCCGCTGATCTCAGGCAGCTGGATGTCCATCAGGATCAGGTCGGGGAGGTGCTCGCGCGCGAGCGTCAGCGCGCTCATGCCCTCGCGGACCTCCAGGGTCTCGTACCCTTGGGCCTCCAGGAGGTCATGGAAGAGCTTCATGTTGAGCTCGTTATCCTCCACGATGAGGACGCGCTTGGCCATGAGGTCCTGTGTCGGTGGAGGCTGCGCGGGCCGCTCGGGGCAAGCGCTTCCGTAGCGGCCATGGTGGCTTCACATCCATAAGAACGCGTTACCGGTAAGGGAGTCGGCCCAGGTGTCGGACGATCAGGCGGAGGACCTGCGGGAGGCGCTGGAGCACCTGCGCGCCCGCGCGCCGACGCCCGTGGCGGTGATCGACGTGGACGAGGTGCTGGGCCTCTTCGTGCAGGGCTTCGACCGCTGGCTGCGCGGCCGGGGGCACGAGCTGCGGATGACCAGCTTCCGCCTGTTCGGCAGCATCTTCGCCGCCGAGGCGGACGAACCCGCGGCCAAGGACGAAGCCAAGGCGCTGTTCGAGCTCTACTTCGCCGAGGGGTGCGGGCGCATGGAGACCGCGCCCGGCGCCGTGGAGGCGCTGGCGCGCGTGGCGGAGCGGGCGGCCGTGGTGATCCTGACCAACGCGCCGGAGGCCTCGCGCGCGCTCCGGGGCGACTGGCTGAAGCGGCACGGCCTGCCCTACCCGCTGATCGTCAACGCCGGGCCGAAGGGCCCGCCCGTGGCGGCGCTGGCGCTGGCGGCGGGGGGGCGGTGCGCCTTCGTCGACGACCTCCTGCCCAACCTCGACTCCGTGGCCGAGCACGCGCCGGCGGCGGCGCGCTTCCAGCTGGTCGCCGACCCGGCGCTGCGCGTCATGGCCCCCGCCTCCGACGCCCACCGGCGGGTGGACGACTGGGCCGCCCTCGCCCCCCTGCTGGAGCAGGCGCTCTCGCCGTGAGCGCGCTCTGCCGCGACTGCGATTGGCGCGGGCGGGAGACGCCGGCCCGCTGCCCGTCGTGCGGCTCGCCGCGCCTGTTCTCCCACGCCGAACTCGACACCCTCGCCATCGCGCACCTGGACTGCGACAGCTTCTACGCCAGCGTGGAGAAGCGCGACCGGCCCGAGCTGCGCGATGCGCCGGTGATCGTCGGCGGCGGCGCGCGCGGCGTGGTCACCACCGCCTGCTACATCGCCCGCACCTACGGCTGCCGCTCGGCCATGCCCATGTTCAAGGCGCTGAAGCTCTGCCCCCACGCCGTGGTGGTGCGGCCCGACTTCGCCAAATACACCGCCGAGAGCCGCCGCCTCATGGCGATGATGCGCGAGCTGACGCCGCTGGTGCAGCCGCTCTCGCTCGACGAAGCGTGGCTCGACCTCTCCGGCGCCGAGCGCCTGCACGGCGGCCCCGCCGCCTGGACGCTGGCGCGCCTGCAGCGCCGCATCGAGCGTGAGACGGGGCTGACCGTCAGCGTGGGCGTCGCGCCCAACAAGGTGCTCGCCAAGATCGCCAGCGACCTGGACAAGCCCCGCGGCCTCGCCGCCATCGGCGCGGCCGAGGCGCGGGCCTTCCTGGCGGAACGGCCGGTGACGCTCCTGCCCGGCGTCGGCCCCGCCTTCGCCCGCAGCCTGGAGCGCGCCGGCTACACGCGCATCGGCCAGCTGGCCGCCGCCGACCCCAAGGCGCTGACAGCCGCCTTCGGCGCAGGCGGCCTGCGCCTGCACGACCTGGCCCACGGCCGCGACGCCCGCCCGGTGGACCCGGACGGCGACAGGAAGTCCATCGGCGCGGAGACCACCTTCAGCGAGGACCTGTGCGACCGCGAGGCCCTCGCCGACCGCCTGTGGGCCTGCTGCGAGAAGGCGGCCGGCCGCGCCCGGGCGGGCCGGGTCGCCGGCCGGGTGGTCACGCTGAAGCTGAAGACGGCCGGCTTCCGCTCGCTCACCCGCCGCCGCACCCTGCCCGAGCCCACCCAGACGGCGCGCACCGTCTTCACCGTCGCCCGCGAGCTCCTGGCGGCGGAGGCGACCGGCGGCGCCTACCGCCTGATCGGCGTCGCCCTGTCCGACCTTGTGGAGGCGCAGGGCCCGGCCGCCGGCTTCTTCCCCGGCGGGGAGGCCCGCGCCCGCACCACGGAGACGGCGGTGGACCGCCTGCGCGCCAAGTTCGGCGCCGCCGCCGTTGTCAGCGGCCGCGCCCTGCGCAGCGGGCGATGACGCCGCGGCGTCCCGTCGCTGGACAGCAGGTCGGACTTGGCTTTGAATACTCCGGTTTCCGTGGGGGTGGCGTTGAGGTCAGCCGGTTTCAGGGCGGCGCTGGCCGTCATCGTTTCGGTGGCCGCAGGCTGCGCGGGCACGCCGCCGCCGGGGGCCGCCGCCTCGACGTCCAAGTCGCCTGAGCCGACCAAGGCGCTGCCGCCCGGCCTCGACCCCCTGGCGGACCCCAACCCGTTCCCCTCCACCTACCGGCCGGGTCCGTCGCAGCCGACGGCGCTGACGCACGCCACGGTGCTAACCGCCACGGGCAGGCAGATCGAGGACGGGACGGTGGTGATGTCGGGCGGCCGCATCCTCGCGGTGGGCGGGCCGGAGACGGCCGTCCCCGCCGGCGCCGCCGTGGTCGACGCCCGCGGGAAGTGGGTCACGCCCGGGCTCGTCGACATCCACAGCCACATGGGCGACTACCCCGTGCCCGCCGTGTCCAGCCGGTCGGACGGCAACGAGCTCACCGACCCGAACACCGCCCAGGTCTGGGCCGAGCACTCCGTCTGGCCGCAAGACCCCGCGTTCGACCGCTCGCGCGCGGGCGGGGTGACCACGCTGGAGATCCTGCCGGGCTCGGGCAACCTGTTCGGCGGCCGGTCGGTGATCATCAAGAACGTGCCGGCGATCACGGTCGCCGCCATGAAGTTTCCTGGCGCGCCCTACGGCCTGAAGATGGCCTGCGGCGAGAATCCCAAGCGCGTCTACGGGTCGAAGGGCCGGGCGCCCTCCACCGCCATGGGCAACGTCGCCGGCTACCGCGCCGCCTGGATCGCGGCGCGCGACTACCAGCGCAAGTGGGACGTCTATCGAGACAAGGCGGCGCACGGGCAGGCCGCCGAGCCGCCCGTGCGCAACCTGCAGCTCGACACCCTGGCCGGCGTGCTGCGCGGCGAGATCCTGATCCAGAACCACTGCTACCGCGCCGACGAAATGACGACCATGATCGACATCTCCCACGAGTTCGGCTTCCACATCAGCGCCTTCCACCACGCGGTGGAGAGCTACAAGATCGCGCCGCTCCTCGCGAAAGAGGGGATCTGCTCGGCGATGTGGGCCGACTGGGGCAACTTCAAGATGGAGGCGCGGGACGCCACCCAGGCCAACGCCGCCTTCGTGCACCGCCAGGGCGCCTGCACCATCATCCACTCGGACGACGACAACATCGACCAGCGCCTGAACCAGGAGACGGCGCTGGCCGTCACCGCCGGCAACCGCGTCGGCCTCGGGATCACACGGGCGGAGGCCGTCGCATGGATGACGCTCAACCCCGCCCGGGCGCTCGGGATCGGCAAGGAGACGGGCTCGCTGGAACCCGGCAAGGCGGCCGACGTCGTGGTGTGGTCGCGCGACCCGTTCAGCGTCTACGCCCAGGCCGAGCACGTCTTCGTCGACGGGTCGGAGGTGTTCGACCGGGCGCGTCCGCGCCAGCCGCACTCCGACTTCGAACTCGGCCTGCCCTCTCAGGGGACGTTCGCCGCGACGCCCTCCGCCGCCCCGCAACCGGGGAGCCGCCCGTGAGCCGCACCGCCCGCCTGCTCCTCGCGACCGCCGCCCTGGCGCTCGTCCCCGCCTGGGCGTCCGCCGAGACCGTGGCCATCGTCGGCGCCCGCGTGGAGACCGCCGGCCCCGCGGGCGCGATCCCGCAGGGAACGGTGGTGATGGTCGACGGCCGCATCACCGCCGTGGGCGCCTCCGTGAAGCCGCCCGCCGGCGCCCGCGTGATCGACGGCGCGGGCAAGGTGGTGACCCCCGGCTTGGTGGCCGCCGCCACCAACCTGACGGTCTCCGAGATCGAGGGCGTGCGTGAGACGCGCGACGACATGTCGAACGGCGGCGCGGGACTCACGGCCGGGTTCGACGTGGCCTACGGCGTCAACCCCGACTCCACCCTGATCCCCCTGGCGCGCCAGGGGGGCGTCACCCGAGCGGTGGTCATGCCGCAGGCGGGCGGCGGTCGCGAGGGCCACGCCGACGACGGCGAGGACGCGCGCGTCTACACGGCGGGCGGCGGAGATCCGGCGCACCGCGATCCGGGCCTGTTCGGCGGCCAAGCCGCGGCCGTGCGCCTCGCCGACGGCGACGCCGACCTGGTGTTCCGCCCCAGGCTCGGCGTCGTCGCCACCCTGAGCCGCCAGGGGCCGGCGGCGGCGCGGGGCACGGCGTTCGTGCTGCTGCGCTCGGCCCTGGCCGACGCCCGGCTCTACGCGCGCAACCGGGGCATGTTCGACCGCGGCGCGGAGATCCCCTCGCGCTACACGCGCGAAGACCTGGAGGCGCTGATCCCCGTCGCGGAAGGGCGGACGCCGTTGATCATCGACGCGGCGCGTGCGGCCGACATCCGCCAACTGCTGCGCTTCGCCGCGGAGGAGCATGTGAAGCTGGTGCTGGTCGGCGCCCAGGAGGGCTGGCGCGTGGCGCCGGAGCTCGCCCGCGCCGGCGTTCCGGTGATCGTGGACGCCGAAGACGACCTGCCCAGGAGCTTCGACGAGCTCGGCGCGCGGTTGGACAACGCGGCGCTGATGCAGGCGGCGGGCGTGCAGGTGGCCATCGTCGGCAGCTACGACTTCGACAACCTGCGCGAGGCGCGGCTGAACGCCGGGCTCGCCGTGGCCAACGGCCTGCCCTACGAGGCGGCCATCGCGTCTGTCACCTCCGTCCCGGCGAGCATCTTCGGGTTCGCCGACCGGGCGGGAAGCCTGGAGCCGGGGCGCGAGGCCGACGTGGTGGTCTGGTCCGGCGACCCGCTGGAGACCACCAGCTACCCGGAAGCCGTGTTCGTCGCCGGCCGCGAGCAGCCGATGACCTCCCGCGGCCTGCAGCTGCGCGACCGCTACCTGCCGCAGGTGAAGGCGGCCATGGCGGCCGCAGCGTCCAAGTAGGCGATTGGGGGCCTGGGGCGGAGCGCCCCCCCCCCCCCCCGCCGCCTCAGGCTGGGCGGCGCACCAGCTTGGCGTAGGCGTCCATCAGGGACAGCGAGATGTTCCCCGGCGTGTAGCGGTGTTCGCCGATCTCGCTCACGGGGGTCACCTCGGCGGCGGAGCCGGTGAGGAAGCACTCGTTGAACGCGCCCAGCTCCTCCGGCTTGATGTGCCGCTCGACCACCTCGAGCCCCGCGTCCCGCGCGAGCCCCATCAACGTCTGGCGGGTGATGCCGTTCAGGAAGCAGTCGGGCGTGGGCGTGTGCAAGGCGCCGTCGCGCACGAAGAACACGTTGGCGCCCGTCGCCTCCGCCACCCAGCCCCGGTAGTCGAGCATGAGGGCGTCGGCGTAGCCCTTGGCCTCCGCGGCGTGCTTCGACAGGGTGGCGATCATGTAGAGGCCCGCCGCCTTGGCCTCGTAGGGCGCCGTCTCCGGCGCGGGGCGGCGGTAGATCGCGTGGTCGAGCCGGATGCCGCGCTTCTTCTCCTCGGGATCGAAGTAGCTGGCCCAGGGCCACACCGCCACGGCGCAGCGGATCCGCGCGCCCTGGGCGGCCACCGACAGCTGCTCTGAGCCGCGCCACACGAAGGGGCGCATGTAGGCGTCGGCCAAGCCCGAGCGCGTGACGCTCTCGCGGCAGGCGGCGTCGATTTCGTCGCGCGAGAAGGGTATCGTCATGTCCAGGAGCTCCGCGGAGCGGAACAGCCGGTCGGTGTGGGTGCGCAGCTTGAAGACTTCGCCGCCGTAGATGCGCTGGCCCTCGAACACGCAGGAGCCGTAGTGGAGACCGTGCGTGAGCACGTGGACGCGGGCGTCGCGCCACGGCACGAATTCGCCATCCAGCCAGATCCATCCGTCACGCTGATCGAAGGGGACCAGGGCCATTGGAACGATCTTCCGAGCGGCGCCGCGCGAGGGCAAGCTGATGCCCTTCGCTCTCGCACCCTGCGGGAGCCTGCGCAAGTGAGGCCGGCGCCCTCCCCCGGCGCCGACGGCCGCCTCGTGCTGAGCGAGGTCGAGCTCGACGCCGCCCTCGAGCTGGCGCTGCTGGCGCAGGTGTCGCTGGACGCCGTGGCGGACGCCGCGCTGGAGGCGTCCGAGCCGCAGCTCGGGCGCGGGCACTGGCGGCTGGCCTTCCTGCTGAAGCGCCGGCCGGGACTGGGGGTGGGCGAACTGGCGGCGTTGACGGGCCTGTCCAAGCAGGGCGCGTCCAAGTCCCTGGGCGAGCTGGAGGCGGCGGGGCTGGTCGAGAAGGCGCTGGACGAGGACGGCCGCCGGCGCCCGGCCGCCCTCTCCGGCGCCGGCCGCCTGTGGGAGCGCGCCACGGGCGAGCGGATGCGCGCCGCCCTGGCGCGCGCCCTCGAGCTGGCGCTGCTGGCGCAGGTGTCGCTGGACGCCGTGGCGGACGCC
>CAXTCO010000106.1:0-7786 GCA_964242255.1 uncultured Caulobacteraceae bacterium | reverse complement strand
GGATGGCGTTCTTGGCCGCCAGCCCCATGGTCGTGAGCAGGCCCACCTGGAAGTAGACGTCGTTGGCGAGGCCGCGCATCGTCGCCGCCAGCACCGCCCCGACGATGCCGAGCGGGATCACCAGGACGATGGCGATCGGCACCGTCCAGCTCTCGTAGAGTGCGGCCAGGCACAGGAACACCACGAGGATCGACAGGGCGTAGAGCAGGGGAGCCTGCCCGCCGGACGCCTTCTCCTCGAACGACAGTCCGGTCCAGTCATAGCCGAAGCCGGCCGGCAGCTTCTTGGCGAGCGCCTCCATCTTGGCCAGGGCCGCGCCGGACGATACGCCGGGCGCCGCCTGGCCCTGGATCTCGGCGGAGGGCAGGCCGTTGTAACGCTCCAGCTTCGACGGCCCGAAGATCCAGCGGGTGGTGGCGAATGCGGAGAAGGGCGTCATGGTCCCGCCGGCGCCGCGCACGAACCAGCTTCCCAGGTCTTCCGGCCGGGTGCGGTAAGCCGCGTCGCCCTGCACGTAGACGCGCTTGATGCGGCCGCGGTCGAGGAAGTCGTTGACGTAGGCGCCGCCCCAGGCGGTGGTGAGGGTGTCGTTCACGTCGCCGAGGTTGAGGCCCAGGGCGCCGGCGCGCTGGGTGTCCACGTCCACCTTGAGCTGCGCCACGTCGGGCAGGCCGTTGGGGCGCACGCCGACCAGGGCCGGGTCCTTGGCCGCCATGCCGAGCAGCTGGTCGCGGGCGGCGGAGAGGGCGGCGTGGCCGTGGGCGCCCCGGTCCTCCAGCTCGAAGTCAAAGCCTGAGGCGTTGCCCAACTCCTGCACGGCGGGCGGGATGATGGTGAACACCTGGGCGTCGGGCACCTGCGACAGGGCGGCCATGGCGCGCTGGGCGATGGCCGGCGCCCTGTCCCTGGCGTGACGGCGCTTGGACCAGTCGCTGAGAAGGGCGAACGCCAAGCCTGCATTCTGGCCCGAGCCGGCGAAGGAGAAGCCCTGAGCGGTGAACAGGCCCTCCACATCGGCCTTCTCGTCGACCAGGAAATGGTGCTCGATGGCCCGCGCCACCTTGTCGGTCCGCGCGAAGTCCGCGCCCGCGGGCAATTGGAACAGGGTGATGGCCTGGCCCTGGTCCTCGTCGGGCAGGAAGCCGGTGGGCAGGCGGACGAAGAGGACCACCAGCACGCCCACGACGGCCAGGTAGGCCAGCCCGAACGGGAGCCAAGCGCGGATCAGCCTTCGCAGCCCGCGCTCGTAGCTGTGCACGCTGCGGTCGAAGGTGCGGTTGAACCAGCCGAAGAAGCCGCCTTTCGGCCTGTGCCGCCCTTTCTTGGGCGCGCGGAGGATGGTGGCGCACAGGGCGGGCGTGAGCACCAGCGCCACGATCACCGAGAGCACCATGGCCGAGACGATCGTCACGGAGAACTGGCGGTAGATCACGCCTGTGGAACCGCCGAAGAAGGCCATGGGCAGGAACACGGCGGTGAGCACCAGCGCGATGCCGACAAGCGCACCGGTGATCTCGTCCATGGACTTGCGGGCCGCCTCCTTGGGCGACAGGCCCTCCTCCTCGATGATCCGCTCGACGTTCTCCACCACCACGATGGCGTCGTCGACCAGAAGGCCGATGGCCAGCACCATGGCGAACAGCGTCAGGACGTTGATGCTGTAGTGCATCAGCGACAGCACGCCGAAGGTGCCGAGCAGCACGATGGGCACGGCGATGGTCGGGATCAGCGTCGCGCGCCAGTTCTGCAGGAACAGGAACATGACGATGAACACCAGGATCACCGCCTCGATCAGCGTCTCCACCACGCTGCGGATCGACAGGCGGACGAAGGAGGTGGAGTCCACCGGATAGAAGACCTTCACGTCGGACGGCAGCTCGGGCGCGAGCTCGGCCACGCGCGCCTTCACGGCGTCGACGGTGGCCAGGGCGTTGGCGCCGGGCGCCAGCTTGATCAGGAAGCCTGCGGCGGGGCGGCCGTTGTAGCGGCTGACGCTGCTGTAGCTGTCCTGGCCGAGCTCCACATGGGCGACGTCGCGCACGCGCACCACCGAACCGTCCGCGGCCGTCTTCAGGACGATGTCGGCGAACTGCTGCGGCGTCTGCAGCCGCGACTGCGCGCTGACGATGGCGTTGAGCAGCTGGCCCTTCGCGAAAGGCGCCCCGTTCAGCTGGCCTGCGGGAACCTGGGCGTTCTGCGCCAGCACCGCCGCCTTCACGTCGCCGGGCGTCAGGTTGTAGCTGTTGAGCTGGAGCGGGTTCAGCCAGATGCGCATGGCGTACTGCGAGCCGAACACCTGTGTGTCGCCCACCCCGGTCACCCGACTCAGCGGGTCCTGCATCCTGGAGACCAGGAGGTCGGCGAGGTCTGTGTCGCTGTGGGAATTGTCAGCGGAGTAGAGGCCGACGATCAGCAGGTAATTCGCGGACGCCTTGGCCACCACCACGCCTTGCTGCTGCACTTCTTGAGGCAGCAGAGGTGTCGCCAGCTGCAGCTTGTTCTGCGTCTGCACCTGGGCGATGTCGGGATTGGTGTTCTGGGTGAAGGTGAGCGTGATCTGCACCGAGCCCGAGCTGTCGGAGGTGGACGACAGGTACTCCAGGTGGTCCAGCCCCTTCATCTGCTGCTCGATCACCGCTGTGACGGCGTTCTCCAGCGTCTGGGCGTCGGCGCCGGGATAGCGGGCGGAGATCACCACCGCCGGCGGGGCCACGGCCGGGTACTGGGCGATGGGCAGCGTCGCGATCGCCAGCGCCCCCGCCAGCATGATCATGACGGCGATCACCCAGGCGAAGATGGGGCGGTCGATGAAGAAGCGGGACACGGCGAAGCTCTGAGGCGGTCAGCGTTGGAGCGGGCCGGGCGCCGGCGCGGCGTCCCCGCGGTCGGGGTCCTGCCCCGTCGCGGGCGAAGCCTTCACCTGGGCGCCGGGGTGCACGTTCATCAGCCCCTGCAGGATCAGATGGTCGCCCGGTTTCAACCCGCCAGTCACCAGCCACGAGCCGCCTACGGCCTGCGTCGTTGTCAGGATGCGCGCCTCCGCCTTGCCGTCCGGCCCCACGACGAAGGCGGTGGCGCGGCCCTTCTCGTCGCGGCTCACGGCGGGCTGCGGCGCCAGGATCCCGTTGGGCTGGACTCCCTCCACGATCACGGCGCGCACGAACAGGCCGGGCAGCAACAGGCGGTCGGGGTTCGGGAACTGCGCGCGCAGGGTCACGGACCCCGTGGCCGGGTCCACCGTCACCTCCGAGAAGCGCAAGGCGCCCTCGTGCGGATAGGCCGTGCCGTCCTGAAGCATGAGGCGCACCCGCGCGCCCGCCGGGCCGCCGCCGGAGAGTTGGCCGCCCTGCAGGGCGCGCTTCAGCGCCAGGAGCTGGTCGGCGGACTGGGAGACGTCCACATAGATCGGATCCAGCGTCTGGATGGTGGCCAGAGCCGTCGCCTGGCCCGCCTGCACCAGGGCGCCGGGCGTCACCAGCGAGCGGCCGATGCGGCCGGAGATGGGGGCGGTGACGCGCGTGTAGCCCAGGTTGATGGCCGCGCTCGCCACGGCCGCCCTGTTCTGCGCGGCCACGGCCAGCCCCTGCTTGTAGGCGGCTTCGGCGTCGTCCTCGTCCTGCTTGGAGACGGCGTTGATCTTGACCAGGTCGCCGTAGCGTTCGGCCTTCACCTTCAGCGTCGCCAGGTTGGCCTGGGCGTTCTGCAGCTGCGCCTTGGCCTGGTCGAGGGCCGCCCGGTAGGGCGCGGGGTCGATCTGGTAGAGCGCCTGGCCCTTGCGGACGTCCGCGCCCTCGACGAACAGGCGCGACTGGACGATGCCGTTCACCTGCGGCCGCACGTCCGACGTCAGGTAGGCGCTGGTGCGGCCCGGCAGCTCGGTGGTGAGCGTCACCGCCTGCGGCTGCACCGTCACGTAGCCCACGACGGGCGGCCCCATGGGCGGCGGGCCGGCCGCCTTCTTGCCGCAACCGGAGAGCGCGAGAGCGAGGGCGGACGCGGCCACGCCTGCGCCGATCCGGGCCGAGAGTGTGGGATGCACCAGAGACGTCCTTATATCCGGCCCGCTGGGAGAGGCCGGGAGCGCCGGGGAGGGCGCATACCGTACCGTACGGTTACTCAGGGCCGCGTCACGGGTCAAGCCGAACGGGTCCGGGTCGGTTACAGTTATGTGGCGGTCCCGTTCAGGCTTTCGGCGGCGCGGTCGTTGTTGACACTCCGCAGTCCCACGCTCATAAGCCCGCTCTTCGCTCCGCCGGGCCCGCCCGCGCGGTGTTGAAGTCTATACGGGTGATCCGGTGGCCGCCGTTGCGATCGCCTCCTCCGCTTGGCGAGGGGGCCGGCCCGGGTCGAACAGAGCGAAGAATGTCCAAGCGCCACAGCGCCAAGTACAAGATCGACCGCCGCATGGGTGAGAACCTGTGGGGCCGTCCCAAATCCCCGGTCAACCAGCGCCAGTACGGCCCCGGCCAGCACGGCCAACGCCGCAAGTCCAAGGTCAGCGACTTCGGCCTGCAGCTGAAGGCCAAGCAGAAGCTGAAGGGTTACTACGGCAACCTGACCGAGAAGCAGTTCCGCCGCACCTACGACGAGGCCGCCCGCCTGAAGGGCAACACCAGCGAGAACCTGATCTCGCTGCTGGAAAGCCGGCTGGACGCGGTGGTCTACCGCGCCAAGTTCGTGCCGACCCCCTTCGCCGCGCGTCAGCTGGTGAACCACGGCCACGTGCAGGTGAACGGCAAGCGGGTGAACATCGCCAGTTACAAGGTCAAGGCCGGCGACGTGGTCTCCGTGCGCGAGCGTTCGCGCAACATGGCGCTGGTGCTGGAGGCTGTCGGCTCGTCGGAGCGCGACACGCCCGAGTACATCCAGCTCGATTCCAAGGCTCTCAGCGCCACCTTCGTCCGCGCGCCCGAGTTCTCTGAAGTGCCGTACGCAGTGAAGATGGAGCCTAACCTCGTCGTGGAATACTACGCTTCCTGAGGCGCGCGTTCCGCACGCCGGATGTGGAAAGGGCCCCGGCGCAAGCCGGGGCCCTTTCTCGTTCGACCGGGCGCCCCGCTCAGGCGGCGAGCACGCCCTGCTGCTGCAGCATGGGCTTCAGCTCGCCCGACTGGAACATCTCGCGCACGATGTCCGATCCGCCGACGAATTCACCTTTCACGTAGAGCTGGGGGATGGTCGGCCAGTCGCTGAACGCCTTGACGCCCTCGCGCAGCGACGCGTCCTGCAGCACGTCCACGCCGACGAAATCGACGCCCAGGTGGTCCAGCACCTGCACCACCACCGCCGAGAAGCCGCAGCGCGGCTGGTCGGGCACCCCCTTCATGAACAGCACCACCGGATGGTCGGCCACCGTCTTGGCGATGAACGCCTGGACGCCGCCGCCGGAGGCGTCGGGGGTTGCGCCCCCTTCTGCGTTTTCAGGCGGCTGGGAGGCGAGATCGGTCACGGCGGACCCTCCGGATACGGCGGGGCGGAGACACGCCCGCTCAACGCCAGCTAAGCGCGCGCGGTCGCCCGTGCAACCCGCCCGCTCCTGATCGCGGCTCCCGCCGGCCTCACGCCGCCGCGCCCACGCGCCTTCTCACGCCGCCTGGGCGAAGCGGGCCATCTCGATCTTGGCGGAGAGCCCCGTGGGCAGCTCGCGGTCGGTGACGGCGGCGAGGCGCTCCACGTCCGCCGGCGACGCGGCGTCCAGCAGCACGGAGGCCAGCGTCGGCTCCATCAGGGCGTGCGCCAGGCAGATCTCGTCGGCCGCCCACCCCGTCGTGCGGCGCAGGAACTCGTAGCCGTCGAGCTTCTCGATGGGGGCGGGGCGGTTGAACAAGCCGAACAGGCCGCGCCGCACCACCGCCGCGCCGGCCGACTCGACCTCGCCCGTCTTCAGCGACGGGTGGTAGCCCTCGCCGACCACGGTGCGCCGGGTCGCGGTCGCCTGCGCCATGCGGTTGCGCTCGCTCCAGGCCGAGCCGAGGTGGTACGGCGTGACGAGCAGGTCGGGCTCCGAGCGCGCCAGCGCCGCATCGACGCCCTCGCCCGCGACCCCCAGCAGGCGCACGCGGGCGGCGTCGCGCATGGTGGACAGCGTGCGCCAGCCGTCTTCGGCGAGGCGCTGCGCGTCCTGGACCGTCACCGCATCGAACCGTTGCAGGCGGCCCGCGAGCAGCGGCTGCTCGACGGCGGCCAGCACGGCGTCTGCGGTCAGGGCGCCTGCGCCGCAGATGCGCAGCGTGACGACCAGCATCCGCCGCTCCACCACGTGCAGCGCCTGGCCCAGGACCGCCGCCGCGGAGGAGTCGCGCAGCTCGAAGCTGTTCACCCCCGCCTCGAGGGCGGCGTAGATCAGGCGCAGGCGCGCGGCCTCGCTCTCCGGCCGCTCGCCGAGCGACACCGTGACCGCCGAGACCGTCTGGCCGGCGACGCCGAAGGGCCGGTAGCGCACGCGTCAGGCCACGGTCGGCGGCGCGGAGGTCTCGAGGGCGAGCGCGTGCAGCTCGCCGCCCATGCGGCCGCCCAGGGCGCGGTACACCAGCTGGTGCTGCTGCACGCGGGACAGGCCGGCGAAGGCGGGGGAGACGATGCGGGCCCGGTAGTGGTCTCCGTCGCCGGCGAGATCGGTGACGGTGACCTCCGCGTCGGGGAAGGCGGCGCACAGGCTCCTCTCGAGCTCGTCGGCGGGCATCGGCATGGGTTGCGCTTACAGTCCGGTTCCGGTGGGGAACGCCTCGGCGGACAACCTGCCCCGGCGACCGTCAATCACGGGTTACCCCACCGCTGCGAAACCATCTCAGGCGGAGGGGGGGCCGCCCATGAACGCCGGCATCCAGCCTTCGTGCACGGCGCGAAGCTCGTCGAGGTCGACCGCGCACAACTCGCGGCCGTCGGCGTCGGCCAGCAGCAGCTCGCAGCCGCCCACCCGGCCGACCACGGCGTAGGCCACGGTCTCGTCGGCGCAGGCCTCGTCCAGGGCGTCCAGCCGGTCGGCGGCGACGGCTACGAGGTAGCGGCCCTGGTCCTCTCCGAACAGGGCGGCGTGGGCGGGGAGGCCGCCCCCGTCGTCGGCCGGCGCCTGCACGGCGAGCCCGACGCCGGAGGCCAGCGCCGTCTCCGCGGCGGCCACGGCGAGGCCGCCGTCGGACAGGTCGTGGACGCAGCGGGTGGTCCCTTCCGCGATCAGGCGGCGCACCAGGGTCCCGGCGCGGCGCTCGGCGGCGAGGTCGACGGGGGGAGGGGCGCCCTCCTCGCGGCCGTGCAGCTCGCGCAGGTAGAGCGAGGCGCCCAGCTCGCCGCGCGTCTCGCCGACCAGCACCAGCGTCTCGCCCGCCGCCGCCCGGCCAAAGCCGGCGCGCAGGCGCGAGTCCTCCAGCAGGCCCACGGCGCCCACGGTGGGGGTGGGCGGGATCGCGGCGCCGGAGGTCTCGTTGTAGAGGCTGACGTTGCCGCTCACGACCGGGAAGTCGAGGGCGCGGCAGGCCTCGGCCATGCCGTCGATGGCCCGCACGATCTGGCCCATGATCTCCGGCCGCTCCGGGTTGCCGAAGTTCAGGTTGTCGGTGACGGCGATCGGCTCCGCGCCCACGGCGCACAGGTTGCGGTACGCTTCGGCCACCGCCTGCTTGCCGCCCTCGTAGGGGTCGGCGGCCACGTAGCGGGGTGTGCAGTCGCTGGTCACCGCCAGCGCCTTGCCCGTGCCGTGCACGCGCACGATCCCGGCGTCCGCGCCCGTGGCGCTGTCGGCCAGGGTGTCGGCCATGACGTGGCGGTCGTACTGCTCCCACAGCCAGCG
>CAXTCO010000105.1:0-7830 GCA_964242255.1 uncultured Caulobacteraceae bacterium | reverse complement strand
CCTGCACGACCTGCACGACCTGCACGACCTGCACGACCTGCACGACCTGCACGCCGCGCTCCGCTTGCCCCGCGCCTGCGCCCCGCTAAAGGTGACCGTCGGTAAGCCACGCAGGAGCGTCCGTCATGGCCGAGCTCGAAGCCTTTCGCGCCGAGACGCGGGCGTGGCTGGAGGCGAACTGCCCCGCCTCCCTGCGCACGCCCATGACCGCAGCCGACCCCACGCCCTGGGGAGGCCGCCGCTTCGCCTGGGAGCCGGACGCCAAGCTGTGGCTCGACCGCATGGCCGGCCGCGGCTGGACCGCCCCGACCTGGCCCACGGAGTACGGCGGCGGCGGCCTCTCGCGGGCGGAGGCGGCGGTGCTGGCCCAGGAGATGACGGCGCTCGGCTGCCGCGCGCCCCTGGCCAGCTTCGGCCTGTGGATGCTCGGCCCCGTGCTGCTGGAGGTCGCCAGCGAGGAGCAGAAGCGCCGCTTCCTGCCGCCCATCGTCCGCGGCGAGATCCGCTGGTGCCAAGGCTACAGCGAGCCGGGCGCGGGCAGCGACCTCGCCGGCCTGCAGACGCGGGCGGAGGCCCGAACGGACCCGGGGGGCGACCACTTCCTCGTGAACGGCCAGAAGGTGTGGACCTCCTACGCCGACGAGGCCGACTGGATCTTCTGCCTGGTGCGCACCGACCCCTCGCGCAAGCACGAGGGCATCAGCTTCCTGCTGTTCGACATGGAGAGCCCGGGCGTGGAGGCGCGGCCGATCCGGCTGATCAGCGGCGACAGCCCGTTCTGCGAGACGTTCTTCACCGACGTGCGCGTGCCGAGGGACCAGCTGGTCGGCGAGGTGAACGGGGGCTGGGACATCGCCAAGAAGCTCCTGCAGCACGAGCGCCAGAACATCTCGGCCGGCGGCTTCGGCGGCGGCGCCGGGATCGAGCTGGAGGAGGCGGCCAAGGCCTACGGCGACACGGACGCCGACGGGCGACTCCTCGACGGCGACCTGCGCGGCCGCATCGCCGCCCACAAGATGCAGGCCCGCGCCTTCGGCCTGACCGTGCGGCGCATCGAGGCGGAAGCCAAGGCGGGCCACGGCATCGGGCCGGCGGCCAGCATCGTCAAGTACGCCGCCGCCACCCTGAACATCGAGAGGCACGAGCTGATGGTGGAGGCGCTGGGCTTCCAGGGCCTGGGCTGGGAGGGCGACGGCTACGCCCCTGAACAGCTGCGCGAGACCCGCGCGTGGCTGCGCAGCAAGGGCAACTCGATCGAGGGGGGCACCAGCGAGATCAACCTCAACGTGGTCGCCAAGCGCGTGCTGGGGCTGTTGGACCACCAGTGACCGTTCCCGCCCGCACCCTCGAGTTCTGGTACGACTTCAACTCGCCCGACAGCCACCCCGTCGCCCAGGTGATCGGCCGCCGCGCCGCCGACCTGGGCGTCGCCGTGGTGTGGAGGCCGTTCCGCGTCGGCCCGATCGAGCGCCGGCGCGAGGAGCGGGAGGACATGCCGCCCGCGGACCCCCACGAGGTGCAGGAGCTCTACTGGCGCAACTTCGTCCACAGCTGCGACCAGGCCGGCGTGCAGGGCCTGCGCCCGTCGCACTTCCCCAAGGACTCCATCCCCGCCCTGCGCGCCGCCGTGGCCTGCGGGCTGGAAGGCCTCGATCCGGCGGCCTTCGCCCGCGCCGTGTTCGACGCCTGCTACGCCAAGGACTGGGACATCGCCGACCCCACGGTGCTCGGCGAGGTCCTGGTTGAGATCGATTACGACGCCGCCCGCGTGCTGGAGCGCGCCAACGCGCTGGACGCCCGGGCGCAGATCGACAGCCACACCGCCGAGGCGCTCAGGCAGGAGTTCTACGGCGCGCCGACGATGGTCGGCCCCGACGGCGAGCTGCACTGGGGGCTGGACGGCCTCGCCGGCGCCCTGCGCGCCGCGGCGGCCTGAACGAACGGGAAGACGGGGAAGCGACCATGGCCGTGCTCACCGAAGAGCAGACGATGCTGCGCGACGGCGCCAAGGCTTGGACCGCCGAGCGCTCGCCCGTGTCGGCCCTGCGGGCCCTGCGCGACTCCGGCGAAGGCCGCGGCTTCGACCCGGCCGTCTGGCGCGAGATGGGGGAGATGGGATGGGCGGGCGTGGTCGCGCCCGAGGCGCACGGCGGCTCGGAGTTCGGCCACCTGGGGCTGGGCCTGATCTTGGAGGAGACCGGGCGCACCCTGACCGCCTCGCCCCTGCTCTCCACCGCGCTGATCGGCGCGGACGCCCTGACCCTCGGCGGCTCGGCCGAGCAGCAGGCCGAGTGGCTGCCGCGGATCGCCGCGGGCGAGGTCGTGGTCGCCCTGGCGCTGGAGGAGCGCGCGCAGCACGACCCGGCGCGCACCGCCTGCCTCGCCGAGCGCACGGGCTGGACCGGCGGCGGCGGCTGGCGGCTCACCGGGTCCAAGACCTTCGTGCTCGACGGCATGGCCGCCGACCTGCTGCTGGTGGCCGCCCGCCACGCCGGCGCGCCTGGCGAGGCGGAGGGCGTGGCGCTCTACCTGCTCGACCCCGCGGCGGACGGCGTGACCCGCACCCGGCTGAACACGGTGGACAGCCGGGGCGCGGCGGCGCTCGTCCTGCGCGGCGCGCCGGCCCAGGCGCTGGGCTCCGTCGAGGGCGGGGCGGCGGTGCTTGAGCAGGTGCTCGACCGGGCGCGGGCCGGCGCGGCGGCGGAGATGCTGGGCGTGGCGCTGCAGGCGTTCGAGACCACCCTCGACTACCTGAAGGCGCGCACCCAGTTCGGTGTGCTGATCGGAAGCTTCCAGGCGCTGCAGCACCGGGCGGCGAAGATGTTCACCCAGCTTGAGCTGACGCGCTCCTGCGTGGAGGAGGCGCTGGCCGCCATCGACCGCGGCTCCAACGACGTGCGCGCGGCGTGCTCCCTGGCCAAGTCCATGGCGGGCGAGACGCTGCACCTCGTCTCCAACGAGATGGTGCAGATGCATGGCGGGATCGGCATGACGGACGCGGCGGACCCCGGCCTTTACCTGAAGCGCGCCCGCGTCCTGGAGGCGGCCTACGGCGGCGCCTCGCACCACCGCGACCGCTACGCCCGGCTGCTGGGCTTCTGAGGCTCGGACCGGCGGCTTCAGCCGCCGCCGGCCTTCCGGGAGCCGAAGTAGAAGCCCACCACGGAGCCGACGAGGCCGATCATGGCCGTGAAGATCGTCCCCAGCGTGGTCGTCAGCAGGCCCAGCGCGGCGGACGCGCGGTCGCAGCGGCCGTAGGTCCAGCACCCCTGAGCGAGGAGCGCGCTCACCAGGGCGTCGAGCAGGATCACGCCGGCCAGGGTGGCGAGCACCATCCAGGCGATCCGTTCGCGCGTGTCTTCCAGGCTCGTCCGCCTCAGTCCCGCCGGGCTGCCCCGGTCGCCCGGCGATCCCGACGCGGCCGTCCTGGCCGGCGCCGGCGCCGCGGGGTCCAGGATGAGGACGTCGGGCGCGGCGGTCCCTGGCGACGGGGGATCGGCGGCCATCCCGCCGCCCCTAGCCGCCGAACTCGACCTTGAAGGCCGTGTTGTCGGCCTTCCTGATGATCAGGTCGTCGCCCTGCCGGACGTTGTCGGAGATCAGCTTCTCGGTGCCGATCGCCTGCTGGATCACCGTGTTCGCGTTGACCCCGCGACGGCGGGCGATCTCCATCAGGTCGGCGACCTGCGCGTCGGTGAGAGTGGCCTGAACCTGCTTCATGGTCGCCCCGATCCGAAGTCGCGCCCGCAGACCAGGATACGAGGCCGTCGCCGGTTTACAATCCGCGCCCCGCGTCCGCCGGCGCGGCCTTGGACCAGAGCGCCTTCTCCTTGAGCACCTTGGCGATCCAGGCCGCATGACGCTCGCGCTCGGCCTGCGTCGACCGCGGGGGCAGCGGGCGCGGGCGCGGGCCGTAGCCGCCGACGCGGATCGCGGCGGACGCGTCCTCGCCTGCGGAGAAGTCCAGCCCGCGCTCCTTGCCGCCCTGCAGCTCCAGGTAGACCATCGCCAGGAGCTTGGTGTCGATCAGCGCGCCGTGCAGGGCGCGGCTGGAGGTGTCGACGCGGTAGCGTTTGCACAGGGCGTCCAGCGAGTTGTACATGCCGGGGAAGCGCTTCTGGGCGAGCTGGA
Organism: uncultured Caulobacteraceae bacterium; assembly: GCA_964242255.1. Taxonomy (GTDB): domain Bacteria; phylum Pseudomonadota; class Alphaproteobacteria; order Caulobacterales; family Caulobacteraceae; genus JASLDZ01. The sequence goes on along the minus strand of CAXTCO010000105.1, from coordinate 3,699 downwards.
AGGTGCAGATCCAGCGGCTCTCCGGCAGGGGGGCGCGGCCGCAGCGCTCCAGCTCCATGTTGAGGAAGCCGCGGTCGAAGGCCGCGTTGTGCGCCACCAGCCGCGCGTCGCCGACGTAGGCGAGGAAGGCGTCCGCGATCGCCGCATCGGCGAAGCGGGGCTTGCCGCGCAGCGTCTCGCGACCGATGCCGTGGACCTTCTGCGCCTCCGGGTCGATGTCGCGCTCGGGGTCGATGTAGACGTGGAACTGGCCGCCGGTGGGCAGCAGGTCCTCCACCTCCACGCAGCCGATCTCGATCACCCGGTGGCCGTGGCCGATGCCGGTGGTCTCCGTGTCGAGGACGATCTCGCGCGCCATGCGCCGTGTGTGGGCCGCGCCGAGTCCTCGTTCAAGCGGCGGGGTGTCGCGTCGGAGCCGTCAGAACGGGCGGCGGCGCAGGCGGCCGATGTCCAGCTCGTCGAGGTCCAGCACGCGGAAGCGGCCGCGGCGCCCGCCCGCCCGCCCCGCCGCCAGGGCGCCCGCAGCCACCGCGCCCAGCGCCACGGCTCCCAGCATCACCAGGCCGAACGCGACGTAGGCGGAGGCGGCGAAGACATGGGCGCGGGGTCCGCCGACCGGGTGTGTCGGCTGCCAGTGCACGACCTTGGGCTCCAGGTCGGGAGCGAGGTCCGGGGCGTAGGCGGTGGTCACGGGAGCCTCCTCAAGCGCCGGCTAAACCGACGTGGCGGACGGCGGTTCCGGCCCGCGGCTGGCGCGGGGCGGCCCGCGCGGCTAGAACCCCGGCCCTCAGACCTCGCCCTCCGCAAGCAGACATGGCCGGCCACTCCAAGTTCAAGAACATCCAGTTCCGCAAGGGCGCTCAGGACAAGAAGCGCTCCAAGCTGTTCTCCAAGCTCGGGCGCGACATCACCATCGCGGCCAAGGGCGGCCTGCCCGACCCCTCCGCCAACGCCCGGCTGCGCCTGGCCATCGCCAACGCCCGCGCCGAGAGCATGCCGCGCGACAACATCGAGCGCGCCATCAAGAAGGCGGCCGGCGGCGAGACCGACACCTTCGAGGAGATCCGCTACGAGGGCTTCGGCCCCGGAGGCGTGGGCCTGATCGTCGAGGTGCTCACCGACAACCGCAACCGCGCCGCCGCCAACGTGCGCAGCCTGTTCAGCAAGAACGGCGGGAACCTGGGCGAGAGCGGCTCGGTCGCCTTCATGTTCGACCGGATGGGCAGGATCGAGTTCCCGCTGACCGCCGGCTCCGAGGACGATCTCATGGAGGCCGCCGTCGAGGCGGGGGCAGACGACGTGGAGAGCGACAGCGCCGCCGACGCGGACGACGACTACACGCCGGTGCACACGGTCTGGACGGCCTATGAGGAGCTGAACGCCGTGGCCGAGGCGCTGGAGGCGCGGTTCGGCGCGCCCAAGTCGACCGCCTTCGTCTGGCGACCCAAGTCGGAGACGCCCGTGGCCGGCGACGACGCGGTGGCCGTGATCAAGCTGGTGGACGCGCTCGACGACGACGACGACGTGCAGAACGTCTTCCTCAACGCCGACCTGGAGGGCGCGGACCTCGCCGAGGTCGGCGGCGGCTGACGCCCCGCGGGCCCGCTGAGGGAGACCGGCCGTGAGCGACGCCGCCATGTTCCGGATCGCGAACACCGTCCCGCTGCTGGGCTGGGCGGCGCTGCTGCTGGCGCCGCTCAACCGGCCGCTGATGATCGCGACGGCCCGCGTCGTCGCCGTGGTGCTGGCGGTCGGCTACCTCGTGATGCTCGGCTGGCGCGTCGCGGCAGCCCCCGGCGGCTTCGACCCGGCGACGTTCTCGACCCTGCCCGGCCTGGCCCGCGCCTTCTCCCACCCCGCGGTGATGCTGGTCGGCTGGGTGCACTACCTCGCCTTCGACCTGTGGACCGGCGCGTGGGAGGCGGAGGAGGCCGGGCGGCGGGGCGCGCCCCACTGGCTGCTGGTCCCCTGCCTCGTGCTGACCTTCCTGGTCGGCCCGGTGGGGCTCCTCGCCTTCGTGCTGGTCCGCGCGCCCTTCCGCCGGCGCGCCCTGCTCACCACCTAGACGCCTCTCCGGAACGGCCGCAGGCCGGACGCCCAAGGCCGCCATGTTCTCTCCCGACACCCCCGCCCCCCTCGCCCGGGCGCTCGCCGCGCGCGGCTACGACGAGGCGACGCCCGTTCAGCTGGCCGTCTCCGCGGCGGAGACGCGCGGCCGCGACCTCCTCGTCACCGCGCGCACGGGCTCGGGCAAGACGGTGGCCTACGGCCTGGCGCTCGCGCCCGACCTCTTGACCGACGGCGAGGCCCTGCCGCCCGCCCGCGCGCCCCTGGCCCTGGTGATCGCGCCCACGCGCGAGCTGGCGATCCAGGTGCAGGGCGAGCTGAAGTGGCTGTTCGCGGAGGCGGGCGGCCGCGTGGTCTCCTGCGTCGGCGGCATGGACCCCCGGCGCGAGGCGCGAGACCTCAACGCCGGCGCGCACGTCGTGGTCGGCACCCCCGGCCGCCTGCGCGACCACCTGGAACGCGGCGCGCTGGACCTGTCGCAGCTCAGCGCCGCCGTGCTCGACGAGGCGGACGAGATGCTCGACATGGGCTTCCGCGAGGAGCTGGAGGCGATCCTCGACGCCGCGCCGCCGCAGCGCCGCACCCTGCTGTTCTCCGCCACCCTGCCGCGCGAGATCGAGGGCATGGCGAAGCGCCACCAGCAGGACGCCCTGCGCATCACGGTGGACGGCGGCGGAGAGGCGCACGCGGACATCGCCTACGAGGCCGTGGCGGTCGCGCCCGGCGACCTGACGCACGCGGTGGTCAACATCCTGCGCTGGCGCGAGGCGCCCACGGCCATGGTGTTCTGCGCCACCCGCGAGGGCGTGAACCGCCTCCACGCCGACCTGGCCGAGCGCGGCTTCGGCGCCGTCGCCCTCTCCGGCGAGCTGACCCAGGCCGAGCGCACCCGCGCGCTCCAGGCCCTGCGCGACCGGCGCGCCCGGGTGTGCGTGGCCACCGACGTGGCGGCGCGCGGCATCGACGTGCCCGACCTGGAGCTCGTGATCCACGCCGACCTGCCCAACGACAGCGAGACCCTGCTGCACCGTTCCGGCCGCACGGGCCGCGCCGGCCGCAAGGGCGTGTGCGTGATCCTGACCACCTTCTCCAAGCGCCGCCGGGCCGAGCAGCTGATCCGCGGCGCCCGCATCGACGCGCAGTGGGTGGCGCCGCCCAGCGCCGACAGCATCCGCGAGCGCGACGCGGGCCGCCTCGCCGAGGAGATCGTCCCCGCCGCCGAGGACGAGCTCCTCGCCGCCCGCGCCCTTCTGGCCGAGCGCTCGGCGGAGGACGTGGCGGCCGCCCTGGTGCGCCTGCACCGCGGCCGCCTGCCCGCGCCGGAAGACTTCGCCGAAGCCGCGCCCCCGCCGGCCGGCCGCGGCCCGCGGCAGGGCTTCGAGGGCTCCGTCTGGTTCCGCATCGACGGGGGGCGCAACCGCAACGCCGACCCGCGCTGGCTGCTGCCCATGATCTGCCGCCGCGGCCATGTCACCCGCGGCGAGATCGGCGCCATCCGCGTGTTCGACCGGGAGAGCCGCTTCGAGATCGCCGCCGGCGCCGCCGACCGCGTCCGCGCCGCCCTCCTGGCCGAGCCCACGCCGCCCGGCGAGCCGCGCATCGTGCCCCTGGACGAGGCGCCGCCCCTGCCGC
>CAXTCO010000104.1:0-7929 GCA_964242255.1 uncultured Caulobacteraceae bacterium | reverse complement strand
GCTCCATGATCTCCTTGTCCTCCTCGAAGATCTTCTCGGTGAACCAGGTCACGAAGGGCCACGCCGCGTCGATCAGGCCGGGGATCGGCGGCCGCTTCACCGACAGGTAGCCGAAGGTGCGGTTGGCGCGCTGCTCGCGGTCGGTCGGCGTGTAGCAGAGCCACACGTCCAGCGCCGGGTCGCCCTGCCCCACCCACACGCGCAGGCGCTGATAGGGATATTCCGTACGGATGGTCATGAGGTCGCCGTCGCCCTCGGTGCGCGCCTTGTCGACCGCCTCGCCACGCTTGGAGACCAGGCCCAGGATGGCGCTCTCGCCCACGGTGGCGCGGCCCTCGGTGCGGCTGAAGGTGTAGTCCACCTCGCACCAGTCCGGCCCGGAGCGGCGGCCCAGGCACTTGGCCTTGATGGAGCCCATCTGCTTACGGTGAAGGAACTGATGGTTCATGTCGAACAGGTTCTCGTGGCAGAACGTGTAGTGGCACGCCAGCTCACGATTCAACTGCCGGGTCTTGTACGACTTGTCCGCCTTGGACCCGAGGGACGACATCTTGAGCGACTCGGCGAGCGACCGGTCGCCAGGGAAGACGAGGATCATCCCGTCCACCTCGCACACCGGGTAGCTCTTCACGCCGTTGGGCAGGCGCTCTTTGCCGAGGTAGGGCACGTCGGTGCACCTGCCGCTGGCGCCGTCATAGGCCCAGCCGTGGTAGCCGCAACGCAGCCCCTCGTCCTGCACCACGCCCATGGAGAGGGGCACCTGCCGGTGCGCGCAGCGGTCCTCCAGGGCGAACAGCCGGCCGGGGCCGGTCTTCGGCGCGGAACGGTAGATGGCGACGGGCTCGCCCATCAGCCGGCGCGCCACCACCTTGCCGGGACGAACGTCGTCGGACCAGGCGAGCGGATACCAGTGGTCCGGATGCGAATCGACGCGACGCAGGTCCGTCGCCGGGGTGGCGAGGCCGAAGCCCCCGTCCGCAGCCATGCTCAACTCCGCTTCAGCAGAGGCACCATAGGGAAAGGCCGCGCCGCCTCAAGGGCGGTCGCGGCGTCAGGCCCTCGGAAAGTCGCGCGGCCTACTCGGCTGAGACCTTTTCGGCGCGGACACGCTTCTTCTTGGTTATGTCGATGGTGTTGAGCTTGCCGGAGCGGATCTCCTCAAGCTTCTGCTCGACGTGGGTGGAGAAGACGTTCTGCGCCGGCCGCTGGCGCGAGAGGTCGATCTCGGGCGCGAACTCGCCGTCGGTCTTGATGCCGGCCAGCGCCACCTTCATCATCTTCAGCGGGTTCTTCAGCGTCTCCTTCACGGCGGAGCCCTCGAAGCCGCAGTGGACCATGCAGTCGGCGCACTTCTCGTAGTTGCCGACGCCGTACTGCTCCCACTCGGTGCCTTCCATCAGCTCCTTGTAGGTGGACACGTAGCCCTCGCCGAGCAGGTAGCAGGGCTTCTGCCAGCCGAACACGGTGCGCAGCGGCATCGACCACGGCGTGCAGCCGAAGGTCTCGTTGCCCGCCAGGAAGTTCAGGAACAGGTCGCTCTGAGTGAACTCCCACTTCTTGTTCTTGGCGCGCTTCTTGTTCTCGGCGAAGAACTCGCGGAAGAAGGTCTTGGTCTTCTGGCGGTTGAGGAAGTGCGCCTGGTCAGGCGCGCGCTCGTAGGCGTAGCCGGGCGAGAGCGTGGTGCCGACGCCCAGAGCCTTCATCTCGTCCATGAACTGCGCCATCCGCTGCGGGTCGGCGCCGTCGAACAGGGTGCAGTTGATCTGCACCCGGAAGCCCTTGGACTTGGCAAGCTTGATCGCCTCCACCGCCTTGGTGAACACGCCGTCTTGGCAGACGGCGTGGTCGTGCATCGCCTCGTCGCCGTCGAGGTGGATCGACCAGCTGAAGTACTTGTTCGGCTTGAACTTGTCGATCTGCTTCATCAGCAAGAGGGCGTTGGTGCAGACGATGGTGACCTTCTTGCGCGCGACCGCACCCTCGACGATCCGCGGCAGGTCCTTGTGCAGCAGAGGCTCGCCGCCGGCGATCACGACGCCCGGTGCGCCGCACTCGTCGATCGCCTCCATGCAGCTCTCGTAGGAGAGGCGCTGGTTCAGGATCTCGTCAGGATAGTCGATCTTGCCGCAGCCGGCGCACGCCAGGTTGCACCGGAACAGCGGCTCCAGCATCAGCACGAGCGGGTACTTCTCCACCCCGCGCAGGTGCTTGCCGAGGACGTATTTGCCGACCGTGACGGTCTGCGTCAGCGAGATGCTCAACTTAAGATACCTCTCAAGCGTCTGCGTCGGCGAGCGTGCGCTCGTCGAGGTCTTCGGCGTCGCCGGGAACGCTGCCGGCCGCGGGGCGGTCGGCGGTGCGGGCTTCGGGGCGCAGCGGCCCGGGCAGGCGGAACTCGATGTTCTCGCTGATGCCGTTCATCTGGGTGACCTCCACGTCCGCGTCCAGGCGGCGCAGGGCGGCGATCACCGACAGGATCAGCTCCTCCGGAGCGGAGGCGCCGGCGGTGAGGCCCACCACGCTGTGGCCGGCGACCCAGGCGGGATCCACCTCCGACCCGTCGGCCACGAGGTGCGACTCGACGCCCATCTCCTTGCCGATCTCCACCAGGCGGTTGGAGTTGGAGCTGTTCTGGGCGCCCACCACCAGGATCAGGTCGGACACGCGCGCGAGGTCGCGCACGGCCGTCTGGCGGTTCTGGGTCGCGTAGCAGATGTCGTTCACGTCCGGCCCGGTCAGGTCGGAGAACTTGGCGTTCAGCGCGGCGATGACGCCGCGGGTGTCGTCCACCGACAGCGTGGTCTGGGTGATGTAGGCCACGGGGGTGTCCGTCGGGATGGCGAGCGCCGCCACGTCGGCCTCCGTGGCGACGAGGTGCACGGGCGCCTCGATCTGGCCGATGGTGCCCTCCACCTCCGGGTGGCCGGCGTGGCCGATCATCACCAGGGTGCGGCCGCGGCTGACGTACTTGCGCCCTTGCGCGTGCACCTTGGAGACCAGCGGGCAGGTGGCGTCCATCACCGGCAGCTCGCGGGCCTTGGCGGCCTCCACCACGGTCTTGGCCACGCCATGGGCGGAGAAGACGGTCACGGCGCCGCGGGGCACCTGGTCCAGCTCTTCGACGAACACGGCGCCCTTGTTCCGCAGGGTGTCGACCACGTGCTTGTTGTGCACGATCTCGTGACGCACGTAGACGGGCGCGCCGAACTTCTCGAGGCTCTTCTCGACGATGTCGATGGCGCGCACCACGCCCGCGCAGAAGCCGCGCGGCTGGGCCAGGACGACCTTGAGCATGGGGCGGAGCTCCCGAACGCGTCACGGGCGGCGGTGCGGGCGAGGCCGCATGCCGCCGGGAGTCGCCTAACTAAGGCGCCCGACCCTGTTACGGAAGACACACACGGCGCGCAAAGCCCGGCGCAGCCCCGCGCACGCCGGTGGACAAGGCCCGGCGCGGGAGGCAAACGGCCGCGCCGATGACCGCCGCCCCCGCCCCCGCCCCCGACCTCCAGGCGCTTGACGCGGCCCTGCGCGCGCGCGCCGCGGAGGCCGACGCGGCTCTGGAGGCGGTGATCCCGCAGCCCGACGGCCTGCACGGCCGGGTGGCGGAGGCCATGCGCTACGCCGTATTCGCCGGCGGCAAGCGGCTGCGTCCGTTCCTGGTGCTGGAGGGCGCCGCCCTGTTCGGCGCTGCGCCCGAGGGCGCGCGGCGCGCCGCGGCGGCCATCGAGGCGCTGCACACCTACAGCCTGGTCCACGACGACCTGCCGTGCATGGACGACGACGACCTGCGCCGCGGCCGCCCCACCACGCACCGCGCCTTCGACGAGGCCACGGCCGTGCTCGCCGGCGACGCCCTGCTGACCCTCGGCTTCGAGGTGTTGGCCGACCCGGCGACTCACGCGGACGCCGAGGTGCGGGCGCGGCTGGTGACGCGGCTGGCGCAGGCGGGCGGGTCGGAAGGCATGATCGGCGGCCAGATGGCGGACATCCTGGCGCCGCAGCACAGCTTCGGCCCGGACGAGGTGGCCCTCATGCAGCGCATGAAGACGGGCGCCCTGTTCGCCTTCTCCTGCGAGGCCGGCCCGATCCTGGCGCAGGCCGGGGCGGACGCCGAGGCGCGGATGCGCGCCTACGCCCACGACTTCGGCTTCGCCTTCCAGATCTCCGACGACCTCCTGGACGCCCTTGGCGACGAGGCCGCCGCCGGCAAGGCGGTGGGCAAGGACGCCGAGCAGGGCAAGGCGACCCTGGTGTCGCTGTGGGGCGTGGACCGCGCCCGCGACGAGGCCCGCCGCCTGGCCGAGCGCGCCGCCGCGGCGCTGGACGGTTTCGGGCGGGAGGCGGACGCCCTGCGCGCCCTGCCCTTCATGCTTCTGCAGCGCGACACGTGAAGCCGCGGCGGCCGTGAACGGCTCGGTTCAACGTGCGTTCAGCCGCCGTACCGCAAGGACGCCTGCATGAAGCCCGCCGCCCTCCCTCTCGCCCTGCTCTTCGCCGCCGCCGCGCCCGCCGCGGCCCTGGCCGCCGACCCCGCCGCCGACCGGGTGGACGCGTTCAACCACGCCCTGCTCGACACGATGAAGCAGGGCAAGGCCCTGGGCGCGACCGGCCGCTTCCGCAGGCTGCAGCCCGCCGTCGAGCAGGCGTTCGACCTGCCCACCATGACGCGCGTGGCCGTGGGGCCGGCGTGGTCGACCCTGTCGCCCGCAGACCAGGAGAAGCTCGTCACCGCCTTCGGACGCATGAGCGCGGCCACCTGGGCGCACAACTTCGACGACTACAGCGGCGAGACGTTCAAGCTGGGCGCCGTCAGCAGCAACGCCTCGGGCGACAAGCTGGTGCGCGACCAGCTGGTGCAGAAGGGCGGCGACCCGGTGAGCCTCAACTACCGCATGCGCAACTCGGGTGGGGGCTGGAAGATCGTCGACGTGTTCTACAACGGCTCGATCAGCTCGATCGCCACCCAGCGCTCCGACTTCGCGAGCACCCTGTCGAACGGCGGCGCGCCCGCGCTGATCAAGAAGCTCGACGCGCAGACGGACACGCTGCTGAAGGGCAAGTGAGCCGTCAGGCGGCGCCCGAGCCCTTGGCGGCGCCCCCGTCCGCCGCGCCGTCCTGCTCCGCCGGCTCAGGCGGCCCCAGCAGCGCCGGCTCGAACAGCAGCGCGGTGACCAGCGTCCACACAAGCGAGATCATCAGGATCTTGCCCATGCTGGCGGTGCCGGGGTGGCTGGACAGGATCAGCGAGCCGAACGCCATCCCCGTGGTCATGGCGCTGAAGAACACCGCGCGCGCCAGGCTGGACTGCAGGAGGTCGCCGACGCCCGCCCGCCAAGCCATCACGAAGTAGATGTGGAACGCCACGCCCACCCCGAACAGAAGGGGAAAGGCTATGATGTTGGCGAAGTTGATCGGCTGGCCGATCACCACGCAGGTGGCCAGCGTCAGGAAGCCCGACAACACGATGGGCGCCAGTGTGAACAGCGTCTCCTTCACGCTGCGCAACGCCAGGATCAGCAGCGCGCATATCGCGGCGAGGGAGAGCAGGCCCGCGGTGATGAAGGCGCGGCTGATGGTGCGCCCGGCCTCCTGAACCGAGATGGGCGCGCCCGAGGCTTGCGGCGCGATGGCCCGCACGGCCCTGGAGAAACGCTTCAGGTTGGCGTTGTCGTTGCTGTCGCCCTTGGGGGAGACCTGGATCCGCGCTTGGCCGTCGGCCGCCACCCAGTCGCGGCGCAGGTCGTCGGGCAGCGTCTGCAGCGTCACCGGCTGGGCCGTGAGAAGCGCGCGCATCTCGCCCAGCAGCACATCGAGGGGCGTGACCAGCGTGGTGGACGCCGCCGCACGGCGCTCGGCCGGACCCGACGCCAGCCGGTCGAGCGCGGACGCCAGCCGGCGCGCTTCGGCCGATCCGGCCGCCGACGCGCCGTCGGCCACGCCGTGGAAGGCGGTCGCGGCCCCCTTGAGCGCGGTCACCGTCTCCGCGTCGGAAGGCGCGGGCTGAACGTCGAAAGGGTTCAGCGTCGGGTCGAGGAGCGCGTTCGCGTCCTCGATCAGCGCCAGCTTCTGCGGCTGGTCGTCGGGCGTGAAGCTGGCCAGGGTGATCGCCTGCTCCACTTGCGGCAGGGCCGCGAGGCGCTTGGCTAGCACCTCCGCCGCCTGGGGAGAGGGGGCGAGCACGTCGATGGTGTTCAGCGTCTGCGTCGGGTCGCGCGTCAGGTCGGCGAAGGTGCGCATGGCCTCGCCCTTGGGATTGCGCAGGTGGAACGGGTTGAAGTCGAAGCGCACGAACGGCAGCAGCGCGACGGACGCCGCCGCCGAGCCCGCGGCGACCAGCAGCACCAGCCGGCGCCGCTCGTGCATGAAGCGGTCCACGGGCGCCAGGGCGCGCGAGCCCACCTCCCTCCCCTGGTCGGGCGGGGCGAGCAGCACCAGCAGCGCCGGCAAGAGCGTGGTGTTCAGCACGAGGCCGATCACCATGCCCAGCGCCGCGATCACGCCGAGCTCGGAGACGCCCACGTAGCTCGTCGGCAGGAAGGCGAGGAAGCCCAGCGTCACCGCCGTCGCCGCCAGGGCCAGGGAGGCGCCGAGACCGCCCGCCGCGCGCTCCAGCGCCGTGCGGATGTCGGGAGCGTCCAGCCGCTCGGCGCGGAAGCGCACGCCGATCTGAATGCCGAAGTCGATGCCCAGCCCCACGAACAAGGGGATGAAAGCGACGGAGATCAGGTTGAACCGGCCCACCGCCAGGAGACCCGCCGCCGCCGTCGCCGCGAGCCCGACCAGCGTGGTGACGAGGATGGCCGAGAGGATGCGAACGGAGCGCACCGCCAGCCACAGCATCAGCAGCACGGAGGCGAGCATGATGCCCGTCACCAGCCACCAATTGTCGGCCAGGGAGGCGAACTCCTCGTCCGACAGGGGCACGGAGCCGGTCACGCGCACGCTCTGGCCGTGGGCCGCGTCCAGGTGCAGGGCGGCGGCCGCGGCGTGGACGGCGTCCGTGGCGGGGGCGCCCGGCTCCAGGTCGCCGTAGTCCAGGCGCGGGCGCGCCAGCACGAAGCGGCGGGTGGGCGCGCTCAGGCCGCCCTGACGGCCGCTCCCGACCAGCGTCTGCCAGGAGAAGAAGGCCGGCTCGCCCGCGTTCACCCTTTCCAGCGCGTCGGCCAGCGAGCCCAGCGGCGTCTTCACGTCGGCCAGGGACGCCTGCCCCGCCTTCACTCCCTGCGCCAGGGCCGTAAAGGCGGTGGAGACGCCGCGCAGGCTCGGGTCGGCCGCGAGCGGGCCCAGGAACGGCTGGGCGCGGATCAGCCCCTCCGTGGTCGCCTTCACCTCGGCGAGCGGCTGCAGCAGCAGGCCCTCGCGGGCGAACCACGGGCCGCCGTCGCCGCGGCGCACGCCGAGGAAGTGCTTGGCGTCGCCCTGCAGGCGGTCGGTGAGGCGGGCGGCGGCGTCCTCGGCCAGCTCGGGCGTCTTCCCGTCGACCACGACCACGGTGAGGTCGTCGTTCTGCGGGAAGGCCTTGGAGACGGCCGTCTCGTTCACCCGCCACTGCTCCCTGGGCGAGATCAGCGCGGAGGTGTCGGTGGTCATGGCGAAGTGCGTCGCCGCGAACCCGACCGCGACGGCGCCGATCAGCAGGCCGAGCGCCACCGTGACCCCGGCGCGGGCCGTCGAAACGGCCACAAGCCTCACCACGAACGCCTTCAGCATGCCGCCCCGTCTTTCCGTCCGGCCCGCCCCAGCTTGGCCATCCCGTCCGGATAACCGAACCGAAACGTGCGCGCGAGGGCGCACGGCGCGTCAACCTGCGAAGCATACAAGGCGGCGTCATGCGGCTCCTGATCGTCCTCGGCGTCCGCGCGGCCCTCGCCGCCGCCGTGGCGGCGCTCGCCGCCTGCGCCTCGGGCCGCCCGCCGCCGCCCGGCGACG
>CAXTCO010000103.1:0-8018 GCA_964242255.1 uncultured Caulobacteraceae bacterium | reverse complement strand
TTTGCGCATCCTGATCATGGAGGACGACGTCGAGGCCTCCGCCGCCATGGCCAAGGGCTTGGCCGAGGCCGGCCACGAGGCGACCACCACGCCCGACGGCGAGGCCGGCCTCGCCGCCGCCGAGAAGGGCGGCTTCGACGTGCTGGTGGTCGACCGCATGATGCCGGTGATGGACGGCCTGACCGCCGTCGAGCGCCTGCGCCGCCAGGGCGACGCCACCCCCGTGCTGTTCCTCTCCGCCCTGGGCGAGGTGGAGGACCGGGTCACCGGCCTGAAGGCGGGCGCCGACGACTACCTCGTGAAGCCCTACGCCTTCTCCGAGCTGATCGCCCGCGTGGAGGCCCTGTCGCGCCGCCGGGAGACGGGGGCGGTGGCCACCTCGCTGAAGGTGGGCGAGCTGGAGATGGACCTGATCGGCCGCACCGTGTCCCGCGCCGGCCGCGAGATCGACCTGCAGCCGCGCGAGTTCCAGCTGTTGGAGTTCCTGATGCGCCACGCCGGCCAGTCGGTGACGCGCACCATGCTGCTGGAGAAGGTCTGGGAGTACCACTTCGACCCGCAGACCAACGTCATCGACGTCCACATCAGCCGCCTGCGCGCCAAGATCGACAAGGGCTTCGACCACGCCATGCTGCAGACCGTGCGCGGCGCGGGCTACCGCCTCGACGCCTGACGGGTGAAGCTCCCGGCCCTCCTGCGGACGACGCCGTTCCGGCTGACGCTGCTGTTCCTGGCGCTGTTCGCGGCCGTGTCGATCGCCTTCCTCGGCTACATCTACATCGCCACCGCCGGCGAGGTGACGCGGCGGGCGGACGAGGAGGTGACGCGCGAGACCGCCTCGCTGGAAGCCGTGCAGCGCCAGGGCGGCTCCCAAGCGCTGAACTCCACCCTGATCGACCGGGCGGCGGGGGAGCGGCCGTTCTTCTACTACTACGCCGAGCCGGACGGGCGGCTGATCACCGGCAACCTGGCCAGCTGCCCCCTCGACAAGCCCGGCGCCGCCAGCGGCGCGGCCGACTTCTCCGTGCGCTCCATCGACTCGGACGGGGCGGTGGTGCGCCGCAGCGCCTGGGGGCGGCAGATGCGGCTGGGCGACGGGCGGCTGCTGTTCGTCGGCGCGGACCTGGGCCCCGGGCGCGCCTACGCCGTGCGGATCGTGCGCGCGCTCTGGGGCGCGGGCGTGCTGACGCTGCTTTTGGGGCTGGTCGGCGGCGTGCTGGTGAGCCGCAACGTCAGCAGGTCCATGAGCGGCCTGCGCGACGCCATCGCGCGGGTGGAGGCGGGCGACATCCGCGCCCGCGCCCCCGTCCGCGGCGTGCGCGACGAGTTCGACGAGATGGCCAACGGCCTGAACGCCATGCTGGAGCGCGTGGAGCGGCTGATGGACGGCCTGCGCCACGCGGGCGACGCCATCGCCCACGACCTCCGCTCGCCCCTGACCCGCCTGCGCGCCCGGCTGGAGGTGGCGCTGATCGAGGCGGAAGACGGCCGGGGCGACCCCACCGCCGCCCTTCAGACCGCGCTCGAAGACGCGGACGGGGTGCTGCGCACCTTCAACGCCGTGCTGGCCATCAGCCGCCTGCAGGCGGCCGGCCAGCTGCCGAGGCCGGAGGTGTTCGACCTGTCGAACCTCGCGGCGGGGGTGGGCGAGCTCTACGGGGCGCTGTGCGAGGACAAGGGGCTGGAGTTCGCCAGCGAGCTCGCCCCGCACCTGCCCGTGCGCGGCGACCGCGAGTTCATGGCGCAGGCGCTCGCCAACCTCCTGGACAACGCGGTGAAGTACACGCCGGCGGGCGGGGCGGTGGTGCTGCGCACCCGCCGCCGCTCCTCGGGCGAGGCGGAGGTCAGCGTCACCGACACCGGCCCGGGCGTGCCGGAGGCGGACCGCCCCCGCGTGCTGGAGCGCTTCGTGCGCCTGGAGAACAGCCGCAGCCAGCCGGGGGCGGGGCTGGGCCTGTCGCTGGTCGGGGCCGTGGTGGAGGCCCACGGCGGCCGGCTGGAGCTGGATGAGGGCCCAGGGACCGTCCTGGGCGCGGCCGCAGGGCACGCGGCCGACGGCCAGGGACCGGGGCTTCGCGTGGCCGTGCAGCTGCCCGTGGCGGAGGACGCCTAGCCGTTCAGGCGGCGTGCTTGAGGCAGGCGGCGATGTCGCGGCGGACGCGGTCGCAGGCTTCGGCGGCGCGGCGGAACGGCTGGTCGAAGGCGGCGCCTTCGCGGCAGCTGCGCTCCAGCTCGCCGCAGGCGGAGGCGATGGCCTCGAACCCCATGCTGGCCGCGGCCCCCTTGGCGGCGTGGGCCCGGTGCGCCATGTCGTCGGCCGCCGGCGCAGGCGCCTGCGGGAACCGGTCGAGCTGCGTCAGCAGCGACTGCAGCAGCGAGCGCACGGCGGGCTCGCCGTAGGTGCGCGCCATCTCGGCGACCACCGGGTTCAAGGTCTCCACCGTGGGCGCGACGACCGGCAGGTGGGCCTCCACCACCGCGCGCAGGGCGGCGGATGTGAAGGGCTTGGCCAGGTGGGCGTCGACGCCCGCGAGGCGCGCTGTGCGCACGTGCTCGGGCAGGGCGTCGGCGGAGAGGGCGACGATGGCGGCGCGGCGCGGCCCTTCGCTGCGGCGGATGCGGCGCACCACCTCCAGCCCGTCGATGTCGGGCAGGCGCAGGTCCGTCAGGATCAGGTCGTAGCGGTGCGCGGCGGCCAGGCTCAGCGCCTCCGCCCCGCTGGAGGCCTGGTCCACGGTGTAGCCGCAGCCGTTCAGGAAAAGGCCGACGAGCTGCTGGGTGCAGGCCACGTCCTCCACCGACAGGAGGCGGGCGCGCGCCGGCGCGGCCGCCCGAACGGACGCCGGAGCCGCGGCCGGGCCGGCGGTCGACAGGGTGGTGAAGTCGTCGATCCAGCGCACGCCGGGGTCGCCCAGCAGGCGGCGCACCTTGGCGGTGACGGAGCCGGGCGCCACAGGCTTGGTGAGGTAGCCGCTGGCCCCGAGGCGGCGGGCGCGGTCGATGTAGAAGGTGTCCGCCTCGCCGGTGAGCATCAGCACGCGCGTGCGGTCCAACAGCCCGCGCGCGCCCAACCATCCCAGGAGGTCCAGACCCCCGCCCACGGGCATGTTCAGGTCGAGGATCAGCACGTCCGGCGGGTCCAGCGCGAGCCAGCCCATCGCCTGCTCGACGCCGCAGAGCGGTTCCTGCACGTCGAAGCCGGCCGCCGCCAACTCGGTCTGGAGCAACTCCGCCACGACCGGATCGTCGTCACAGATGCAGATGCGCGCGGGCAACCGAGACCTCCCTGACGGTCCGTCGCCGCACTTGAGGGCCGACGGGGTTAACCAACCTTTGCGCCACCGGCATCCTTGAGCTTGGTCCGCAGCATAGGCCCGCCTGGACGCCCCTGCGCGGCGGTGGGGAGACGCGCGGACCCGTGGCGACGCCCCCCGTCAAGCCGCGGCCGGCGGACGGCCCGCCGTGCGCGACGCCTGCAGCTGCGCGGCCATGGAGGCGGCTGAGCGGCCGCGAGGCCGGCCAGCACGTGCGCGGCCAGGCCGTGGCGATCAGCAGCGGCCAGCGCCGGCCCTCGTTGCGCAGCAGCACCGCCGGCATCATGGCGCTCGGCGGCCGGACGGGCGCGAGCCGCTGCGCCCCATGGGGGGAGGCGCAGAAACGCGTCGCTGCGAACACCGCCATCCCGAGCGCCAGCGTCCGCGCCGCCGACCGCCACCCCGCGGGCGGAGCGGGCGGGCGGCTCTCGAGGGCGGGGATCGACATGGCGTCCATCAGCCGGCCTTGAGCGCAAGCTTTGGTTGACGCCGCTTCCTCCCGGCGGAGGAACGGGGCGGGGCGTCAGCCCAGCTCGTCCTCCAGGGCCGTCAGGCGGGCGGCCTGGTCGTCGGCGATCAGGGCGCGGACGAGCTCGTCCAGCCCGTCGCCCTCCATCACCTTGGGCAGGGTGTGGAGGGTCAGGCCGATGCGGTGGTCGGTCACGCGCGCCTGGGGGAAGTTGTAGGTGCGGATGCGCTCGCTGCGGTCGCCGGAGCCGACCTGCTCGCGGCGGCTGGCGGCGCGCTCGGCGTCGAGCGTCGAGCGCTTCAGGTCGTAAAGGCGCGCCTTGAGCACCTTCATCGCCTTGGCGCGGTTCTGGTGCTGCGACTTCTCGGAGCTCGTCACCACGATGCCGGTGGGCATGTGGGTGATGCGCACCGCCGAGTCCGTCTTGTTCACGTGCTGGCCGCCCGCGCCCGACGAGCGGTAGGTGTCGATGCGGATGTCCGCGTCGGCGACCTCGATCTCCACGTCCTCCGGCTCGGGCAGCACGGCGACGGTGGCGGCGCTGGTGTGGATGCGCCCCTGCGCCTCCGTGGCCGGCACGCGCTGCACCCGGTGGACGCCCGACTCGAACTTCATCCGGCCGAACACCCCCTCGCCCGTGACGCTGGCCGTGATCTCCTTGAATCCGCCGGCCTCGCCCTCGGACGCGTCCTCCACCTCCACGCGCCAGCCGCGGGAGGCGGCGTAGCGCTGGTACATGCGGAACAGGTCGCCGGCGAAGAGCGCCGCCTCGTCGCCGCCCGTGCCGGCGCGCACCTCCAGGATGGCGCTGGCGTTCTCGTCGCGGTCCCGCGGCGCGAGCAGCAGGGCGACCTCCCGCTCCAGGTCCGGCAGGCGGCCGTTCAGCTGCGCCAGCTCCTCGCGGGCCAGGGCGCCCATCTCGGGGTCGGCGGCGAGCGCCTCCAGCTCCGACGTCTCCGCCCGCGACCGGGCGAGCCGCCCCACGGCTTCGGCGACGGGGCGCAGCTCGGCGTGCTCCTTGGACAGGCGCACGATCTCGGCCCCGCCGGACGCGGCGCCCATGCGGGCCTCCACCTCCTGAAAACGGTCGAGCACCTGGTCGAGGCGGGCCTGGGGCAGTCGCATGAAGGCGCCGGAGTAGGCGGCCCGACGCCGCTTGTCAGCCCCAGGGCGGCCGGCGAGGAAGGAGCCTTGAGGGCCGCCGGACGCAGGAGCCGCGAAGCCGCCCGCACGTTCCGCCTCGACGCCGCCCGGAGCCCCCGCATGAGCCGAGACGCCGACGTCCTGAACCGCCTGATCGCCCGCCTGCACGGCGCCGCGCAGGGGTACCGGCGCGCCGGGGCTGACGGGCCGGGCGTCTCCGACGCGTTCGCCGCCGCCGCAAGCACCCACGACCGCACGGCCGAAGAGCTCACCGCCGTGCTGCGCGCCGTCGGCGGGGCGCCGGCCGGAGGAGCCGACCTCGACCGCCACGCCTGGGCCGATCTGCCGCGGGCCGTCGCGGGCGGCCGGCGGGCCACGGCCGAGGCGGTGGAGCGGGCGGAGGGCGAGCTCCTGGCCGAGTTCCACGCCGCCGTGGACGACCGGGGCGTCAGCGGCCCCGTTCGGGAGGCGATGGTGCGCGCCTGCGACGGGATGGAGGCGGGCCGCGACCGCGCCCTGCAGCGGCTCGACGCTCTGGACGTCTGAGCCCGGCGCCTCGGCTCGGTCGGCGGCGCCCGTTTGCGCGGCAGGGCGGCGGACCTGCGACCCGCGGCCGCCGCGATCGCGCCCGTTCAGCGTCCGTAAACCCTGCGCGCGGTGTCGTTCACCTCGTGACAGGAGGATGACGTCATGTCCGTTCTCGACGCCGACCAAGTCGACTTCGTCTACCTCGACGAGCGCACCGCCACGCCGGTGATCGTGGTCTCCGACCCCCTGACCTGGAGGCCGCCGGAGGACGAGACGCACCTGGAGGCGCTGCGCACCAAGCTGAACGCCCAGATCGCCTTCGTGGAGACGGGGCAGATCAAGGGCGTCTGGCCCGGCTACGCCGGCGGCCTCGTCAAGGTGGAGGTGATCGCCCACCACGCCCTGACGCGCATGGCGGAGGAGTTCTACGGCGTGGCCGGCCGCGTGATGCGCGACGCCAACATGGCCCTCGACTTCCACCTCTGCGACGCCTGAGGGCGAGGTCGCCCGCCGTCCGGCTAGGGGGCGGGCCGCCCGTTGCGCCCGCGCACGGCGTCCAGGATCGAGGCGTAAGGCTGCGCCCTGAACATATGCGGTCCCAGCACCGTGTCGGCGTAGTCGAGGCGGCACACCGCCTCCACGGTGCGGTCGGGCGCCGCCGGCGGACGCGGCGCGCGCCACAGCACCAGCTGGCCGTGGTTCTCGGCGACGGTGGCGTAGCTCCACATCGGCATGAAGGTGTCGATGAAAGCGACCAAGCGGAACACGTCCCCCATCCACGCGTCGGGCGTGCCCGGCACGGCGGCGTGCATCCGCAGGAAGACGTCGAGATCGCGGATGGCGGCGGCCGGCCCGCTCGGCCGCACGTCGTCGATGACGATCACCGAGTCGTCCCGCGTGCGCGCCAGGGTGTTCATCAGGTCGCGCAGGGTCTGCTCGAAGGTGTGCAGGCCGTCGAGGAAGACCACGTCGAAGCGGGCGTCCTCGGGGCAGCGGTCGCTGAAGTAGGCGTCGCTGGGCACGGCGTGGAACCGCGCCGTGCGGTCCGCGGCGGCGGCCGCGGCGACGTCGAAGCGGAAGGCGGGGTCCACCGCCACCTTCTCCGCCGCGCGCACGGCGTGGAACGTCTCGCCGGAGTGGACGCCAACCTCCAGGTGGCGGGGGCGGTCGAAGAGGTCGAGGAAGCCCTGGACGACTTCGGAGCGGAGCACGCGCCTACTCCGCGGCGATGTGCGCCAGGGACGGCTCGAACAGCGGCGCGGAGACCTCCGCCGCCTTCGCAGCCTCGATCTCCGCGGCCTTCTGCTCCACGAGGCCGGCGATGTGCTCGACCATGTCTTCGTTTCCGAGCTTATGGTCGACCTTGCCGGCCATGTAGACCATGCCCGTGCCCTTGCCCGCGCCGCCGCCGGTGAAGCCCACGTCGGTCATCAGCGCCTCGCCCGGCCCGTTGACCACGCAGCCGATGATGCTGAGCGACAGCGGCGTGGAGACGTGCGCCAGCCGCTCCTCCAGCCGGGCCACCGTGTCGATCACGTTGAAACCCTGCCGCGCGCAGGAGGGGCAGGCGATGATGTTGACGCCCCGGTGGCGCAGGCCGAGCGACTTCAGGATGTCGAACCCGACCTTGATCTCCTCCACCGGGTCCGCGGCCAGGGACACGCGGATGGTGTCGCCGATGCCCGCCCACAGCATGTTCCCCAGCCCGATGGCGCTCTTGACGGTGCCGGAGCGCGTCGGCCCGGCCTCCGTGACGCCCAGGTGCAGGGGGCAGTCGATCGCCTCCGCCAGCTCCTGGTAGGCGGCCACGGTCAGGAAGGGGTCGGACGCCTTCACGCTGATCTTGAACTCATGGAAGTCGAGGTCGCGCAGGATGTCGGCGTGGAACAGGGCGCTCTCCACCATGGCGGCGGGGCAGGGCTCGCCGTACTTCTCCAAGAGGTGCGTCTCCAGGCTGCCGGCGTTGACGCCGATGCGCATGGAGCAGCCGTGGTCGCGGGCGGCCTGCACCACCTCCTTCACCCGCTCCTTGCTGCCGATGTTGCCCGGGTTGATGCGCAGGCAGGCGGCGCCCGCGACGGCCGCCTCGATGCCGCGCTTGTAGTGGAAGTGGATGTCGGCCACGAGCGGCACCTTGGCGGCGGCGGCGATGGTCTTGAACGCCTCCGTCGACTCCTTGTCGGGGCAGGAGACGCGGACGATGTCGGCCCCGGCCTCCTCCAGCTCCCTGATCTGGCCGATGGTGGCGTTGGCGTCGGCGGTGACCGTGTTGGTCATGCTCTGCACGGTGATGGGCGCGTCGCCGCCCACCTCGACGGAGCCGACGCGGATCTTGCGGCTCTTCCTCCGCTCGATCATGCGCCAGGGGCGGTGGGAGCGGGGATCGTCGTGGGCGGCGGCCATGGCGGGCGCAAGATAGGCGCGCCGGGGCCGGAACGCGATGGCCGCGATGCGACACCCCGCCTCCCGCGCGCGTCCGCGACCCGCTAGAAGCGGAGCCGCCATGCGCCGACGCACCCTGCTCGCCTCCGCCCCCGCGGCGCTCGCCGCCGCCTGCTCGCGGC
>CAXTCO010000102.1:0-8076 GCA_964242255.1 uncultured Caulobacteraceae bacterium | reverse complement strand
CGGCGGACCCGTCCCGATCGCCGCCGCCCCCGTGCGCGCCGCGAGCCCCCTGGCCGCCGCGCCCCTGGCCGGCCTGCACCAGCCCGGCCCCGCCGGCCCCCTGCCCGTGATCGCCAAGGACGGGCGCACCGCCTTCACCGCCTACAGCCGCCCGTTCACCTCCAACGGCAAGCCGCGCATCGCGCTGATGATGGGCGGCCTGGGCCTGAACGGCGCCACCACCCGCGCCGCCGTCGAACGCCTGCCGCCGGAGGTGACGCTCTCCTTCGTGGCCTACGCCGACGGCCTGCAGGCCTGGATCGACCAGGCGCGCGCGCGCGGCCACGAGGTGGTGGTGGAGGCGCCCATGGAGCCCAACGACTTCCCCAACAACGACCCCGGCCCCTACACGCTGATGGCGTCATCCCCGCCCGCGGAGACGGCGCGGCGCCTGAACTGGGTGATGTCGCGCGCCACGGGCTACTTCGCCTTGACCAACTACCTGGGCGGACGATTCCTGGCCTCGGGCTCCGCGCTGGACGGCTTCATGACGCAGGTGCGCGCGCACGGCCTGGGGTTCGTCGACGACGGTTCGGCCAAGGGCCGGGGCGCCGGCGCCCCCCGCGCCTCGGCGGACAGCGTCATCGACCAGGACCTCTCGTCGGACGCCATCGACCGCCAGCTCACCGCCCTGGAGGCCGCCGCCGCCACGCGCGGCCAAGCGTTCGGCGCCGGCTTCGCCTACCCCGTCACGGTGGAGACCGTCGCGCGCTGGGCCGACCGGGTGGAGGCCCGCGGCTACCAGCTGGCCCCCGTGTCCGCTATCACGCGGCGATGACCGCCCCCGGCGCGAAGACCTCCTCCCCCGACGGCTCCCCCCACCCCGGCTACCGGACCAACGTCGGCGTGGTGCTGTTCGACCGGCGCGGGCGCGTGTGGCTGGGCCGCCGCGCCGGCGCGCCCGGCCCCGACAACTGGCAGTTCCCCCAGGGCGGCGTCGACAAGGGCGAGGACCTGCTGGACGCCGCCCGGCGCGAGCTGGCGGAGGAGACGGGCGTGACCTCCGCCACGCTGCTGGGCCGCGCCGAGGGCTGGATCGCCTACGACTTCCCCCCCGGCTACGGCGGTCACAAGGCGGCGCGCGGCTTCAAGGGCCAGAGCCAAGCCTGGTTCGCCTTCCGCTTCGAGGGTGCGGACGACGAGGTCGACCTGGAAGGCCACCACGAGGTGGAGTTCGACCGCTGGCGCTGGGCGCAGCTGCCCGAGGCGATCGACCGCGTGGCCGGCTTCAAGCGCGAGGCCTACCGGCGCGTGATCGCCGCCTTCACGCCGTTCGCCGCCGAGCTGGCGCACGCCGCCGGCTCCGACGCTTCGTCAGACGCCTCGCCCGACGCCGCGCGGGGGTGAGCGCGCCGCTGGTCCTGGTCCCGGGCGCGTTCTGCGGGCCTTGGGCGTTCGACGCCTGGCGGCCGGCTCTGGAGGCGGGCGGCCACGCCTGCACGGCGGTGGACGTGACGCGGGGGCGCCCCGTCGCCTGGCGCTCCCTCACCGACTATGCGGACGCCGTGGCGGAGGCGGTGCGCGCCTGCGCGTCGCCTCCCGTGCTCGTCGGCCACTCCCTCGGAGGCCTCGTGGCGCAGCTGGCGGCGGCGCGGGCCCCCGTGGCCGGGCTGGTGCTGCTGGCCCCCTCGCCCGCCTGGGGGCAGCCCGTGACGAGCGCCCTGGAGCTGGCCTCAGGCCCCGCCCTGGCCGCCGCGCAGGGGCCCTACTGGCTGGGGCAGGTGGAGCCCGACTGGGGCGTGGTGCGCGAGTGCACCCTCGACCGCCTGCCGGCGGAGGAGGCCCGCGCCCTGCACGCCCGCATGCGCCCGGAGAGCGGCCGCGCCCTGTTCGAAGTGCTGAACTGGTGGGCGGACGTGACCCTGGCCGCCCGCGTCCCCCCGCTGGAGGTCCCGGCGCTGGTGCTCACGGGCGAACTCGACCGCGTCCACAGCCCCGACTCGACGGCGCTGACCGCCGGCCGCCTGGGCGCCGAGGCGGTCGTTCTGCCGGGCGTCAGCCACTGGACGCTCGGCGGCCCCGGCGCAGACCTTGGCCTCCAGGCCGTGCGGGAGTGGCTCGACAGCGTCTGAGCGGCGCGGGGACGCCCGGGAACGCGCCGGCCCGTGCGCGTCAGAGCAGCGGGGTGGTCGCGTCGCCCGACGCCTCGCGGACGACCTTGACCAAGGGCACGCTCGGGCGGTCCAGCAGGCTGAGGCGAGCGTCCTGCCACTCGGCGAGCGCCGCCGGCCGCGCCCCCGAGCCGAGCGGCGCCTTCAGCGACGCGGGGTTGGCCGTCTTCTTGGGATCGACGGCGGCGACCCTGAAAGCGACGTAGGCGAAGACCTGCTCAGGCGGCGGGAGCCCCAGGACGCCGCAAACGGCGTACAGGTTGACGAGCATGCCGGCGAACTGGCGCCGCACGCTGATCCACTGGTCCCAGTCGAGGTGGCTCTTCAGCTCGACAAGATGCGCGCGGGCGCCGCCGTCCTCCCTGAGCTCGATGACGCCTGCGTCGGCCGCCTTCTTCTCCTTGGCCCAGTGGAGGGCGGTCCTGCCGCCGGGGACGGTGCAGAGGACGTGGGGGGTCGCAGGCGTCAGCGTCAGCGTGCCGGCGCCGCCCGGGTCCCTCTCGGTCACGGAAGGTGCACCGGTGGAGAAGCGCACGTGCTCGGCGTGCACCCACCCCAGCCTCGACGTCAGGCTCACTCCGGGCTCGCGGCTTCGAGCGAGAGGTCGGCGATGATCTCGTTCAGGCTGGGGACGACGAGCCCGAACTCCCCGATCGTAAGCGGTTCGGCCTTCGCGCCCCGCGGACCCGGCGTCATCTCGTAGGCCCTGACCTGACGCGGGCTGAGCCTCTCCTCGCCGGGGTAGCGGTCGTTCCCGTGGATCGACGAGGAGAGCAGCAGGTTCAACTGCTGGAGGAAGGTGTCGCTGTGCGTGGTCACCACCACGCGCACGCCGGCGTTGACGAGCCTGGCGATCGCCCGCGCCATGCAGCGCTGCGCCGACAAGTGGAGGTGAGCCTCCGGCTCTTCCAGAACGATGGCGCGGGGCGCGTTGGGGCTGCGCAGCACCTCGACGATGGGCGCCACCTCCGTGACCAACGACGAGGTCAGGTGCATGGGCAGCTCCACGTCGCTGTGTGCGGGCTTGAAGGTGAGGCCCGCGGACGCCCCCTCCTCCCTGCGCAGGCTGCCCTGCAGGATCTGCGTCTCGACGAAGTCGGCGACCTCGGCCGCGGGTCCGTCGCGTCCCGCCTTGCCGCCGCGATAGGGTGTGGCCAGGGACTGCAGGAACCTCAGCACGGGCGTGGTGAAGAGATCGACGGGCGGTCGGCTCCCTCCCCGCAGCCCCTCGAACAATCGCTCGACCAGGAGGGGGTAGGCGAGAACCAGGCCCGTCCGGGCCGCAGGAATGTACGGCACATCTCCGAAGATCTGAGGAACTGGGTTCATGAAGTGGAACAGGATATCGCGCGCCGGCCCCCAATCGGCGGAGAAGTTCTCGTCTGAGGAGATGGTCGCATCCATGAACGGCTGCCCGTCACGGGTATGCCACCCCCAGGTCGCACTGCCTGGGCGGTCGCCCTTTTTGATCAGGGAGCTCAGCCGGTTGAAGGTCCTGGGCAGGATGACGGAGAACTCTCCCGCTCTGACATCGTCAGAAGCGAAGATGCTTCTCAGGATGGATTGGCCGTCGCTCGCCAGCAGGCCGTCCAGCCAAGCCTGCGCCTGCTCGAGCGAGACGGTCACGGTCTTCTCGGCCGCGCCCTCCTCGTAGGCCGTCTCCCGGATCCAGCCGGGAGACGGCGAGGCGCCCCCCGCGTCGAACAGCGGCGCGCCGGCGAGGATCGCCCAGATCACCGAGGCCAGGTAGCTCTTCCCCGCGCCGTTCCTGCCGATGAGGACGGTCAGGGGCGCGATCTCGACCTCGGCCTCGCCGATGGGGCCGAGGCCCGCCACGCGGACGCGGACGTAGTCCCCGTCCAGGTCCGGGTCCGCTCCTGCGGGATCGTTGGGTCCGGACATGGCGCTCCTACGCGGTGGCCTCGCCGGCGTCCGACGCGCGTCGCCGCAGGGCGGAGCGACAGTCGCCACGCTCCGCCGTGGCCGGTCCATTGCCCGGCGTCGGCCGGAATCGCAAGCCGGCCGCCCCGCCCGTCAGTTCAGCTTCGAGTCGTCCGGCGGTTCGGGCGGGAGGGGGGCGACGGTCACGCCGTCCTTGTGCAGGGCCTCCACCTCGGCGGTGGTGGCCCGGCCGTAGATGCCGCGGTCTTCGGCCCGGCCCTCGTGGATGGCGCGGGCCTCCTGAGCGAACTTCGGCCCCACGTCGTCGAACTCGCTCAGGACGTGGCGGCGGACCTCGCGGGCGGCGCGGCGGACCATCTCGCGCATCTTGGCGGGCGGGACCTCGGGCTCGGCGGACCGCTTCGCGCCCGCCACGGCGGGAGACATGATCGCCTTGCGCACCTGCGTCGTCGCGCAGACGGGGCATTCCACCAGGCCGCGCGCGGCCTGGTCGTCGTAGTCGGACGAGGAGCCGAACCAGCCCTCGAAGCCGTGGCCGGCGGCGCAGCGCAGGGCGTAGCGGATCATGCGCGCGGATCGGTCCGCCGTTCAGGCCCGGGCTCCGGCGGGGCGAACCCGCGGGCGTTGGCGAGCGCGGGCACCGCCCGGCGCGCCCGGTCCACGCCCGTGAGGTCCAGGTCGACGGCCAGCACGCCGGGGTCGTCGTGGTCGAGCCGGCCCAGCACCTCGCCCCACGGCCCGACGGCGAGGGTGCGGCCCCAGGTGCCGCGCCCGTCGGCGTGCAGGCCGCCCTGGGCGGGGGCGAGCACGAAGCTCCCCGTCTCGATGGCGCGGGCGCGCAGCAGCACCTCCCAGTGCGCCTCGCCCGTGGGGCGGGTGAAGGCGGCGGGCGCGGCGATCACCTGCGCGCCCGCCTCGGCCAGGGCGCGGAACAGGTGGGGGAAGCGCAGGTCGTAGCAGACGGTCAGGCCCAGGCGGCCGGCGACGGTGTCGGCGGCCACGGCGCGGGCGCCGGGCGTGTAGACGGCGCTCTCGCGCGCGGTCTCGCCGGTGGGCAGGTCGACGTCGAACATGTGGATCTTGTCGTAGGTCGCCGCGACACCCCCGTCGGCCCGCACCAGAACGGACCGGTTGGCGAAGCCGTCCCCGTCGCGCACCAGGACGGAGCCGATCAGGAGCTCGACGCCGAGCTCCGCCGCCAGCTCGCGCAGGCCGAGCGCCACCGGGTCGCGGTCGAGCGCGACCAGCTGCGGCAGGAGCCGGTCGCGCGAGCGCTGGAGCAGGTTGGTCCCCTCCGGCGTCAGCACCAGCCGCGCTCCCTGCGCCGCCGCCTCGCGCACCAGGGGCGCGGCGTGCGCCAACGCCTCGGCGGGGGTCGCCGGCGTGCGGAGCTGGACGAGTCCGACGCGGGTCATGGGCCGACGCAGGCGCTCACGCGGCGAGCAGGCGATCCAGCTCGCCGGAGCGCTCCAGCGCCGTCAGGTCGCTGCAGCCCCCGATGTGGCGCTCGCCGATGAAGATCTGCGGGAAGGTGGAGCCGCCGCCGGCGCGCTCGACCATGGCGCGCTTCTTCGCCGGGTCGGCGTAGGCGTCGTCGATCTCGCGGAACGCCACGCCCTTGGACTTCAGGAGCTGCATCGCCCGCGCGCAGTAGGCGCAGAACGGGGTGGTGTAGATCTCGACGGACGGCACGGTGCGGCGACTCCGGGGCGGGCGGCCCCGTCATATAGCGAGCGCCTCCGCCTGCTGCACGCGCGCCACCACCGCCACGTGCACCGCCGCCGCGCCCGCCGCCTTCAGCGCCCGCGCGCAGGCCTCGGCCGTGGCCCCGGTGGTGAGCACGTCGTCGACCAGGAGGATGCGCCGCCCCTCCACGCGCCGCACGTCGGGGACGGCGAAGGCGCCGCGCACGGCCTCCCTCCGCCCGCGGCGGCTGCGGCCGCCCTGGCCGCCCGTGTCGCGGCCGCGGACCAGGGCGTCGGGCAGGTAGCGCAGCCGCGTGAAGCGGGCCAGCGGCCGGGCGATCTCCGCGGCCTGGTTGTAGCGGCGCTTGAACAGGCGGGCGTGGTGCATGGGGACGGGGGCGACGGCGTCGCTGTCCGCCGCCAGCTCGGCGGCCGCGCGCTGCAGCCAGCGGGCGAACAGGGCGGCCAGGTCGGTGCGGTCGCCATGCTTCAGCTTCAGGACCAGGGTGCGCGACCCCTCGTCGTAGAGGCAGGCGGCGCGGGCGCGGTCGAAGGCGCGGGGCCGGGCCGTGCAGGCGGCGCACAGGCTGCGCAGGTCGTAGGCGAAGGGGACGCCGCAACCGTCGCACACCGGGCCGTCCACCCATGCGATGCGGCCCCAGGCGGAGGCGCCGAGGCCGGGGGCGAAGGGCCGCTCGCCCTCCCCGTCCAGGGCGTGCGGCGGCATCAAGAGGTCCAGGGTGCGGCGGCCGGCGGCGCGCAGGCGCGGGCGCGCGGAGGCGGCGGCCTCGCCGAGCCCCGACCGGAGGGTCTCGTTCAGCGCCGCCGCCGCCTTATCTGCCCACCGCATGCCGGCCGCGCCCCCGCTCCTGTTCGACCGCGCCCTGCACCGGCGCCGGCTGGAGCGCGCGGCCCGCGGGGGCTACGCCGGCTTCCTCAAGGCGCGGGCGGCGGCGGACGCGGCCGACCGCCTGAGCGACATCCTGCGGGACTTCCCCCTCGCCGTCGAGCTGGGTGCGCGCGACGGCGCCTTTTCGCGCGCCCTGGCCGGCGCGCCCGCCGCGGCCCGGGTCGGGACGGTGGTGGAGGCCGACCTGTCGGCCGCCCTGCTCGCCGGCCGCGGCGGCCCCCGCGTGGTCGCCGACGAAGAGCGCCTTCCCTTCGCGCCCGCCAGCCTGGACCTCGTCGTCTCGCTCCTGTCGCTGCACTGGACCAACGACCTGCCGGGCGCCCTGCTGCAGGTCCGCCGCGCCCTGAAGCCCGACGGCCTGTTCATCGGCGCCTTCCTGGGCGGCGCGACCCTGACCGAGCTGCGCCAGTCGCTGCTGGCCGCGGAGGCGGAGGTGGCGGGCGGCGCCGGCCCGCGCGTGTCGCCCTTCGCCGACGGCGTGGACGCGGCGGGCCTGCTGCAGCGCGCCGGCTTCGCGCTCCCCGTCAGCGACGTGGACCGGGTGACCGTGCGCTACGCCCATCCCCTGCGCCTGCTCGCCGACCTGCGGGCCATGGGGGAGACCAAC
This sequence comes from uncultured Caulobacteraceae bacterium, assembly GCA_964242255.1. GTDB lineage: Bacteria > Pseudomonadota > Alphaproteobacteria > Caulobacterales > Caulobacteraceae > JASLDZ01. Next base: position 822 of record CAXTCO010000102.1, on the reverse strand, counting down.
GTGCTGCTCGACCGCCCCCGCCGCCCGCTCACCCGCGCCGTGCTGGCGCGCGCCTTCGAGCACTACCGCGGACGCTTCGGCGAGGCCGACGGGCGCGTCCCCGCCACCTTCGAGATCGTCACCGCCACCGGCTGGGCGCCCTCGCCGACGCAGCCGCAGCCGCTCAAGCCCGGCTCGGCGACCACCCGGCTGGCCGACGCGGTGGGCGGGACGGAGCACGGCTTCGGATGAGGCGGCTGACGCCCGGCGAGCGGGCGCTGGCGCAGTCCGTCTTCGGCGGCCGGCTGAACCCGGAGACGGTGCGGATCACGCCGACGCCGTTCCGCACGGCGGTGACGCTCGGCCGGGTGATCCTGATGCCGCACGACGCGCCGCGGGACTTCGCCGCCGCGCCCCTGCACCTGCGCGCGTGGCTGGTGCACGAGCTGACGCACGTCTGGCAGTTCGCCACGGCGCCCGCCGCGACGGTGGGGAGCTGGGCGGGCGTGGCGCTGTCCGGCGGCTACGGCCCGGGGCTGCCCGGCTACGCCTACGCGCACCCGTTCACCTGGGACGCGCTGAACCTGGAGCAGCAGGCGCGCGTCGTGGAGCACGCCTTCCTGATGCGCGAAGGCGCCGCGGTGGAGGCCGCGGCGCCTTGCGAAGATCGAAGGCGTCCCCGCCCCGGAGGAGGGGCGACGCCGGGCGACTTCGCCGGGCGCACCCCGTTCGAGGCGCTGACCGGCGTACGCGGGCCTTACGCCGCGGCGTAGCCCTGCGAAGCGTTGGCGCGGCCGTGGCCGTCGAACACGAACTGGCCGCACCAGTCGCGCGCCGACACGC
>CAXTCO010000101.1:0-8164 GCA_964242255.1 uncultured Caulobacteraceae bacterium | reverse complement strand
CCCTGACCTCCTCATTGCGAACGAGGCGCTCTACCAACTGAGCTACGGCCCCCCGAGGGGAGCCGGTGGATAGCGGGCGTGCTCCAGGGGGTCAAGGCGGCGCGGCCGCGCGTTGTGGGCCGGGGCGGGCGAGGCTAGGACGAGGGATCCTCGTCCTCGCCGGAGCGCCCATGGGCAGCGCCATCCTCTTCCTGCTGTACGCCGTGCTCGGCCTTTTGAAATGGCTGATCATCATCTCGGCCATCGTCTCCTGGCTGATCGCGTTCGACGTCATCAACGTGCGCAACCCCAACATCTACCGGCTGACGGCGACCCTGGACCGGGCGAGCACCCCGCTGCTGGCCCCCATCCGACGCTTCGTGCCGCCGCTGGGCGGCCTGGACCTGAGCCCGATCATCTTCTTCCTGCTCCTGCAGGCGCTGGAGATCGCGCTGCACGCCACCCTGGACGCGCCCATGTGCGCGGCGCTGGGCTGCGGAGGCGCCTACTGAGGCGGACCCCCGCTGCGGCGACGCGCGGGGCGCCCATCTAAGCGCCATGCCCGAACTTCCCGAGGTCGAGACCGTGCGTCGGGGGCTCGCGCCGCACCTGGAGGGCGCGCGCCTCACCCGGGTGGAGCTGCGCCGCCCCGACCTGCGCTTCCCCCTGCCCCGGCGCTTCGCGGAGCGGCTGCAGGGCGCGGGCGTGCTGCGGCTGGAGCGGCGCGCCAAACACCTGCTGGCCGCCCTCGACACGGGCGAGACCTGGACGACGCACCTGGGCATGACCGGCCGCTTCACCGTCGACGACCAGCGGCCGGGCGCCTTCGTCCACCCCGCGGGCGGCGACGCCAGGCACGACCACCTGCTGGTCGAGACCGGCGCCGGAGTGCGGATCGCGTTCAACGACGCCCGGCGCTTCGGCTACATGGACCTGATCCCCACCGCCGGGCTGGAGCGCCATCCGTGGTTCGCGGCCCTCGGCCCCGAGCCGCTGGGCGACGAGTTCACCCCCGCGCACCTGCTGCGCGCCTTCGCCGGACGCTGGCGCAACGTGAAGGACACGCTGCTGGACCAGCGGATCGTGGCCGGGCTGGGCAACATCTACGTGTGCGAGGCCCTGCACCGCGCGCGCATCGCGCCGGAGACGCCGGCGGGCGACCTGGCGCTTCCCCGCGTGAAGCGGCTCACCGCCGAGATCAAGGCGACCCTGGCGGAGGCCATCGAGGCGGGCGGATCCACCCTGCGCGACTACCGGGCGGCGGACGGGGCGCTCGGCTACTTCCAGCACAGCTTCAAGGTCTACGGCCGCGAGGGCGAGCCCTGCCGCACGCCGCGCTGCCGGGGCGAGGTGGCGCGGCTGGTGCAGGGCGGGCGCTCCACCTTCCACTGCCCCCGCTGCCAGCGGTAAGGACGGGCGCATGTCCGCCCCGCCCCGCCGCCGTTCCGCCGCCGGCGCTCCCTCGATCCTGGGCGCCGCGCTCGCGGCGGCGGCCGCGCTGGCGGCGTGCGGCCCCGCGACGGCGGCCCCGCCCGTGTGGACCGTCCACGGCGCGGGCGGAAGCGAGGTGACGCTGTTCGGCTCCGTCCACCTGCTTCAGGCGTCGACGCGCTGGCGCACGCCGGCGCTGGACGCGCAGCTGGCGCACGCCGACAAGCTGATGTTCGAGATCCCCCTCGACGCGGCCGCCGACGCGGGCGCCCAGGGCAACCTCCTGGCGCTAGGCCGCCTGCCGGAGGGCGAGACGCTGCGGCCCCTGCTCTCCGCGGAGGGACGCAAGCGGCTGGAGGCCGTCGCGGCGCAGCTGGCGCTGCCCATCGCCTCCTTGGACCGCATGCGGCCGTGGCTCGCCGAGGTGGTCGTCTCGGTGACCTGGTTCCAGAAGGAGGGCGCGCGCACCGACCTGGGCGTCGAGCGCCAGATCGCCGCCGCCGCCCCTGCGGGCGTCGCCAGGGGCGCCTTCGAGAGCGTCGACGACCAGCTGCAGGCCCTCGCCGGCGGCTCGAAGGCCGAACAAGTGCAGTCGCTGGAGGAGACGCTGCACGAGGTCGCCTCCGACCCGGACGGCTTCGCCCGCCTGGCCGCCGCCTGGGCGCGCGGCGACGTGCGCACCATCGAGAAGGAGGGGCTGGAGGACCTGCGCCACGAGGCCCCCGGCGCCTACGGCCGCCTGGTGGTGGACCGCAACCGCCGCTGGGTCGGCGAGATCGAGGCCCTGCTCAAGCGCCCGGGCCGCACCTTCGCCGTGGTGGGCGTCGGCCACCTCGTGGGGCCGGACTCCGTCCCCGCCCTCCTGCGCCGCGACGGGATCGCCGTCGACGGTCCCCGCTGACTTCGGAGCCGCCCATGGACGTCACCAGCCCCTTCCAGCACCTGCGCACGCAAACGGCCGACGGCGTGCTGCTGATCCGCCTGCACCGGCCGGACGCCCTGAACGCCCTCTCCACCGCGTTGCTGGAAGAGCTGACCGCCGCGCTGGACGCGGCGGAGGCCGACGACGCCGTGCGCTGCGTGGTGCTGACCGGCTCGGACAGGGCCTTCGCCGCCGGGGCCGACATCAAGGAGATGAGCGACAAGTCGTTCGCCCAGATGTTCGCGGCCGACTTCTTCACCGCCCCGGCCTCCCGCATCGAGCGGTTCAGGAAGCCGTTGATCGCGGCGGTGGCGGGCTACGCCCTGGGCGGCGGGTGCGAGCTGGCGATGATGTGCGACTTCATCCTGGCCGCCGACACCGCCAAGTTCGGGCAGCCGGAGATCAACCTGGCCGTCTCGCCCGGCATCGGCGGCAGCCAGCGGCTGACGCGCTTCGTCGGCAAGTCCAAGGCCATGGAGATGGTCCTCACCGGCCGCATGATGGACGCGGCGGAGGCCGAGCGCTCCGGCCTCGTCAGCCGCGTGCTCCCCGCCGACCGCCTGGTCGACGAGGCGCTGGCGGTCGCCCGGAAGATCGCCGCCGCGGCGCCCCTGGCGGTGATGATGAACAAGGAGATGGTGGAGGCGGCCTACGAGACCACCCTCACCCAGGGCGTGAAGCTGGAGCGCCGCCTGTTCCACAGCCTGTTCGCGCTCGACGACCAGAAGGAGGGCATGGCCGCGTTCGTCGAGAAGCGGAAGCCCGCCTTCAAGGGCCGCTGAGGCGTCAGCCTCTCCCCGGTCGCAGACGGGGGAGTACGGCCGAAGGCCGGGAGGGGGCCGGCCGGAAGCTCCGGTGAAAGTGGCTTCCGCGCTCGCGCGCGGCCCCTCGTCGGCCGCAGCCTTCCTATCGGCGATGGGGAGGATGGAGACGGTCGCTAAGCCGGAGCGACCGTGTCGTGGTTCAGGGCGCGCAGGCGCTCCACGACCGTCTTCACGTCCTGGTCGTGGCCCTTGTGGGCGACGAGCACGGCGTCGGGCGTGGCGATCACGATCAGGTCCTCGACACCCACCGTGGCGATCAAAGGACCTTCGCTGCGAAGGTAGGAGCCGGTGGTCTTCTCGGCGACCACCTCGCCCACGGTGACGTTGTCGGCGCCGCCGGACGCGCCCAGCTCCCACAGGGCGGACCAGCTGCCCACGTCGGTCCAACCGCAGCTGACGGGCACCACGGCGGTGCGGGGCGTCTTCTCCATGAGCGCGTGGTCGACGGAGATGGACGGCGCCTTGGCCAGCGCCGCCTCGTCCAGGCGCACGAAGTCGTCGTCCTCGTGCGCGCCCTCGAACGCGGCGCGGGCGGCGGCCAGCACCTCCGGCGCGTAGGCCTGCAGCTCGCCGAGGACCGTGCGGACGGGCAGGAGGAAGATGCCGGCGTTCCACAGGTGCTCGCCGCCCGCGAGGTAGCCCTCGGCCACCTTGCGCCCGGGCTTCTCGACGAAGGCGCGCACCGCCTGCACGCCCGGCGCGCCCTCCACCGCCTCGCCGGCGTGGATGTAGCCGTAACCGGTGGCCGGGGCGGTCGGGCGGATGCCGAACAGCACCAGCTCGCCCCGGCGCGCGGCGGGGGCGCCCGCCCTGACCGCGTCCAGGAAGCTCTGCGGGTCGCCCACCACGTGGTCGGCGGGCATGACCAGGATCAGGGCGTCGTCGTCCTCGCGCGCGGCGGCGAGCGCCGCCACGGCCACGGCGGCGGCCGTGTTGCGCGCGATCGGCTCCAGGATCGGCTTGCGGAAGGGCACGCCCAGCTCGCTTAGCTGCTCGGCCACGGCGAAGCGGTGGGCCACGTTGGCCACGGTGATCAGCGGCGCGAACAGCTCCGGGTCCGACCCGCGCAGCGCCGCCTCCTGCAGGAGCGTGCGCTCGCCCGTGAGGCGGAGCAGCTGCTTGGGCCGCGCCTCCCGCGACAGGGGCCACAGGCGCGAACCCGCGCCTCCGCTCATGAGCACGGGGTGGATGCGCGCGTCGGCCATGGAGTCCCGCAGGCAGTGGAGAGGAAGGCGGCGATATAGGCGCGGGCGGCCCGCGCGTCAGCCGGCCGCCGTGCCCTCGGCCGTGCGGATCAGCTCGGAGAGGCCGCAGGCGATGTGGTAGAAGCTGGAGGCGGGCGACGGTTCCTCCACCCAGCTCCCGTCCTCCTGCAGCTTGTCGCGCCACAGGCCCGGGCCGGGCGCGTCGAGGTACTGCTTCAGCCCCGCCCACCCGGCGAGGGCCTCCCGCTCCTCCGCCGCGTCGCCCGTGCGGCGCCAGCGGGCGAGGCCGGCCTTCATCCGCTCGGTCTGCGGCCACAGGCGGGCGTTGCGGTCGCGCGGGGCGCCGTCGAGCTCCGTCTCGTTGAAGGCGACGTTGCGCCCGTGGTCGACGCCGTGCTCCCGCCCGAAGCGCACCAGGCCGTCGGAGGCGCCCGCGCCGTCCACGCCCATGGCGGTGAGGTTCTCTTCAAGCCAAGTCCACTCGAAGCAGTGGCCGGGCTCCACGTGGTCGCCGGGCTGCGCGGGCGTGCGGCTCCAGTCGTCGTTGAAGAGCTCGGTCATGGCGCCCGTGGCGGCGTCGATCCACTTGCCGCGGCTGAGGGCGGCGAGGCTGCGGGCCTGCTGCTCCCACCGCTCCGGCGCGCCCAGGCGCCAGTAGGCGATGGAGCACTCCGTCATGTGCATGTGGGGGTTCTGGCGGCGCGGCGGCTGCGGGTCGACCTCGCCCTCGCGGAAGCCGCCGGCCGGGTGCGACCACTGCTCCACGATCAGGTCCATCAGCTCGCCGCCCTGGGCGATCAGTTCCGGGCGCTTCAGGGCGTCGCCGGCGTTGCCGAGGGCGAACAGGACGAAGGCGTGGTCGTAGAGGTCGGCGCGGCCGTCGGCGGTCGAGCCGTCGGTGTTCATCTTGTGGACGAAGAAGCCGTCCGCGCGGCGGCCGTGCTGGAAGAGGGCGTCCAGGCCCTTCTCGACGGGGCCGCGCCACTCGCCCGTCCAGCCCAGGCGGCCGAGTTCGCACAGGCTGTAGATCTGGCGGGCCTGCACGCGCAGGCGCTGGGGGACGTCCGGCGGGCGGCCGTCGGCGTCGAGGAGCTCGGTGAACAGGCCGTTGTCGCGCTGGCCGGCGGTGGACCACAAAGGCCCGGCCCGCTCGAACAGGAAGCTCTTGGCCTCGGCGGCGGCCGACTGGAGGGCGGGCGTGGTCATGGCGCGACGCTTAGCGCAGAGGCGTGACGGTCTGAAGGCCCGACCGTCTCCGGCCGGATGCACGGCTTCGCAACGCTCGCGCCGCTACCGTGCGCCCATGAAGCCGAGCGGCTGGAGCCCCTTCGAACCCGGCACGGGCTACATCGCCGGCCTGGACGGGCTGCGCGCGCTGTCGGTCGCCCTGGTGGTGGTGGCGCACGCGGGGTGGGAGCGCGTCGTGCCGGGCGGCCTGGGCGTGACGGTGTTCTTCTTCGTGTCCGGCTTCCTGATCACCACGCTGCTCACCGCCGAGCACGACCGGACGGGCGCGGTGGCGGTGGGCGCCTTCTACGGCCGGCGCTTCCTGCGGCTGGCGCCCGAGCTCTACGGCATGATCGCCCTGACGGCGCTGGCGGGGCCGCTCTACGGCCAGCACGCGACGGCGCGCGACGTGGCGGCGGGGGCGGGCTACGCCACCAACTACCTCTACGCCTTCGGCGGGGAAGGGTCGCTGCGCTGGTCGGTGCTGTGGTCGCTGGCGGTGGAGGAGCACTTCTACCTCACCTTTCCGGCGCTGTTCCTGCTGCTTCGAAGGCGCCCGCGGGCGCTGCTGGCCGCGCTCATGGCCCTGTGCGCCGCCGCACTCGCCTGGAGGACGGCGGCCCACGCGGGAGGATGGCCCGACACCTACACCTACGCCGCCACCGAGAGCCGCCTGGACTCCATCGCCTGGGGCTGCGCGGCGGCCGTCGCCTTCGGCCTGTGGGGCGGCGGCTGGAGCCGGCGACCGCATCGGGCGGCCGCGGCCGGGGCGGCCGGAGGGCTGGCGCTGCTGGCGAGCTTGGCGGTGCGCAACGACGCCTTCCGCGAAACGGCGCGCTACACGCTGCAGGGCCTGGGCCTCGCGGGCGTGTTCGCCGCCCTTTTCCTCACGGCGGCGGGCGCGCGGCTGCGGCGCGGCGCCCTGGAGTGGGCGCCTCTGCGCGATCTCGGGCGGCGCTCCTACGGCGTCTACCTGTGGCACTTCGAGCTGCTGCTCGCGGCCGCCGCCGCCGGGTGGACGGCGTGGCGGCTGCCGGCGGCGCCGCACCTTCTGCTGACGGCCTTCCTGTTCCCGGCCGCCTGGGCGGTGGCCTGGGCGTCGGAGCGCATCTTCCTGCGCCCCGCCCGCGCGCTGCGCCGCCGCCTGGGATCGCGGTCCCTGTCGAATGCGCCGCCGAGCCTGGCGGAGGCGGGCGGAGGCGCCTGACACCGCCGCCCGCCGTCGTCAGCGGCCCGCGGCCTGGTCGTACCAGCGGGCGAGGTCGGCGTGCATGGTCCGAAGCGCCGCCTCGTTCAGGTACACCATGTGGCCGGACGGGTAGTAGGCGAAGCTGAGGTTCGGCCGCACCTCGCGGTCCAGCTGCATGTGGTTGAGGTCGTATTCCGTGCCGAAGAAGGGCGTGGCCAAGTCGTAGAGGCCGTTCAGCGACAGCACGCGCAGGTGCGGATTCTGCCGCATCGCCTGCGACAGGTCCTCCGCCACGTCGGCTTGGTTCGTGCCGCCGTAGCCGCGCTGCCCAGGCGGCCGGTGGTCGAACTTCCACTGCAGGCCGGCGGAGTAGTAGGTCGGGCGGTAGGTCAGGTCGGTATGGAAGTCCAGGTCGCGGCCCAGGTAGTCGTGGAACGCCGAGACGAAGGCGCCCGTGATGCCGGTGTCCGACGGGTCGAACTCCTGCCGCTCGCCGCCGGAGTCGGCGTCGATGCCGAGGAAGCGGGCGTCGTATCGGCCCAGCGTGCGGCGCTGGTCGCGCAGCAGCTCCTTGCGGAAGCCGCCGGCGTCGACCCGCAGGTCGTTGTTGAGGATGTAGGCCGGCGACAGGCCGATGTAGCTCGAGAGCTTAGCGGCGATCGCCTGCTTCTCGGCGGGCGTGACGTCCTGCCCTTTGGCGAGCGCCAGGGCGTAGGGGCCGCGCGCCCAATCCCGCACCTCCTGCAGCCACGCCGCCTCGTCGCCCGTGGGGGTGGCGCGGTGGTGGTAGGCGGCGGTGGCCGCCATGGTGGGCACGTAGTTGATGATCTCCTGGTCGAAGCCCGGGGCGCGGCGGCCGTAGTTCAGGATGGAGCTCAGGAGCACCACGCCGTTCAGCTGCGCCCCGTCCTGCGCCAGCCGGTAGGCCAGGCCCGCCGAGCGCGTGGTGCCGTAGCTCTCGCCGAAGAGGAACTTCGGGCTGTTCCAGCGATCGAAGACGGTGAGGTAGCGCTCGATGCCGCGGGCGAAGGCGTCGATGTCGGGATCGGTGCCCCAGAACTTGTCCAGCTTGGTGTCGCCCACAGGGCGGCTGAAGCCCGCGCCCATCGCGTCGATGAAGACGATGTCGGTGCGGTCGAGGATCGAATCCTCGTTGTTCCCGTAGCGGAAGGGCGGGCCGGCGGTGGACTGCGGGCTGTCGGTGCGCACGCGCACGGGGCCGAGGGATCCCATGTGCAGCCACATGGACGAGCTGCCGGGTCCGCCGTTGTAGAAGAAGGTCACCGGCCGGTTCGCCCCGGGCGCGGCGGTGTAGGCGACGTAGAAGAAGCTGCCCGTCGGCTTGCCGTCGTCGTCGCGGATGGTCAGCGTGCCGGCGGTGGCCGTG
>CAXTCO010000100.1:0-8222 GCA_964242255.1 uncultured Caulobacteraceae bacterium | reverse complement strand
CGTCCACGTCGGGCGCGAGCTCGGCGGAGACCGAGGCGGCCACGGCGGCGGAGGCGGGGCCGGGCGGCGGCGCACCCTCCACCAGGGCGACGGCCAGCGCCTCCAGCCGCTCCACCGTGTCGCCGACCGTGCGCCAGGGCGCCGCGTCCGCCTCCCTGAGGCGGGCGGGGCGCGGGCCGGTCCAGGGGTCGCCGAGGCGGGCGTCGAGGGGGTCGAAGCCGAGGCCGAGGTCCGCCGCCAGGGCGCGGACCAGGGAGGCGTCGCCGCCCGCGCCCGCGCCGCGCGGCGTGCGCGCCAGGGCGACCAGCAGGTCGGTGCGCAGCCGCCCCTGCGGCGAGCGGGTGAAGACGTGCAGGCCGTCGCGGATCTGCATCTCCTTCAGCTCGCACAGGTAGGCGTCGATGACGGCCAGGGCGTCCGCGCTCCCGCCCGCCGCGCCGGCGTCGCGGTCGAGGCCCTGCGAGGCGGCGAGGTCCAGGATCTCCGTGCGCAGCCGCTCCAGCCGGCGCGGGTCCATGCCGGCGGCGAGGTGGTGTTCGTCGACCAGGGCCTCCAGCGCCTTGAGCGGGCCGTAGCTCTCCGCGCGCGTCAGCGGCGGGGTCAGGTGGTCGACCACCACGGCGGCGATGCGCCGCTTGGCTTGCGCGCCCTCGCCGGGATCGTTGACGATGAACGGGTAGATCTGCGGCGTGGGGCCGGCGCAGACCTCGGGGAAGCACGCCTCCGAGAGCGCCAGCGCCTTGCCGGGCAGCCACTCCAGGTTGCCGTGCTTGCCGACGTGGACCACGGCGTGGGCGTCGAACGCGCGCCGCAACCACAGGTGGAAGGCGAGGTGGCCGTGCGACGGCGGCAGCGCCGGGTCGTGGTGGGCCGCCTTCGGGTCGATGTTGTAGCCGCGCGCGGGCTGCACGGCGACGAGCACGTTCCCGAATCGGTGCACGGGCAGGCGGAACGCGCCGCCCCGCACGAACGGGTCGTCCGCCGGATCGCCCCAGCGCGCCTCCACCGCCTCCCGCACGGCGGCCGGCAGGTCGCGCCAAGCGTGCGCATAGTCGGCGAGGGTGAAGGCGGCCTCGCCCGGCCGGTCGGCCGCGCCGCGCGCGTTGGTGACGCCCGTGGTCACGTGCGCCATCAGCGCCGACCCGTCCTCCGGCGCGCCCGCCGTGTCGTAGCCGGCCTCGCGCAAGGCCCGCAGGATGGCGGCGGCGCTCTCCGGCGTGTCGAGGCCCACGCCGTTCCCCAGCCGCCCGTCGCGGTTGGGGTAGTTGGCGAGCACCAGGGCCACGCGGCGCTCCGTCGGCGGTGTGCGGCGCAGGCGCACCCAGGCGGCGGCGAGGTCGGCGACGAAGGCGACGCGGTCGGGCCGCACCTGGGGCGTGACGATCCCCGTCTGCGTCCGCGCGTCGAAGCGCTCCGCCGCCTTGAAGGCCACGGCGCGGGTGAAGACGCGGCCGTCCACCTCCGGCAGGGCCACGTTCATGGCCAGGTCGCGGGGGCCGAGGCCGCGCGCACTGTCCCGCCACGCCGCCTCGCCCCCGCCAGCGAAGGCGAGCTGCAGGATCGGCGCGTCGGCCGCCTCCAGCACGCCCGGGCGCCGCGCCCGGCCCGGCGCCGAGGCGGCGAAGGCGGTGGCGTTCAGGACGATGCCAGGCTTCGTCTCCGCGATGGCGCGCTCCAGGAGGGCGACGGCCGCCGGCTCGCGCAGGGAGCGGACGTGGACGGGCAGCACGTCCAGCCCCCGCGCCTCCAACGCGGCGACCACGGCGTCCACCGCCTCCGTCGTGCCCGCCGTGACCAGGGCGCGGTAGAAGGTGAACAGGGCCAAGGGGCGGCCCGGCGTCCACCGGGCGCGCACCTCGTCCAGGCTCGGCGTCGCCAAGCCGGGTGCGTGGAGGCCGGCGTCGGGGACCGGAGCGGGCCTGGCCGGTTCTCCGGCGTCCCGGCCGATCAGCCGGGCGGCGAGGCGCAGGAAGGCGGCGGCGTTGGCGACTCCGCCCTGCCGCAGGTAGGCCCTGAGCCGCTCGCAAACCTCGGGCGGCAGGGTGGAGGCGGCCTCCAGCGACGGATCGGGCGCCATCCCGTCCGACAGGGCGGCGAAGGCGATCCCGCGCTCGCGCGCCGCCGCCGCGATCTCGTCGACGCCGTAGGGCCAGTAGCTGCGCCCGCCCAGCAGCACCACGCAGACGAACCGCGCCTGGGCGACCACCTTCTCGACGTAGAGGTCGACGGAGTAGGGGTGCTGCAGCTGCAGCAGGTTGGCGAGCCTCACGCCCGGCCCGGCGTCGCCGATCAGCTCCGCAGCCTTGGCGAAGCTCGTCAGCTCGCTGTCCGCCACGCTGAGCACGACGATGTCGCCCGGCGACTGGGCGAGGTCGACCGCCTCCTCGCCGTGGGAGACCGCGCCCGGCGTGACGGCCAGGAGGTGCATGTCAGCCGGCGGCCTGGGCCGCCGCGGGGTCAAAGGCGGCGTGGAGCGTCGCCTCGATCGCCGCGCGGTCGAACCCGGTCTGGCCGATCACCACGAGCTCGGTCGCGCGGGGCTCGCCCGGGGTCCACGGCCGGTCGAAGTGCGACTGCACGCGCGGGCCGACCGCCTGGAGGAGCAGGCGCGCCGGCCGGCCCCTCACGGCGACGAACCCTTTGATCCGCAGGATGTCGTGGGCGGCGATGGCGGCCGATGCGGCCTGCAGCAGGGCGTCGGGGTCGCGCGCCTCGCCGGCGCTGACCACGAAGCTGTCGAAGTCGTCGTGGTCGTGGTCCTCCTCCGCGTCGTGGTGCGAGGGGCGGGCGTCCACGTCGTCCTCCGCGCGGGCGCCGAGGCCCAGGAGCGCGTCCGGGCCGATCTCGCCGCGGGTGGTGCGCACGATCTTGACGCCGGCGCGCACGCCCCGCGCCACCCCGGCCTCCACGTCCGACAGGGCGGCGGCGTCCACGAGATCGGCCTTGTTCAGCAGCACCATGTCCGCGCAGAGCAGCTGGTCCTCGTAGAGCTCCTCCAGCGGGCTGTCGTGGTCCAGCGACGGGTCGGCCGCGCGCGCGGCCGCCAAGGCGGCTTCGTCGGTCGCGAAGCGCCCGGCCGCCACGGCGTCGGCGTCCACCAGGGCGACCACGCCGTCCACGGTGGCGCGGTTGCGGATCGCCGGCCATTGGAACGCCTTCACCAGCGGCTTGGGCAGGGCGAGGCCGCTGGTCTCGATGATCACGTGCTCTGGCGGCTGCGGGCGGGAGAGCAGCGCCTCCATGGTGGGGATGAAGTCGTCGGCCACGGTGCAGCAGATGCAGCCGTTGGCGAGCTCCACGACGTCCTCCTCCGGGCAGGCCTCGTCGTTGCAGCCGCGCACCAGCACGCCGTCGACGCCGACGTCGCCGAACTCGTTGATGATCAGCGCCAGCCGCCGCCCGCCGGCGTTGGCCAGGAGGTGGCGGATCAGCGTCGTCTTGCCCGCGCCGAGGAAGCCGGTGACGACGGTGACGGGGACCTTGGGCATGGCGCGCTCCGATGCGGGAGTTCAGGGGCGGGGGTCAGGCGGCCGAGGGGGAGAGGTCGTCGTAGCGTCGCAGGCGCCACACGGCGGCGGAGACGAGCCAGCTCAGCGCCAGCACGCCGATGATGGCGAAGCCCAGGAGGTTGAAGTGGGCCGCCGCGGCCGCCGCGAGGTCCCACACGCCGCCGCGCAGGCCCAGCCTGTCGCCCACCAGCGCCAGCGTCTCCACCCCGCCGACGCCCAGCGCGATCAGCGCCGACACAAGGGTGACCGTCATGTTGTAGTAGAGCTTGCGCACGGGCTTCACGAACGCCCACTCGTAGACGCCCAGCATCATCACGCCGTCGAGGCTGTCCACCAGCGACATGCCGGCCGCGAACAGGGCGGGAAACATCAGCATCACGCCCAGGGGCGCGCCGTGCAGGCCCTGGCTGGCCGACAGGCCGAGCAGCGCCACCTCCGTCGCCGTGTCGAAGCCGAGGCCGAACAGGAAGCCGAGCGGCGCCATGTGCCAGCTTCGCCCCACCAGCCGCAACAGGGGCCGCAGCCGCCGCCCCGCCGGGCCGCCGGCGAGGCGGGCGTCCCCGTCAGGCGGCGCCTCTCCCCGCCGCACGCGGCGGAAGGCGCGCCGCACGTCGCGCAGGATCAGCAGGTTCGACACCGCGATGGCGAACAGGAACCCGGCGGAGACGACGGTGGAGAGCACGCCCCCCACCCGGCGGAGGCCGTCGACCCCGGCCAGGGCGCCCGCGGTGGTGGCCAGCAGGGCCGCGGCGAGCAGCACCACGGCCGAGTGGCCGGCGGCGAACCAGAAGCCGACCGTCACCGGCCGCGCCCCGTCCTGCATCAGCTTGCGCGTGACGTTGTCGATGGCGGCGATGTGGTCGGCGTCCACGGCGTGGCGCAGGCCGAAGCCGTAGGCCAGGAGCGCCGTCGCCATCAGGGCGGGCGACCCGTGCAGCGCGGCCGCCGCCCACATCCACGCCGCGACGTTGGCGGCCAGCAGGCCGCCGCCGAGCAGGCCGATGCGCGCGGGCAGCCGCAGTCCGCCCATCAGAAGCGCGCCTTGACCCCGGCGTATCCGGCGATGCCGGGCGTGCGGAAGCTGTAGACCTCGACGTAGTTCTGGTCGAACAGGTTCTCGACGCGGCCGTAGAGCTGGAGATGATTGCTCAGGTCGTAGGTCCCGCTCAGGTTCACCAGCGTGAAGTCGTGCAGCCTCACCAGCACCGGTTCGAAGCTCGGGTCGGTGAAGGCGCGGTCGTTCTGGTCGCCGTTGTAGCGGACGGTGACGGTGGCGGTGTAGGGCCGCGCCGGGGGCGCCCAGGTCAGGTTCACGCTGCCGATGTTGCGCGCGCGGCGCACCGCCTCGCCGAGGTAGGCCGTGCTGCGCCCCCCGGCCGCGAGTGTTCCGCCCAGGAGCAGTCTCTCCGTCTGCGGCGCGTCCAGGTAGGTGTAGGCGGCGTCCACGCGGAAGGCGTTGAGCACCCGGGCGGTGGCGGCCAGCTCCACGCCCTGCTGGTGCGTGCGCGTGGGGGCGTTGAACGGCGTCGGGCCGGCGGCGGTGAAGGCCGTCTCGACCTCGTCGCGCAGCGTGCTCCTGAAGAAGGTCGCCGAGGCCGAGGCGCGGCCGTCCAGGAACCGGCGCTCCAGCCCGGCCTCCCAACCTTGCGACTTCTCCGGCTGCAGGTTGGGATTGCCGATGAAGCGGCCGGCGAAAGTGTCGAACAGCTGGCGGAACGTGGGCGCCACCACGCCCGAGCCCGCCGCGGCGTGCACCCGCAGCGCCAGCGGCAGGAGGTAGCTGCCCTGCACGCGGTAGGTCGTCGTGTCGGCGAAGCGGTCGTTCATGTCGCGCCGCACCGAGCCGCCGAGGGCGAAGCGGTTCCCGGCGGTCAGCTCGTATTCGCCCACCAGGCCGATGTTGGTGGTCTGCTGGCGCACGAGGGACTGGCCGGAGGCGACGACGGTCTGCCGCTCGTCCTCCCGCTGGGCGTCCGTGGCGAAGGTGATGCGCTGCATCAGCGCCTCGTCGCCCAGCCGCAGGGAGCTTTCGTAGGAGCCGCGGAAGCGCCGGCCCTCGTCGCCGAACGACTTGATCACCGGCTGGCCGGCGGGCGGCGCGGCGAAGTCGGGCGTGTCGTAGTCCGTGCGCGTGGTGTCGGCGGTCTGCAGCGTGACCGCGTTCGTCCAGCGCCCCCCGAGGGAGTCGAGCTGCCCGCGCACCAGGCCGTAGTAGGCGTCGTTGACGAAGCCCACGCCGGGCGAGTCCACCACCAGGCCGAACAGCGGGTCTCGGGGGGTGAAGTTCTGGTCGTTGGTGTCGGCGGCGGTGCGCTCGTAGCGGAACACGCCCGTCAGGTGCAGGTTGGGCGCGGGTGTCCAGATCAGCTTGGCGGAGGCGGTGGCGCTCTGCGAGCCCACGTCGCGCGAGCCGTTGGCGGCCGTCGGATACCCGCCCGTCGTGACCGCGGCGGCGTTGAAGGCGTAGTCCAGCTTCCCCGCCACGCCGGCGACGCGTGCGCCGCCCTCGAACGTGCCCATGGAGCCGCCGCCGACGCGCAGCTTCACGCCTGGCGCCTCCGCGCCCGTCAGGGTGAGGTACTGGACCACGCCGCCGATGGCGTCGGAGCCGTAGAGCGACGACTGCTGGCCGCGCAGCACCTCGATGCGCGCGTCCTCGTCGGCGATCAGGGTGCCGAAGTCGAACTCGCCGCTGAAGGGGTCGGACACCTTGATCCCGTCCACCAGCACCAGGGTCTGGTTGCTCTCCGCGCCGCGGATGCGCACCTGCGTGGTCCCGCCCACCGCGCCGGTGCGGTTCACCTCCACGCCGGGCACGTCGCGAAGCACGTCGGAGACGACACGCGTCTGCCGGTCCTGCAGGTCCTGCGCGGTGACCACGGTGGCCGACTCTCCCAGGAGCTCGGCGGAGACGGCGTCGCCGGAGCGGGAGGCGGTGACCACCACTTCGGCGGTCTCGGCGTCCGGCGAGGGCGGCGGCGGCACGGCCACCTGCGCCAGGGCGGCGGAGGGAAGCGCCGCGAAGGCGGCGAGGGCCAGCGCGGATGCGCCGGCGCAAAGGGTCGATGTGCGGCTCACGGCCGGTCTCCGGGGCGTCGTGCGACGGGGGACCAGGGCTTGCCGTCCGGTGCGGACGGTCGCGCGCGCGACGGGGCGGACGCCTTCGCGCCGGCCGCGCGCCCGATGCGGCCCCGGCCGCTTCAGGCTCGTCGCTCAGACGGAGAACCGCGCCTGGACCACTCCCTGGGTCCCGGCGAGAGCGA
Source organism: uncultured Caulobacteraceae bacterium (assembly GCA_964242255.1). Taxonomy (GTDB): domain Bacteria; phylum Pseudomonadota; class Alphaproteobacteria; order Caulobacterales; family Caulobacteraceae; genus JASLDZ01. Next base: position 1,450 of record CAXTCO010000100.1, on the reverse strand, counting down.
CCGCGCGTCGGCAGGTCTCCTGGCTCGCGGGTCGTCGCACGGCGATCAGCCTTCCCGGCCTCCGCGGATCGCGGAACCCAGTGGCCGCCCGGCGGATGTCCCGCCAGGCCCGTCGCCGCACTCGCCGCTCACAGTTGCAGGGACAGCCCCGGCCGGAGGCGGACATGTCCGCCTCTTCCGTGTTCCCTTTTAAGCTCCCTCGCGGGAGCACCGTCGCGCGTATGTGCGGACCGGCCGTGGGGCCGGTCCGCGGCGAGCCCTAGAGGCTCGGCCGGTGCGCGCCAACAGCGCCGGCTGCGGCATCATGACGCCGCCCGGCGCGGGATCAGCGTGGCGGCATGCGCCCCTGCACCATCTCCGCAAGCGACGCCGCGCGCTTGGAGGGGAGGACCAGCCCGGTCTTCGAGGCCGCGTAGGCGCGCACGTAGGCGAGGAGGTCGTGGGCCATCCCGGCGTCGAGGCGGCCGAGAAGGTAGCTCCACTTGCCCTCCAGCGAGACGGCCGCGGCGCAGCCCCGGTCGCACAGGGACAGGCACTCCACGGGAAGAAGCTCGCAGGGCGCGTCCGGTGCGGCGGCCGTCGCCGCGTAGAGGGCGTCGAACAGCCGGCGGCCCGGGCGCGGGATGTCCTCCGACGGTTCCTCGCCGGCGCGGCAGGTCACGCACACGGCGAGGCGGGGGCGGGGCGGCGTGTCGCTCATGGGCGCCTCAAGCCTTGAGGGCGAGGGGAAGTCCAGCCGCCACCAGCACCACCCGCTCGACCTGCGCCGCCAGGCGCTGGTGCAGCCGCCCCGCCTCGTCGCGGAACCGCCGGGCGAGGGCGTTGTCGGGCACCACGCCCCAGCCGACCTCGTTGGACACCAGCCAGCGCTCGCCGGGCGCGCGCAGCGCCGCGAGCAGCACGTCCGTCTCCGCCTCAGGGTCGCGTCCGGCGTGCAGGAGGTTGGACAGCCACAGCGTCAGGCAGTCCACCACCGCGGCCGCCTCGGGCGGGACGCCGGCCAGGGCGTCGGCCAGATCCAGCGGCGCCTCCACGGTGCGCCAGCGGGCGTCGCGCTCGCGGCGGTGGCGGGCGATGCGGTGGGCCATCTCCCCGTCCAGCGCCTCGGCGGTGGCGATCATCACGAGGGGCGCGCCGGTGGCCTCCGCCAAGCCGAGCGCGTGGCGCGTCTTGCCGGAGCGCGCGCCGCCGAGGACAAGGGTGGTCGTCATGGCGTCCGTCTTCGATCCGCCGGGCGGCGCCGTCCACCCCGCATGCGACCCTGCCGCGCCGGAAGACGCGGTCAGGCACGGCGGCCGGCTGGAGGCGGCAGCGGCGCGCTGGCCTGACGCGCCGCGGCCGTGGGTGGACCTGTCGACGGGGATCAACCCGTGGCGCCACCCCACGCCGCCCCTGCCGCGCGACGCCCTCGCGCGCCTGCCCGACCCTGCGGGCCTGCGCCGGCTGGAGG
>CAXTCO010000099.1:0-8270 GCA_964242255.1 uncultured Caulobacteraceae bacterium | reverse complement strand
GGCCGAGGGCGCGGCTCACCTCCGCGGCGGCCTCGGCGGGGCCGGCGCGGGCCAGGGCCTCGCGCAGGGCGGCGTCGGCGTCCTCGAGGGTGGCGGCGGCCTCCTCGCCGGGTCCGACGAGCACCACGATCTCGCCGCGCGGCGCGTCCAGGGCGGGGTCGGCGGCGAGGAGGGGGAGAGGGCCGCGGATCACCGTCTCATGCAGCTTGGTCAGCTCGCGGGCGACGACGGCCTCCCGCGGGCCGAACACGGCGGCCATGTCGGCGAGGCACTCGCGCAGCCGCGGCCCGGCCTCGTAGAACACCAGGGTGGCGCGCACGGCCGCGAGCGCCCCGAAGGCGGCGCGGCGGCCCGCGGCCTTGGGCGGCGCGAAGCCGGCGAACAGGAACCGGTCGGTCGCCAGCCCCGCCACCGCCAGGGCGGCGAGCACCGCCGAGGCGCCCGGCACGGGCAGCACCCGCACGCCCGCCGCCGCCGCCTCGCGCACCAGGCGGTAGCCGGGATCGGAGACCAGCGGGGTCCCGGCGTCGGTGGTCAGCGCCACGGACGCCCCTTCCGCCAGGCGCTGGAGGATGCGCGGCCGGGCCGCCTCGCCGGTGTGGTCGTCGTAGCGCTCCACCCGCGCCTTTATCCCGTGCGCAGCGAGCAGCTTGGCGGCGACCCGCGTGTCCTCCGCCAGCACGACGTCGGCGCCCGCGAGGACGTCCAGCGCGCGCAGGGTGATGTCGCGCAGGTCGCCGATGGGCGTGGAGACCACGTGGAGGCCGGGCTCCACGGGCCGGGGCGGAGGAGAGGCCATGGCGAAGCCTTACGGACCCCCGCCATGCGCCGCTAGTGGCGGAACACGCGCACGCCGGTGAACACCATGGCGATCCCACGGTCGTCGGCGGCGGCGATCACCTCGGCGTCGCGGATCGAGCCGCCGGGCTGGATCACCGCCGCGGCGCCGGCTTCGACCGCCTCGATCAGCCCGTCGGCGAAGGGGAAGAAGGCCTCCGACGCGCAGGCGCAGCCGGCGAGGTCCAGGCCGAAGTCGCGGGCGCGCAGGGCCGCGATCCGAGCGGAGTCCTTGCGGTTGGTCTGGCCGGACCCGACACCGAGGGTGCGGCCGCTCCGCGCGTAGACGATGGCGTTGGAGCGCACGTGCTTGGCCACGGTAAAGGCGAACAGCAGGTCGCGCACCTCCTCGTCGGTGGGCGCGCGCCGGGTCACCACCTTCAAGTCCGCGGGGGTCAGGCGGGCGGTGTCGCGCGTCTGCACCAGGAAGCCTCCGGAGACGGAGCGGAAGGTGGGGCCGGCCTCCGTCGGGTCCGGCAGGGCGCCGGTGACGAGCAGGCGCACGTTCTTCTTGGCCGCGAACACGGCCTGGGCCTGCGCGTCCGCGGCCGGCGCGATCACCACCTCGGTGAAGATCTCCGCGGCCGCACGGGCGGTCTCGCCGTCCAGGGGGCGGTTCAGGGCGACGACGCCGCCGAACGCCGAGACGGGGTCGCAGGCGAGGGCGCGTCGGTAGGCCTCCAGAGGCGTCGCCGCGAGGCCGACGCCGCACGGGTTGGCGTGCTTGATGATGGCCACCGCCGCGGAGGCCGCCGGGTCGAACTCCGCCACCAGCTCGAAGGCGGCGTCGGTGTCGGCGACGTTGTTGTAGCTGAGCTCCTTGCCCTGCAGCTGCCGGGCGGTCGCCACGCCCGGACGCGCCCCGCCCGAGGCGTAGAAGGCGGCGTGCTGGTGCGGGTTCTCGCCGTAGCGCATGCGCTGGCGCCTCTCGCCCGTGATCGTCAGGCGCGGCGCCGTCCCGTCCTGCGTCTGCTCACCGAACCAGCCGGCGATGGCGGCGTCATAGGCGGCGGTGCGCGCGAAGGCGCGGGAGGCGAGGCGGCGGCGCAAGTCCAGCGTGGTCGCGCCGTCCGCCTCCAGGGCGTCCAGCGCCCAGCCGAGGGTCTCCGCGTCCGTGCAGACGGCGACGTAGCCGTGGTTCTTGGCCGCCGAACGGATCATGGCCGGACCGCCGATGTCGATGTTCTCCACCGCCGTGGCGAAGTCGGCCCCGCCCGCGACCGTCCGCTCGAAGGGGTAGAGGGAGACGTAAAGCAGGTCGATCCCGCCGATCCCGTGCTCGGCCATGGCGCGGGCGTGCTCCGGCGCATCGCGCACGCCCAGCAGGCCGCCGTGGACGACGGGGTGCAGCGTCTTCACGCGGCCGTCCATCATCTCGGGAAAGCCGGTCAGGTCGGCGACGTCGCGCACGGGCAAGCCGGCCGCCTGGAGGGCGGCGCGGGTGCCGCCCGTGGAGACCAGCTCGACGCCGCGGGCATGGAGGGCGCGGCCGAGCGCCTCAAGGCCCGTCTTGTCGCTGACGGAGATCAGCGCGCAGCGCGGGACCACGCGGTCGGGAGCGGGGGGGAAGGGGGGGGCGGCGGGCATGGCGGCGACCTGGCTGGCGTGGCGGAGCGGGTCGCCAGGCGTGCGGCGGAACGTTCCGCCGACGGCGGAGCGGCCCGCGCTCCCCAGGGGTGGTCCCCCTCGAACGCCAGTCACGCAGGCGGGAGGGTGTTAGCTCGCAGGCCGCCCGGCGTCGAGCGTCGGGAGACGACGGCAGGCTCCGCCAACTCTCCTCGCCCGGATCTCACAGCTCAGCGGCATGTTCCACGTGGAACATCCACCCGTCCGCATCAGAGGCCGGCGAGCCGGCGCAACACCTCGTCCAGCTGCTCGAGCGTGCGGTAGGCGATGCGCACTTCGCCCGCGCCCGCCCGGTCCTCGATGCTGACGTCAAGGCCCAGCGCCTCGCTCGTGTCGTGTTCGATGGCGGCGATGTCCGGGTGCTTGGCGCCGCCCGCCGCGGGGGGCGCGGAAGGGCGTACGGCGCGGGTGCGAGGTGCGGCGCGGGACTGCGCCTGTCGCCCGAGCGCCTCCGCCTGGCGCACGGACAGGCCGCGCTCGACGATGGAGTCCGCCAGCCGTGCGGCGTCCGGCGCGCTGGCGATGGCGCGGGCGTGGCCGGCGGAGAGGCGGCCGGCGATCAGATGGTCCTGCACATTGTCCGGCGTCTGCAAAAGGCGCAGGGCGTTGGTGACGTGGCTGCGGCTCTTGCCCACCAGCTGCGCCGTCTCCGCTTGGGTGTGGCCGAAGCGATCGATCAGGGCGAAGTAGCCGAGCGCCTCCTCGATGGGGTCCAGGTCGGCGCGCTGCACGTTCTCGACGATGCCGATCTCCAGAACTTCGGTGTCGGAGAGGTCCCGCACGAGGATGGGCACCTCGTGCAGGCCCGCCCGCTGCGCCGCGCGCCAGCGGCGCTCGCCCGCCACGATCTGCCACTCGCCCGGCGCGCCCGGGGCGGGGCGCACCAGGATGGGCTGGAGCACGCCGCGCTGGCGGACCGAGTCGGTCAGCTCCTGAAGCTCGGCGTCGCCGAACTTGCGGCGCGGCTGGTCGGGGTTGCGGCGCAGCAGCTCCACCGGCGCGTGGGTGGGCGGACCTTCGAGGCCGGCGACGGCCCGCGGCTCCGCGCCGGAGGCGGCCCGGCCCGGAGCGGCCAGCGTCTCGGCTTCGCCCAGCAGGGCGGCGAGGCCGCGGCCGAGGCCGCGACGGGGGGCTTCGGCCATGGAGGCTCCTGTTCTAGGCGTCGGGCGTCGCGGCGGCGCGGCTGGCGCGCTCGCGCCCGATCAGCTCGGACGCCAGCCGCACATAGGCTTGGCTGCCGGCGCACTTCAGGTCGTAGATCAGCGCCGGCTTGCCGTGGGACGGGGCTTCCGACACGCGCACGTTCCGCGGGATCACCGTGTCGTAGACCTTGTCGCCGAAGTGGGCGCGCACATCGGCGGCCACGGCGTCGGACAACCCGTTGCGGCGGTCGTACATGGTCAGCACCAGTCCCTGAAGCTCCAGCGCCGGGTTGAGCGAGCCGCGCACGAGCTCGATGGTGCGCATCAGCTGCGACAGGCCTTCCAGGGCGAAGAACTCGCATTGCAGCGGAGCAAGCACGGCGTCCGCCGCCGTCATGGCGTTGACGGTGAGCAGGTTCAGCGACGGCGGGCAGTCGATCAGCACGTAGCCGTAGCCCTCCAGGCCCTGGATCGCGTCGCGCAGCCGGTACGACCGGCGCGGGACGGCGCCCAGCTCCATCTCCGCACCCGACAGGTCGGCGTCGGAAGGTGCGATGTCCAGCCGGGGCACGGCGGTGGGGACGATCGCGTCCGCCAACGACCGGTCGCCCAGCAGCACGTCGTAGACGGTGAGCTTGCGCGCGGAGGGCGGCACGCCCAGGCCCGTGGAGGCGTTGCCCTGCGGGTCCACGTCCAGCAGCAGCACGCGCTCGCCGACCGCGGCGAGGGCGGTGGCGAGGTTGATGGCCGTGGTGGTCTTGCCGACGCCGCCCTTCTGGTTGGCGATGGCGAGCACGCGCGGACGGGCGGAACGGCGCTCAGCGGCGGACACGTGCGGCTTTCCTGATCACCACGATGCGGCCCGACGGGTCGCTGCGGCTGGGGACCAGCTCGGCGTCCAGCCTCCAGCTGAGCCGCGCCTCGGCCAGCTCGGCCTCGGCGGAGCGCCCCTTGAGGAAGAGGCCGCGCGCGCCGGCGCGCAGGAAGGGCCACGCGAACTCCAGCAGCCGGGGCAGGGGCGCGCAGGCGCGGGCGGTGACCACCTCCACCTCGGGCGGCGGGTCGAGCGCCTCGGCGCGCGCGTCGTGGACGACGGCGGGCAGGTCGAGCGCCTCCACCACCTCCTGCAGGAAGCGGCAGCGCTTGGTCAGGCTCTCGACCAAGTGGACGCGCGCGCCCGGACGCCCCTTCAACAGGACGGCGAGCACCACGCCGGGGAAACCGCCGCCGGCGCCGATGTCGGCGACCGTCGCCGCTCCGCCGAGAAGGGGGAGCAGCTGCGCCGAGTCCCAAGCGTGGCGCGGCCAGAACTGCGCCAGCGCCGACGGCCCGACGAGGTTCATGTGCTCGGACGCCGTCGCCAGCGTCGTTCGATAGCGCTCCAGGTCGGCCATGACCGAGGCGTCGGCGCCCGTGGCTTGCGCGAAGGCGGAGGCGTCGGCCACGGTCTCGACCGAGGCGTGTTCCACGTGGAACACCGGGGGAGCCGACGCAGTGGCGCGGGCCATCGGTTCAGGCCGCGTCGGCGGGGCGGCGGCGCACGTGCGCTAGCAGCGCGGTCAGCGCACCCGGCGTGACGCCCTCGATGCGACCCGCCTGACCGAGCGTCGCCGGGCGGACGGTCGCCAGCTTCGTCCGCGCCTCCGCGGAGAGGCCGCCGACTCCCGCGTAGTCGAGCTCGGGCGGGAGCTGCAGGTCCTCGTCGCGCCGGAAGGCGAGCACGTCGGCCGCCTGCCGGTCGAGGTAGCCGGCGTAGACGGCGTCCGCCTCCACCTGCTCGCGCGCGTCCTCGGGCCAGCCCGCCATCTCGGGCCAGACCCTTTGCAGCTCGGCCCAGCCGATGTCCGGATAGGCGAGGAGCTCGCCCACATCGCGCCGCCGACCGTCCGCCTTAACGGCCAGCCCGTGCGCCATGGCCTCCGCGGGGGTGAGCCGCAAGGCGCGGGCGCGGGCGCGGACCGCCTCCAGCGCGTCGCGCTTGTCGGCGAAGCGCCGCGACCGCTCGCCCGAGACGAGGCCCCAGCCTTCGCCGAGCGGCGTCAGCCGCTGGTCGGCGTTGTCGGCGCGCAGCAGCAGACGGAACTCGGCGCGGCTGGTGAACATGCGGTAAGGCTCGCTCACCCCGCGCGTGACGAGGTCGTCCGTCATCACGCCGAGGTAGCCCTGGTCGCGCCCGACCGTGACGCCGTCTTCCCCACCCGCGCTGCGCGCCGCGTTGAGACCGGCCATGAGCCCTTGCGCGGCCGCCTCCTCATAGCCGGTGGTGCCGTTGATCTGGCCTGCGAGGAACAGGCCCGGCAGGCGCTTCACCTCGTAGGTGGGCGCCAGCTCGCGCGGATCCACGTAGTCGTACTCGATGGCGTATCCGTAGCGGCGCACCGCCACCGCCTCCAGCCCGGGGATGGTGCGCAGGAAGGCGTCCTGCGTCGCGGCGGAGACCGAGGTGGAGATCCCGTTGGGGTAGACGGTGTCGTCGTCCAGTCCCTCCGGCTCCAGGAACACCTGGTGGCTCGTCCGGTCGGCGAAGCGCACCACCTTGTCCTCGATGGAGGGGCAGTAGCGCGGGCCTGCGCCCGTGGCGCGGCCGCCGTAGACGGCGCTCTCGCCGAGCCGGTCGGCGATGATCCGGTGGGTCTCCTGCGTCGTCCAGGTCACGCCGCAGCTCACCTGGGCGCGCTCGATGCGGCCGGTCAGGAAGGAGAAGGGGCTCGGCTCGGCGTCGCCGGGCTGCGTCTCCAGCCCGTCCCACGCGATGGTCCGGCCGTCCAGGCGCGCGGGCGTGCCGGTCTTCAGCCGCCCGAGCTTCAGCCCCAAGCCGTAGAGCCGCGTGGCGAGACCGAGGGCCGGCGCCTCGCCATGGCGCCCGGCCGGCGTGCGCTCCTCGCCACGGTGGATCACGCCGTTGAGGAAGGTGCCGCTGGTGAGCACCACGGCCCCCGCACGAGTCTCCGCCCCGTCGGAGCCGACGACACCGACCACCCGGCCGCGCTCCACGATCAGGTCCTCCACCGCCCCCGCGCAGACCGTCAGGCCGGGATGGGCGGACAGCTCGCGCTGCATCGCCTCGCGGTAGAGGCGGCGGTCGATCTGCGCGCGCGGTCCGCGCACCGCCGGCCCCTTGGAGCGGTTCAGCAGGCGGAACTGGATGCCGGCCTCGTCGGCCAGCGATCCCATGAGCCCGCCCAGGGCGTCCACCTCACGCACGAGGTGGCCCTTGCCGAGGCCGCCGATGGCCGGGTTGCAGCTCATCTCGCCGACCGTGTCGAGCCGGTGCGTCAACAGCAGCGTTCGCGCGCCGGCGCGGGCGGCGGCGGCGGCGGCCTCACAGCCGGCGTGGCCGGCCCCGATCACGATGACGTCGACGGATGCCATGAGAGGGCCGGGACATAGGCGCGCAGCCGGCGGGCGTCGAGCCGTCGGGAGGTCGCGGGCCGCCGTGTTCCACGTGAAACATCACTTGCCGATGCAGAAGGCGGAGAAGACGCGGCCGAGCACCTCCTCCGGATCGAGGCGGCCGGACAGCCGCTCCAGCGCTCGCGCGGCGAGCCGCACATCCTCCGCCATCAACTCCGGCCCTGGGGTCCCTGGCGAGACGGCCCGGCCGAGCGCCTCGGCGGCCTCCGCCAACGCAAGGCGGTGGCGCAGGCGCGTGGCGGCGGGCGGCTCGCTTCCGCCGGCGGCTTCGGCGGCCCACGTCTCCAGCCGCGCCCGCAGGCGCTCCACGTCGGCGGGATCGTGCGCGCTGACGGCGAGGTCCGCGGCGGGCGCGCCGACTGTGGCGAGATCGGCCTTGGCGCCCAGCAGGAGATCCCCTTCGCGCCACAGCTCCCGCGACGCCGAGTCGGACGTGGGGTCGGACAGGTCGAGCACGTGGATGCGCAGGTCGGCGTCCTCCGACCAGCGCCTGGCGCGGCGGACGCCCTCGGCCTCCACGGGATCGTCGGACGCGCGCAGGCCGGCGGTGTCGGCGAGCACGGCCGGCAGGCCGGCCAGCACGGTCCGGCCCTCCACCACGTCGCGCGTGGTGCCGGGAATGGGGGTGACGATCGCCGCGTCGCGCCCGAGCAGGGCGTTCAACAGGGTGGACTTGCCCGCGTTGGGCGCCCCCACCAGGGCGACGCGCAGGCCCTCGCGCACGCGCTCGCCCCGGCGGTCGGCGGCGGCGGCCTCCAGCTCCGCCCTCAGCGCCAGGAGCGGCGCGCGCGCCCCGTCGGCGACCTCTGCAGGCAGGTCCTCGTCGGGGAAGTCGACGGCGGCCTCCAGATGGGCGAGGGCGTTGAGCAGGGTCTCTCGCCAGGCGGCGTGGCGCGCGCCCACCGCGCCCCCGAGCTGGTTCAGCGCCTGGCGCCGCTGCGCCGCGGTCTGCGCCTCGACGAGGTCGGCGACGGCTTCGGCCTCCAGCAGGTCCATGCGGCCGTTGGCGAAGGCGCGGCGGGTGAAGTCGCCGGGTTCGGCCAGGCGCAGGCCGAGCGCCCGCAGCGCCACGGTGACGCCCTCCACCACGGCGGAGCCGCCATGCAGGTGCAGCTCGGCCGTGTCCTCGCCCGTGTAGCTGGCCGGGCCGGGCATCCACAGCACGAGCGCCCGATCGAGGGTGGCGCCCGCCGCGTCGCGCAAGGTGCGCAAGGAGGCGCGGCGCGGCTCGGGCGTGGCGCCGGCCAGGGC
>CAXTCO010000098.1:0-8297 GCA_964242255.1 uncultured Caulobacteraceae bacterium | reverse complement strand
GCCTCAGCGCGGGCGGGTCGGCGGCTTGCGGGGCGTTCCCGATCGCGGCGCGCCCGGTCGCGGCGCCCCGGAGCGCGTCGTCCCGGAGCGCGGAGCTCCCCGAGGCGGTCCCGGCCGCTTGGCGCCAGGCTTGGCCGGCGGTCCATACGTCTTGGGCGGACCTCCGCGGCCGAAGCGCTTCACGTCGGGCGCGCGATCATCATCCTCCGCGGCGTAGGGGTTGACCCCCGACTTGATGGTGATGCGGATAGGCACGCCCGGCAGGTCGAAGCTCTCGCGCAGGCTGTTGATCAGGTAGCGGCGGTACTGGTCGGGCAGCTGGTCCGCCCGGCTGGCGAACAGCACGAAGGTGGGCGGTCGCGCCTTGGTCTGGGCCATGTACTTGGTCTTGATCCGCCGCCCGTTCACCGCCGGCGGCGGGTGGCGCTGGGTGGCCAGCGCCAGCCAGTCGTTCAGGTCCCGCGTCTTGACCTTGGTGGACCAGTTCTTGTGCAGGGTGAACACGGCCGGCATCAGCCGGTCCACCCCTCGCCCGGTCTCGGCCGACAGCGTCACCAGCGGCGACCCGCGCAGCTGCGGCAGGGCGCGCTCCGCCTCTTCGCGCAGAGCGGCGAGGCGTGCGGAAGCGTCCTCCACCAGGTCCCACTTGCTGATGCAGTAGAGCACGGCGCGGCCCTCGCGCTCGCACAGGTCGGCGATCTGCAGGTCCTGCGTCTCGAAGGCGTTCGCCGCGTCCATGACCACGATCACCACCTCGGCGAAGGTGATGGCGCGGATCGTGTCGGCGGTGGAGAGCTTCTCCAGCCCCTCGTGCACGCGCGCCTTGCGGCGCAGGCCCGCGGTGTCGACTAGGCGCACGGCGCGGCCGTCCACCTCCCAGTCCACCGGGATGGCGTCGCGGGTGATGCCGGCCTCGGGGCCGACGAGCAGGCGGTCCTCGCCGATCAGCCGGTTCACCAGCGTGGACTTGCCCGCGTTCGGGCGGCCCACGATGGCGATGCGGATCGGCTTGTCGCCGCCTTCGTCCTCGTCCTCGAACGGCTCGGGCGCGACGGCGACCAGGGCGGCGAACAGCTCGCCCATTCCCTCCCCGTGCTCGGCGGAGAGCTCCACCGGCTCGCCGAGGCCGAGGCCGTGCGCCTCTGCGGCGCCGTGGTCGCCGGCGCGCCCCTCCGACTTGTTGGCGACCACCACCACCGGCTTGTTCCGCACCCGCACCAGCTCGGCGAAGATGCGGTCGAGCGGGGTGACTCCCTCGCGCGCGTCGATCACGAACAGGGCGCAGTCGCACTCGTCCAGGGCCAGCTCCGTCTGATGGCGCATGCGCGCCTCCAGGCTTTCGTCGCTGACGTCCTCGAAGCCGGCGGTGTCGATCAGCTGCAGGTCGAGGTCGCCCAGGCGGCCCTCGGCCATGCGCCGGTCGCGGGTCACGCCCGGGCGGTCGTCGACGATGGCGAGCTTGCGGCCCGCCAGCCGGTTGAACAGGGTCGACTTGCCCACGTTGGGGCGGCCGACGATGGCGAGCTTCAGGGCCATCGCCGTTCCTAGCGCCGAGGCCTAGCGCACGGCCAGGAGCTCGGCGTCCTCCGTGGCGATGAACAGCTCGCCGCCGGCGATGGCGGGCGACAGGGTGACGCCGGCCTTCACCTTCAGGTTCAGCGACTTGGCGGTCTTGCCGGTCTTGGCGTCGAGGGCGCGCAGCTCGCCGGCGCTGGAGAGCACCACGATGCGGTCGCTGACCAGCACAGGCCCCGACCACACCGGCCGCTTCTTGGGGGCGACGTCTTTGTTCAGGTCGACGATCCAGTAGACCTGCCCCGCCTCGCGGCTGACGCAGACGACCTTGCCGCTCTGGTCGGTGACGTAGACCACGTCCCCCGCCGGCCAGGGTGAGGTGGTGGTGACGATCGGCAGCGACCAGCGCGGCTGGCCCGAGCGCAGGTCCACGGCGGCGAACACCCCCGAGTGGCTGCCCGCCAGCACGTCGCCGCGGTAGATCACCGGCCGCCCGGCGATGTCGCGGATCTCGGAGAGGGCGTTGTTCCGGTTGGTCAGCGACAGGACGTAGGACCACAGCTCCGTGCCGTTGCCGGCCTGCAGCGCGGTGATCTCGCCGGAGGCGAAGGGCGCCACCACCGTCTCGCCCGACACGGCGGGCGAGGAGGCGCGCAGGAAGCGGGCGGGCTCCTCCAGCGCCTGGTAGGTCCAGCCGGGCGCGCCGTCCTTGACGGCGTAGGAGATCAGCTGGTCGGTGGCGTCCACGGCGTAGATCACGCCGTCGGAGACGGTGGGCGCGCCGCGCACCGGCGTGTCCACGTCGCGCCGCCAGGCCACCGCGCCGTCCGCCGCGTTGAGCGCGGCCACGAAGCGGAAGCCGGAGGTCACGAACAGCTTGCCGTCGGCGTAGGCGAGGCCGCCGCCGTAGCCCTCGCGGTCCTGGCCGCGGCGCGGCACGAACGAGGACTTCCAGATCTCGCGGCCGGTCTGGAAGTCGAGCGCGCTGACGGTGGCCCCTCCGTCCATCACGAAGATGCGGCCGTCGGCCACCACGGGCGAAGCGGTGACGTGGCCGGTCGGGCCGAGCGCGCGGCCGAAGCGGCGGCGCCAGGCGACCACGAGGTCGGGCGCGGCCTGCACGTGCTCGATGGCGTGGTCGGGCGTGCCCCCCGCCTGCGGCCAGTCGGCCAGCGCGACGGCCGGCGGCAGCTGGAAGCCCACGTCCTTCAGGGCGTCGGCGGGCGTGAGCTTGTCGTTGAGGCCGAGCACGGGGATGCGCTCGCCCTTCAGCTTGGACTTCGGCTTGTGGTCGCCGCCGCCGCTGAACAGGTGCGAGCCCGGCAGGTGGACGCCGCCGCAGGCGGAGGCGCCGGCGGCCAGGATCAGGACGGCTGCGAGACGCGCGGCGACGGGGAGGCGAGGCATCAGGCGGTCACCGATCCTGGCGGGCGGCGAGCGCGACGGGGGGCGCCCCGACCGGCGCCGGCGGGAGGGCGAGCACGGCCTTGACGGCGGCCGGCAGGGTCGCGGCGCCGCCCGCGTCGATCAGGGCGATGGCGGCGCGGGCGCGGGTGCGCGCCCCCTCCGACACGTCGGGCTGGATCTCCAGGGTGGAGAGGTCGGCCCGCGCCGAAGCGGACTGGCCGGCGGCGAGCTTGGCCAGGGCCAGCGCCTCCCGCGCCATGTCGCGGTAGGGCCGGCCGACGGCGGTCAGGGGCTGCAGGCGCGACTGGGTCTGCACCAAGCGGGCCGTGTCCATCAGCGCCAGGGCGGCCTCGAGGGCGGCGGCGTCGGCCAGCAGCGGGTCGGGGCTGGTCCGCGCCGCGCGGTCGAGCAGCTCGGCGGCCGGGCGGTTCTGGTGGCGCAGCAGGCGGATCCCGCCCTGCTGCATCAGCGACAGGGCGCGGTAGCCGGCCGAACCCTCGCGCGCCGACCGGGCGAAGCCGGCGTCGGCCGCGTCGAGCTTGCCGGCCGCCAGAAGGTCCAGCGCCTTGGCGTAGGCGATGGAGCTCTGAGCCTCCTGGTGCGTCCGCCACGACCGCCAGCCCCACACGGCCAGGGCGACGACCAGGGCCGCGGCGAGCACGGCGGTCGCCGCCGGCCACCAGCGGCGCGCGGCCGCCACGACCTGGGCCTGACGATGTTCCTCGTCGACTTCGTTGAAGATGTCGGCCAATGCGGCGCTCCGGAGACCCGCGTCCGAAGCGCCGGCGGTCGGTGTCAGGCGGCCCGGCGGGCGGGCGTCGCAGCGCTCTCTAGTGCGCGCCGACCGTGGCGGCAACGCGGCGCGGAGGCGCGGCCCGCCGACGCAGGCCGGAGCCTCCGCGCGCCTACAGCTCGTCCGCCACGCGCGCGGCGGCGAAGCCGGCGACCAGCAGCACCAACCCGCCCAGCAGCCAGAAGAGTTCGGTCGGCACGGGGACGGAGCGCATGACCTGCGCCGCCTCCGCCACGCCGGGCGCGCGACGCCAGAGGTCGCCTCCCGGAGCCTGCACCGCCTCGCCCAGGCGGGCGAGCACCTGCCCTCCCCCCAGCTGCCACAGGGCGACCGCTCCCGCGCCTGCGCCGGCCGAACCCACGGCGAGACGCCGCCACGCCCAGGTCGCGTCCAGCCGCTCGCGCACCCGCAGGGCGAAGAGTTCGGCGTCCGGCCGAGGCGGAGCTTCGGCGAACAGGCGCTGCAGCTCGTGCTCGAAGCGAGGGTCAGACATGGTGCGTGTCCTTGTCCTTCGAGGCGGGGGGGCGGGCGTCCGCGCGGGGCTCCGCCGACGGGGAAGCTGCGGACAGGAAAGGCGCGACACCCATGCGGCGGCGCAGCTTCTCCAACCCGCGCTTCACGTGCGACTTCACCGTTCCGACGGGCGCGCCGAGCGCCTCGGCCGCCTCCGCATGCGTCAGCCCCGCCCCGAAGCACATGGAGACGCACATCCGTTCCGCCGCCGAGAGCGCGGCCAGGGCCGCGTCGAGGTCCAACCGGTCGGCCGCCGACGCCTCGCCGGGGCTCCCCGGCTCCGCCCCCGCCGTGTCGCCGGCCGGCTCGACGGCGAGGCGGCGGCGCGCGCGGCGGGCGTAGAGGCGGGCGGCGATGCGGCGCACCCAGGCCGGGAAGGCGCCGTCGCCGCGGAAGGCGCCGATTCGCTCAAAGGCGGCGACGAAGGCGTCCTGCGCCAGGTCGTCGGCCTCCGCCGGCGGCGCGCCCATCCGCCGCAGCAGGGCGCGCACCGATGCCCCGTGCCGGCGCACGAGCTCGCCGAAGGCGGCCCGGTCGCCGGCGGCGGAGAGCGCGGCCAGCTCCATGTCGTGGAGCGCCGGCCGCGCCTTGCGGGGTGGAGCGGAGGTCACGCCGGAGCGCGCAGGGCGGTCAGGCGGACTTGCGGCTCGAGAAGAACCACAGGGCCAGGAAGGCCAGCCCGATGCAGAGCGGAATGGCTCCCATGGCCGCGCAGGTGGCCAGCGCGTCCGTACGCCCGTCGCTCCAGCTGACGCCCCAGTCGGCCGCCGCGGAGATCGCGCCGATCACCACCAAGCCGACGCCGACGGCGGTCCAGACGACGCCGCGGCGCAGGTCGCGCTCGGCGGGCGGGCGCGTCCAGGCGGCGGCCCGCTCGATCTCGCGCTCCGCACCCGGCCGCGTCAGGGTCTCCATGAACTGAGGCGGCACGGGCTGGCCGCGCTCGTAGGCGGCGCGCATGGTCTCGTACATCCGCTGGCGGTCGCGGGACTTGAGCACCTGGGGCACGATGATGACCGCCCCCAGGAAGACGAAGAAGGCCAGGGGGACCATGAAGCTGGTGTCCATCGGTGTCGCGCCTCTCGCCGAACGGTGATCGTCCGACCTTTGCAGGGAAGAGGCTTCAGGGGCGCCCGGCGGAGGCGCCCGGCGACGTTAAATCGCAGTAAGCCGACCTGCGGCCGGCGCCCGCGTCGGTTCGACGTCGGGCCGGCCGTCCGCGACGCCTACGGCTTCGGTCACATCAGGAGGCGGATCTTCCCGACGGCGTCCTGGCGCGACAGCTGCGCGAACGCCGCCGCCGCATGCTCGAACGGATGGGTCGCCGCGATCACCGGCCGGAAGCCGGTGCGGACGCTCCAGGCGCAGAGTTCCGCCAGCGTGGCGCGCGAGCCGGTCTCCACGCCATGCAGGCGGATGTCGCGAAAGGCCACGGAGGAGACGTCGAGGGTGGCCTCCAACCCTCCGAGCAGGCCGACGAGACTGACGACGCCGTGGGAGGCGGCGGCGGCGATGCTGTGGCGCAGCGTCACCGCCCCGCCGACGTCGACCCCCATGTTCGACGCTCACTCCCACTCGATGGTGCCGGGGGGCTTGGAGGTGACGTCGTAGACGACGCGGTTCACGCCGCGCACCTCGTTGACGATGCGGGTCGCGGCGCCCTCCAGCACCTCCCACGGGAAGCGGAACACCTCGGCGGTCATGCCGTCGGCGCTGGTGACGGCGCGCAGCGCCAGCACGTTCTCATAGGTGCGCGCGTCGCCCATCACGCCCACCGTCTTCACCGGCAGGAGCACGGCGAAGGCCTGCCAGATGGCGTCATAGAGGCCGGCGCGGCGGATCTCGTCCAGGTAGATGGCGTCCGCCTCCTGCAGCACGGCCACCTTCTCGGGCGTGATCTCGCCGGGAATGCGGATGGCCAGGCCCGGGCCGGGAAACGGGTGGCGACCGACGAAGGCCGGGGCGAGGCCCAGCTCGCGGCCCAAGGCGCGCACCTCGTCCTTGAAGAGTTCGCGCAGCGGCTCGACCAGCTTCAGCTTCATGCGCTCGGGCAGGCCGCCGACGTTGTGGTGGCTCTTGATCACCGCGGAGGGGCCGCCGTGGACGGAGACGCTCTCGATCACGTCGGGGTAGAGGGTGCCCTGCGCCAGGAACGCCGTACCTTCGATCTTCGCCGCCTCGCGGTCGAACACCTCGACGAACAGGCGGCCGATGGTCTTGCGCTTGCTCTCCGGATCACCGACGCCCGCGAGTTCGCCCAGGAACCGCGCGCCCGCGTCCACGTGGATCAGGGGGATGTTGTAGTGGTTGCGGAACAGGTCGACGACCTGCTCGCCCTCGCCCTTGCGCAGAAGGCCCGTGTCGACGAACACGCAGGTGAGCTGCTCCCCGACCGCCTCGTGGATCAGGACGGCGGCGACCGACGAGTCCACCCCGCCCGACAGGCCGCAGATCACCTTGCCGGCGCCCACCTGCGCGCGGATGCGGGCCACCGCCTCGGCGCGGAAGGCGGCCATTGTCCAGTCGCCCTTCAGGCCGGCGATGCGGCGGGTGAAGTTGCGCAGCATCAGGGCGCCGCGCGGCGTGTGGACCACCTCAGGATGGAACTGCACGCCGTAGAAGCGACGGCCCTCGTCGGCGATGGCGGCGAAGGGCGCGCCGGGGCTGACGGCCACCGCCTCGAAGCCGGGCGGGATGGCGGTGACGGCGTCGCCGTGGCTCATCCACACGGGCTCGCGGTGGCCGGCCTCGCCGAGGCCCTCGAACAGCGGGCACCCGCGCACGAGCTCGATGTCGGCGCGGCCGTACTCCGCCGAACCCGCCGCGACGGCCCCGCCGAGCTGGGCGCACATGAGCTGCTCGCCGTAGCAGACGCCCAGCACGGGCACGCCCAGCCCGAACACCGTCATGGGCGCGCGCGGGCTCGCCTCGTGCGTCACGCTCTCCGGCCCGCCGGAGAGGATCACCGCGGCCGGGGCGAAGGCCTCGACGAAGGCGTCGTCCACCTTCTGGCAGGGGTGGACCTCGCAGAACACGCCGTCCTCGCGCACGCGCCGCGCGATCAGCTGGGTGACCTGGCTGCCGTAGTCGACGATCAGCACGCGCTCATGGGCGGGAGCGGCGGTGGGCCGGGCGTCGGTCATGCGGTCCTTTCGAAGAGGGCGAGGAAGAAGCCGTCCGTGCCCGTGCGCAGGGGCGTCATCTGGAGCGTGTGGCCGCCCTGCGCCAGCGCGGACAGGCGCTCGCGCCCGGCGGCGGTGAGCCCGGGCGCCTCGCCGGCGGCGCGGCGGACCGGAAGCGGGCGGAAGCCGGGATGCGCGGCGGCGAAGGCGGCGGCCGCGGCGTCGTTCTCCTCGGCGAAGACGGAGCAGGTGGCGTAGGCCAGCCGCCCGCCCGGGCGCACCAGGCGCGCGGCGGCGGCCAGGATGCGCGGCTGGAGGGCGGCGAGCCGCCCCAGCGCCTCGGGCGTGAGCCGCCACGCCGCCTCCGGGTGGCGGCGCCAGGTGCCGGAGCCGGTGCAGGGCGCGTCGACGAAGACCAGGTCGGCGGCGTCTAGGAGGTCGTCCGTCCCTTCCCCCTCCGGCCCGATCCGCCGCACCTCGGCGCGGGCGCCGGAGCGCTCCAGCCGCGGCGCGAGCGACGTCAGCCGCTTGGCGTCCACGTCGCAGGCGACGAGCCGCCCGCCGCCGCCCAGGGCCGCGGCGAGGGCGAGCGTCTTGCCGCCGCCGCCGGCGCAGTAGTCGACCACCGTCACGTCACGTCGCGCATCGGCCGGCGACCCGGCGAGGGCCGCGGCGATCTGGCTCGCCTCGTCCTGCACCTCCACCCAGCCGCTGGCCCAGGCGCGGGTCGCCTGCACGTCGCGGCTGTAGGCGGGCGGCAGGCGCAGGCCGGCGGCGGCTAGCGGGGTGCGCTCCGGCTGGACGCCGTCGACGGCCAGCAGGCGCAGCGCCGCGTCGACGTCGCCGCGCAGGGCGTTGACGCGCAGGTCGACGGGCGCGCGGGGGCCGGCGAGCGCCTGCGCCTCCTCCAGTCACGCCGGGCCGAAGCGCGCCTGCAGGCGCGGGGC
>CAXTCO010000097.1:0-8329 GCA_964242255.1 uncultured Caulobacteraceae bacterium | reverse complement strand
CCAAGATGCGCGGCCTCGCCGGCGAGTTCCGCGCCTCCTTCGACGAGATGGCGCGGCAGTCGGAGCTCGACGACCTGCGCCGCGAGGTGGAGGCCCTGCGCGACGGCCGCTTCGGCGACCACGCCAAGCCGGGGCTGGAGAGCCACGTCTCCGACATCCAAGCCTCCCTGAATTTCGACGCGCCGCATCCGGGCGGGGCCTCGGCGGCCGAGCTGTCGGCGTCGCCGGTGGACGAGGCGGAGCCCGAGCTCCCGCCGCCCGTCCCGGCGCACCCGTCCGAGCCCCCTGCGGAGACGGCTCACGCCGAGGCGGCGCGTTGACCACTTACGGCGACGACTCCGAGATCGAGGGCAGCCGCGCGCCCTTGATCGAGCACCTGGTCGAGCTGCGCACGCGGCTTGTGATCTGCGTAGCGGCGCTGGTGGTCGGCTTCATCGCCTGCTTCGTCTTCGCCGACCCGCTCTACCTCTTCCTGATGCGGCCCTACCAGGTGGCGCAGGCGCTGCTGGCCGACGCGCACGCCAAGCACGGGCCGTTCGACCTGCTCCTGGCCATGACCGGCCAGCGCGCCCTGACCAAGATCGAGCCGGTCAGCTTCATCTTCAACGGCCCGCTGGAGTTCTTCTTCGCGAAGATGAAGCTCGCCGCCTTCGGGGCGGTGGTGCTCACCTTCCCGGTGCTGGCGACGCAGCTCTACCGCTTCGTGGCGCCCGGCCTGTACAAGCGCGAGCGTCGCGCCTTCCTGCCTTTCCTGAGCGCCGCGCCGGTGTTGTTCCTGATGGGGGCGGCGCTGGTCTACTACGTGATGCTGCCGTTCGTGTTGTGGTTCGCGCTGAGCCAGCAGATCGTCACGCCCGAGATCAAGGTGCAGCTCCTGCCCAAGGTGTCGGACTACCTGGAGCTGGTGACCAAGCTGCTGCTGGCGTTCGGCCTGTGCTTCCAGCTGCCGGTCGTGCTGTCGCTGGCCGGGCTGGCGGGGCTGGTCACCGCCGAGCAGCTGGGCAAGCTGCGCCGCTACGCGATCCTGGGCATCGTGGTGGTCGCCGCCCTGGTCACGCCCCCCGACCCGGTGAGCCAGTGCCTGCTCGCCGTGCCGATCTACGGGCTCTACGAGATCTCCATCCTCTGCGTGTGGCTGATGGAGGGCCGCCGCCGCCGTGATCAGGCGCGCGAGGCCGCCGCGGCGGCCTGACCGCGCGCGCGGTCTCCCCTCCCCGCCCCAAAACCGCTAGAGGCGCGCCCATGATCGACGTCGCCCCCGGGGAGGAGGCCGGCTGGGCCACGGCCCGCACGCTGGCCGAAGCCCTGCCCTTCATCTCCGCCTACGACCGCGAGACCGTGGTCATCAAATACGGCGGCCACGCCATGGGCGAGGAGACCGTCGCCAAGAGCTTCGCCGCCGACGCCGTGCTGCTGAAGCTGCTGGGCGTGCACCCGGTCGTGGTGCACGGCGGCGGGCCGCAGATCAGCCGCATGCTGCAGAAGGCCGGCGTGCGCTCCACCTTCGTCGACGGCCTGCGCGTGACCGACGAAGCGACCATGGAGGTGGCCGAGATGGTCCTCTCCGGCGCCATCAACAAGGAGATCGTCCACTACATCAACCGCGCGGGCGCCGACGCCGACGTGCGCGGCGTGGGCCTCTCCGGCAAGGACGCCCGGCTGATCACCGTGGAGAAGGCGCACCGCACGCGCATCGACCCCGACAGCCGCCTCGAGCAGGCCGTCGACCTGGGCTTCGTCGGCGAGCCCAAGCGCGTGGACCCCAAGATCGTCGAGGCCCTGATCTACGCCGACCAGGACTACGTGCCGGTGATCGCGCCCATCGGCGTCTCCGACGCGGGCGAGACCTACAACATCAACGCCGACACCGCCGCCGGGGCCGTGGCCGGCGCGCTCCGCGCCAAGCGCATGCTGCTGCTCACCGACGTGACCGGCGTGCTGGACGCGCGCGGCGAACTGATCCGCGAGCTCACCTGCGAGGAGGCGCGGGGCCTGATCGCCTCGGGCGTGGCCAGCGGCGGCATGATCCCCAAGCTGGAGACCGCCGTCGCCGCGGTGGAGGGCGGCGTCTCCGCCGTGGTGATCCTCGACGGCCGCCGCCCGCACGCCATGCTGGTGGAGCTGTTCAGCGAGCACGGCGCAGGCACGCTGATATGCCGCTGACCCCCGCCCCGTCCTCGCATCTGGCCGTCGCCGAGCTCCCGCCCCGCGCCGACCTGCGCCACGTCGACACCTGGCTGTTCGACCTGGACAACACCCTCTATCCGCAGGGCACGGAGTTCGTGACCCTGATCGAGGGCCGCATGACCGCCTTCGTGCAGGCGCAGACGGGCCTGGCGCGCGAAGACGCCTACGCCCTGCAGAAGCGCTGGCTGCACGAGCACGGCGCCACGCTGGCCGGCCTGATGGCCCACCATGCGGGGGTGGACCCGATCGCCTTCCTCGACGAGGTCCACGACGTCTCCACCGACAGCCTGGAGCCCGACCCCGTCCTGACCGCGGCGCTGAAGCGGCTGCCCGGCCGGCGGCTGATCTTCACCAACGGCCACGCCGCCCACGCCGAGCGCGTGCTGGAGCGCCTCGGCCTCGCGACGCTCTTCCCCGAGGTGTTTCACTTGGAGACGGCCGACCTCGTGCCCAAGCCCGACCCACGCACCTTCCGCCGCATGATGGAACGCCACGCCGTGGTCCCCGCCACGACCGCCTTCTTCGAAGACTCGGTGAAGAATCTGGCCCCCGCCGCCGATCTCGGCATGACCACCGTGCTGGTGGGCCGGGGCGCGAGCGCCGACTCCAGCCCCTTCGTCGACCACCGCACGACCGACCTCGCAGGCTTGCTCGCCCGCGCCCGCACCTCCGCCGAGCCCTGAACGCCATGACGCAAGACCTCGCCGCCCTGGAGCAGGAGATCGACGCCGCCTGGGAGGACAGGGCGTCGCTCTCGCCCGAGACCAAGGGCGGGATCAAGAAGGCGGTGAAGGCGGCCGTGGGCCTGCTCGACCGCGGCGAGCTGCGCGTGGCCTCCAAGGCGGACGGCGTGTGGCGCACGCACCAGTGGCTGAAGAAGGCCGTGCTGCTCTCCTTCCGCCTGAAGGACAACGGCCTGATGGGCGCCCACGACGCCCCCGGCCCGTGGTGGGACAAGGTGTCCACCAAGTGGGAGGAGTGGCGCGCCGACGAGTGGCGCGAGGCCGGCTTTCGCGCCGTGCCGGGCGCCGTGGCGCGGCGCGGCGCGTTCATCGGGCGCAACGCCGTGCTGATGCCCTCCTTCGTCAACATCGGCGCCTACGTCGGCGAGGGGACGATGGTGGACACCTGGGCCAGCGTCGGCTCCTGCGCCCAGATCGGCTCCAACGTGCACATCTCGGGCGGTGCGGGCATCGGCGGCGTGCTGGAGCCCCTGCAGGCCGACCCGACCATCATCGAGGACGGCTGCTTCATCGGCGCCCGCTCGGAGGTGGCGGAGGGCGTGATCGTGGAGGAGGGCGCGGTGCTCTCCATGGGCGTCTTCCTGGGCGCCTCCACCAAGGTGGTCGACCGCGCCACGGGCGAGGTCCACCGCGGCCGCGTGCCCGCCTACAGCGTGGTCGTGCCCGGCGTGATGCCCGGCGCGGAGGGCGGCCCCGGCCTCGCCTGCGCGGTGATCGTGAAGACGGTGGACGCGCAGACGCGCTCCAAGACGGGCGTCAACGAGCTCCTGCGCGACTGAGGCCGGAGCCCGGCTCAGGGCCGGTCGAGTTCGGTCGGCCTGAGCTCGACATCCGGTCGGAACGGGAGCGCCGGGATCGCCTCCATGCCGTGGACCTCGACGAGGCCGTAACCCTCCGCGCTCGGCCGGGCGTGGGTCACGACCCGGCGCCGCTCGGCGTCGAGCATCCGTAGTGCGCCACGTCGTGGCGGGCGTAGAGGGCCGCCTTCAGCACCAAGTCCCGCTGGTGGGAGCTGTCGCACACCTCGGCCAGCAACAGCACGTCCGCGCCGCGCACCGCCTCCGCAAGGAGGTCGTGGCGGTGCACGACGATGTCGGGTTCGGGCGCGGAGACCTCGTCCAGGTACAGGGTGGGCTCGACCGCGATCGCCACGCCGTCGTCCAGTCTGCGATACAGGAACCGGGTCATGGTCCGCTTCCACAGTTCGTGCCGGTTCAGCTTGGCGTCCATAGCCAGCAGAACGGCGCGTCCGCGTCCATGACGCCGGCGCGGATGAGCGCGCGCAGGTCGGCGACGGTCCAGGCCTTGCGGTCGAAGCCTTCGCCGGCGCGGGTGGTCAGCGGCGCGTTCATGGCCGGCAGGCTACCACGCCCGGCGCCTCACGCCGACCGGAACGGCGTCTCGGGATAGGCCGAGCCGTCCTTGTGCGCGTAGGGGCCGCCGGCCGGCAGGTGGAGGTCGATGTCGGGGTAGGTGACGGTGTCGCCGCCGGGCAGGCGCGCGCCCACCTCCAGCACCACCGCCTCCGCGGCCGAGCGGTTCTGGAGATGGTGGCCGTCGGGAACGCCGGCCTTGAAGCCCGCGCAGTCGCCCGCCCGCAACACCTCCTCGCCCGCGTCGGTGACGAGCACCACCTCGCCCTCCAGCACGTACAGGAACTCGTCCTCGCCGTGCTGCCAGTGCCGCTGGCTGGACCATTGGCCCGGCGGCAGGCGCAGGAGATTGACGCCGAACTGGTCAAGCCCCGCCGCGTCGCCCAGCCTCCAGCGCCGCCGGCCCAGGCACGGCGCGGCGTAAGGGTCGGGGTAGCCGGTCCCGGACCGGGCCGGGGCGGCGGCGGCGTCGATCTTCGGCATGGCGGTTTGCTCCCTCTCGCGCCGAAGCCTAAGCCGGACGCATGGACGCCGACAGCCTCCGCGACCCGGTCGCCCTCGCCCGGGCCCTGATCCGCCGCCCCTCGGTGACGCCCGCCGACGCCGGGTGCATGGACCTGGTGCAGGGCTGGCTGGAGGCGCTGGGCTTCGCCTGCCGCCGCATGCCGTTCGGCGAGGTGGAGAACCTCTACGCGCGCCGCGGGACGGCCTCGCCCAACCTGTGCTTCGCCGGCCACGTGGACGTGGTGCCGCCGGGCGACGCGGCCGCCTGGAGCACCGACCCCTTCTCGGGCGAGGTGCGTCCCGGCGAGGCGGGGGACGTGCTGGTCGGCCGGGGCGCGGTGGACATGAAGGGCGGCGTGGCCGCCTGGATCGCCGCCACGGCGCGCGCCGGCGCGGCGGCGGGCTCCCAGTCCCTGCTGATCACCGGCGACGAGGAGGGCGTGGCGGTGAACGGCACCCGCCGCGTGGTGGAGGCGCTCAAGGCGGAGGGAGAGCGGATCGACGCCTGCGTGGTCGGCGAGCCCACCTGCGTCGCCGCGCTCGGCGACATGGTGAAGGTAGGCCGGCGCGGCAGCTTCCACGCCTGGGTGACGGTTGAAGGCGTGCAGGGCCACGCCGCCTATCCGCACCGCGCCGCCAACCCCGTGCCCGTGCTGATCGACGCCCTGCACCGGATGACCACCGCGACCCTGGACAAGGGCACCCCCGGCTTCCAGCCGTCGAACCTGCAGGTGACGGAGCTCGAGGTCGGCAACCCCGCGGCCAACGTCATCCCGCCCCGCGCCCGCGGCCGTCTGAACATCCGCTTCAATCCCCACTGGACCGGGGAGCGGCTGACGCGGTGGGTGGAGGAGATCTGCGCGGAGGCCGGCCGCGGCTTCGCGGGCGCGATCCGCGTGGAGGCCCGCACCTCGGGCGAGGCCTTCGTGACGCCCCCCGGCCCGTTCAGCGCCTTGGTGGCCGAGGCGGTGCGCGAGGCGACGGGGCGCGAGCCCGAACTCTCCACCAGCGGCGGCACCTCGGACGCGCGCTTCATCCGCGCCCTGTGCCCGGTGGTGGAGTTCGGCCTCGTGGGTCAGACCATGCATCAGGTCGACGAGCATACGCCCGTCGCGGACCTGCGGGCGCTGACGGACGCCTACGAGGGCGTGATCCGCCGCTTCTCCGCAAGCTGACGCGGGGCGGCTCCGAGCCGCCCCGCCAGCTGTCCTTGGAACGGTGCGGCCGAAGCCGCACCGGGAGGCTTACGCGAGGTTGACGTTCTCGGCCGCGGCCTTGCCCGTCTTGCGGTCGGTGCCGACCTGGAAGGACACCCGCTGGCCCTCGTTGAGGGAGCGCAGGCCCGAACGCTCCACCGCCGAGATGTGCACGAACACGTCCGCGCCGCCGTTCTCGGGCTGGATGAAGCCGAAGCCCTTGGTGGTGTTGAAGAACTTCACCACGCCGGTCACTTCCGGGCCGGACGCGGTCGAACCGCCGCCGCCGCCGTAACCACCGCCGCCGCCGCCGCCGTAGCCGCCGCCGCCACCGTAACCGCCGCCGCCGCCGTAGCCGCCGCGCTCACGCGGCGCACGGGCCGGCCGGTCACCGTAGTCGCCGCCACCGCCGCCCGAGCCGGGAGGCGCGGCTTCCGTCACGACGAGGTTGTCGGCGGAGCTCTTGCCCGTGCGCCGGTCGGCGACGAGCTCGTACTCCACCTTGTCGCCCTCGTTCAGGGCGTTGACGCCCGCACGCTCCACCGCGCTGACGTGCACGAACACGTCGCCCGACCCGTCCGTCGGCTCAATGAAGCCGAAACCCTTGGTTCCGTTGAACCACTTGACCGTACCGCTAGCCATCGAAGAAATCCGCCGTCCCGCTCTCGTTTCGCCCACTCCGGGCGAGGCTTCATGGCACGTTCCCGCGCCTGCGTCGCGGGGAAAACCTTGCCAACGCCGATTCGCTCCCTAATGCGGACGAATCACGCCCGGCCGCCGCTCGCGGCGAGGTAGGCGAGGGCGGCGGGGGTGAGCTCGAAGCGAGGCTCGTCCGCCGCCGACGGGCCTGCGGGGGCCGCGTCCAGGGCGTCGCCCACCGCCGCGTCCAGCACGCGGAAGATCTCGTCCTCCGCCTCGTCCCACACCACGCCCACGTCCGCCAGGCGCGGCGCCTCGCGGCCGAGCGGCCCCGCGATCACAGGGTCGGCCATGCGCCGCGCGGACAGGCGCAACAGCGTGCGCCCGCCGCCCAGGTCGACGCTCACGTCGGCGTACTGCAGCACCGCGCTGATCAGCTCGCCGGAGGGCGGCGCGTGGCGCATGGCGCGGGGCGCGCTCATCAGGTTGCGGCGGCCCTGCGGCGTGAGGCGCTTGGCGGGACCGTAGGGGTTGCGGGCGGCGGCCATCGGTGATCGCTCCATCTCTCTCGACGGATGCGGTATGACGGGCCGCCACGTCACTTCCGGACGCATCCTCAGCGAGGGCCGCCATGAGGCACGAGAAGGCCGCCGCGCTGCTGCGTCTCGCCCGCGCCCTCGCCGGCTCGGCCGAGGGCCTCACCCTGGACGAGATGGGCCGGGCCGTCGGCGCGGACCGGCGCACCGTCGAGCGCATGCGCGACGCCCTGTGGGAGCTGTTCCCCGAGATGGAGGCGCTGCCCGACCCGCCCACCAAGCGCTTCCGCATCCCGGCGGGCCTGGACGGCTTCCTCAACGCCCCCACGGCCGACGAGCTGGCGGCGCTCGGCGCCGCGGCCTCCGAGCTGGAGGCGCAGGGCGCCGTCGTGCGCGGCGCGGCGCTCCGCACCCTGGAGCGCAAGGTGCTCGCCGCCCTGCGCGCGCCCGCCCGCCGCCGGATCGCGCCCGACCTGGAGGCCCTGCTGCAGGCGGAGGCCATCGCGGTGCAGGCCGGTCCCCGGCCCTCGGAGGACGACGCGGTGCTGGGCGCGGTGCGCGAAGCGCTGAAAGGTGGGCGGGCCCTGCGCTTCACCTACACGGGCGGCTCCACACCGGGCCGTCCCCGCGAGGTGACGCCCTACGGCCTGCTGTTCGGCCGCGCCAACTACCTGGTCGCGGCGGAGGACGGCCTGCATGGCGAAGAGGGCGGCGCAGGCGAGCCGCGCAACTGGCGCCTCGACCGCCTGGGCGCCGTGGAGGTGCTCGCCCGCCCCGCCCTGCGGCCGCCGGCCTTCTCGCTGCAGGCCTACGCCGACCGCTCCTTCGGCATCTACCAGGACGCCGTGGAGGACGTGGCGCTGCGCTTCGCGCCGGAGGCGGCGGCGGGCGCCCTGCGCTGGCGCTTCCATGTCGGCCAGACCGCCGAGCGCGAGCCGGACGGGAGCGTGGTGGTGCGCTTCCGCGCCTCCGGCATGCGGGAGCTCGCCTGGCACCTGTTCAGCTGGGGCCCGCACGTGCGGGTGCTGGCCCCCGAGCGGCTTCGGACGATCTTGGCGGAGGAGCTTCGGGCGGCGCTGGCGGTGCACGCGGAGTGAGGCGTGCAGGTCGTGCAGGTCGTGCAGGTCGTGCAGGTCGTGCAGGTCGTGCAG
>CAXTCO010000096.1:0-8340 GCA_964242255.1 uncultured Caulobacteraceae bacterium | reverse complement strand
ACCATCTACACGGACGGCGCCTGCAGCGGGAACCCGGGCCCCGGCGGCTGGGGCGTCGTCCTGATCTACGGCGCACACGAGCGTGACCTGTGGGGCGGCGAAGCGCCCACCACCAACAACCGCATGGAGCTGACCGCCGCCATCAAGGCGCTGGAGTCCCTCACCCGCCCCTGCCGCGTGGAGCTGCACACCGACAGCCAGTACGTCCGCCAGGGCATCACCGAGTGGCTTCCGGGGTGGAAGGCCCGCGGCTGGCGCACGGCCGCCAAGGCGCCCGTCAAGAACGACGACCTGTGGCGGGCCCTGGACGCGGCCCGGCTGCGCCACGAGGTGAGCTGGCGCTGGGTCAAGGGCCACGCCGGCCACCCCCTAAACGAGCGCGCCGACGCCCTGGCCCGCCGCGGCTGCGACGAGGTGCGCGCGAAGCCCAAGACGCGCAACCCGTCCCCGGTCTAGGCTGCGCGCCGCCATGGCGGTCCTGGACTGGATGACCCCCGACCCCGCGCTCCACCTGGAGGGCGACGGCGTGCGCCTGCGCCCGCCGCGCATGGCCGACCATCCCGCCTGGGCCGAGCTGCGCCGCGAGAGCCGCGCCTTCCTGCAGCCCTGGGAGCCCACCTGGCCCGCCGACGACCTGACGCGCGCCGCCTTCCGCCGGCGCCTCAGCATCTACGCCCGCGACCAGGACGGCGGCTACGGCTTCCCCTTCTTCGTGTTCGACGGCGCGGGCGAGCTCGTGGGCGGGGTGAACCTGCGCGATGTGAAGCGCGGCGTCAGCCAGAGCGGCGCCGTCGGCTACTGGGCGGGCGCGCGCTTCGCCCGGCGCGGCCACACCCTGGCCGCCGTGCGCGCGGTCACGCGCTTCGCCTTCGGGCGCCTGGGCCTGAACCGGCTGGAGGCCGCCTGCGTGCCCGACAACGCGCCCAGCCGCGCGCTCCTGGAGAAGGCCGGCTTCCAGGGCGAGGGCGTGGCCCGCGCCTACCTCAAGATCGACGGCCGCTGGCGTGACCACCTGCTGTTCGCGCGCGTGCACAGCGACCGCTGAGGCGCCCGGCGGCCGTTGAGCCTGGGCTGGATTCGCGCGATGACCCCGGCATGAGACGCACCGTCCCCCTCGTGCTCCTCGCGCTGGCGCTCGCCGCGCCCGCCTCCGCCGCCACGCCCAAGGGCGAGGCCAAGCGCGCCGCCGTGCTCGACGCCCTGGCCGCCTGCCGCAAGGAGACGGCCGACGCCCAGCGCCTCGCCTGCTTCGACAAGGCCGCCGGCGCCCTGGACGAGGCGGAGGCCAAGGGCCAGGTCGTGGTGGTCGACCGCGAGCAGGTGCGCGAGGTGAAGCGCCAGGCGTTCGGCTTCGAGCTGCCGGGCCTCAGCCTGTTCGGCGCCCGCGGCCAGGCGGAGGAGCGCGTCGACCGCGTCACCTACACCCTCGACCACGCCGGCCGCACGGCCGGCGGCCTGTGGGTGTTCGCCACCACCGAAGGCCCCGCCTGGGTGCAGACCGACGCCTCGGAGGAGCTGCACGCCGAGCCGCACAAGGGCTCCACCCTGGCGGTGCGCCACGCGGCGCTCTCGTCCTACTTCTGCAACGTGGACGGCCAGCGCGCCCTGCGCTGCAACCGCCAGCGCTGAGGGAGCACCGCCGTGCCCGCCGACATCCGCACCGTGACCGGCTCCTTCTCCACCGCCCCGCAGCTCGCGCCGGAGGACATGGCCGAGGCCGCCGCCCGCGGCTTCGCGCTCGTGATCAACAACCGGCCGGACGGCGAGGCGCCCGGCCAGCCCACCAGCGCCGAGATGGCCGACGCCGCCCGGGCCGCGGGCCTGGAATACCTCTACGTGCCCGTGCGCGGCGGCCCCGGCCCGTCGGAGGTCGAGCTGGTGCGCGAGGCGGTGGCGGGGGCGGACGGGCCGGTGCTGGCCTTCTGCCGCTCGGGCACGCGCTCCATCGTCACCTGGGCCCGCGGCCGCGCCGAGGAGGGCATGCCCCGCGACGAACTCGTGATGCTGGGCCGCGAGGCGGGCTACGACCTGTCCGGCGCCGTCTAGCGCAGGGCCGCACGCACGGAGGTCACGGCCGACGTCGCCGCCCCGCCGCCCGCGCACGCCGCCTGGGCGATGCGGGCCGCCGCCAGCAGCAGAACCGCCGCGCAGACCACCTGCAGCCGGCCGGAGACCACGCGCATGACGGCCATGGACGGCACACCCCCCGACGATTCCCCCGCCGCTCTGCACGTCGCGCGCCGCCCGCCGCCGATCCCCTACGTGCGCGACATGGACCCGCGCTACGGCGAGGCGGTGCAGGTCGCGCCCGGCCTGCGCCGCCTCACCTGCCGCAACCCGGGGCCGTTCACCTTTCTCGGCACCAACAGCTTCATCGTGGGCCCAGGCCCGAAAGGGGGCGAGGTGGCCGTCGTGGATCCCGGCCCCCGCGACGAGGCGCACCTCGCCGCCCTGCTGCGCGCCGTGGAGGGCCGGCGGGTGGCGGCCGTGCTCGTCACCCACACGCACCTCGACCACAGCCCCCTGGCCCGGCCCTTCGCCGAGGCCGCGGGCGGCGCCCCCGTCTACGGCCGGGCCGACCCGGCGAGCGAGGGCGGCGAGGGCGCGGGCGACGCCGGCTTCCGACCCGACGTGCGGCTGGAGGATGGGCAGGTGGTCACAGGCGACGGCTGGGCGCTGGAGGCGGTCGCCACGCCGGGCCACGCCTCCAACCATCTCGCCTACGCGCTGGACGGGGACGTGCTGCTCTCGGGCGACCACGTCATGGGCTGGTCGACCCCCGTCGTCTCGCCGCCGGACGGCGACATGGACGCCTACCTCGCCAGCCTCGACCGGGTGATCGCCGGCGGCTTCCGCACGCTGCACCCGGCGCACGGGCCGGCGGTCGCCGATCCCGCGCCGTTCCTGGAGGCTTACCGCGCGCATCGCCTGCACCGCGAAGCGCAGGTGCGCGCGGCCGTGGCGGACGGCCTGGACCACGTTCCGGCGATGGTGGAGGCCCTCTACGCCGACGTAGACCCGCGGCTGCATCCCGCCGCCGCCCGCTCGGTGGAGGCGCACCTCATCCGGCTGGTGCGCCGGGGCGAGGTGCGGCGCGAAGGGAACGTCTACGTGGCGTGACCTCGCCCTTCCCGCTTGCGGGGAGGAACGATCCCCTCACCCCACGAGCGCCGCACGCAGCTTGGTCACGCGGCGGCAGTCGGCGCCGCCGTCGTTCAGCCCGGCGCGGGCCACGGAGCGGATGTCCACCCGCGCGCCCGAGCCCTCCGGCCGCACGCGGACCACCATGTCGTCCGTCACGCCCCACAGGCCGCGGGCGGCGCTGGCCTCCAGCACGCCGCCGACCGGATCGTCGGTCTGCAGCGCCATCCGCCGCCGGACGAGGGCGGCCTTGGCGCGGGCGTAGGCGGCCGCCGGGGCCGCCGCGAGCACCGCGGGCGTGGCGGCGGGGCATGTGCGCGCGTTCACCTCGGCGACGGGGCGGCCTAGGAAGCCGGGCGCGGCGTGCTGAGGCCCTTCCGGCACGGTGGGGGCCAGCTCCACGGGGTTGGCGCGGGGGCCGCGGGCCATCATCACCTTGGGGGAGAAGGTCGGCGGGTCGGACCAGTCGGTGGAGACGTCATGCACCGGCGGCGTGGAGGCGCTCACCCGGTCGGCCTGCGACCAGGCGGCGAACACCAGCGCGCCCAGGGCCACAGCCCCCAACGAGGCCGCCGCCCCCGCCCGCGGCCGCACGGCGAGCGCGAACGCCAGCCCCACGACGCCGAACGCCACCGCCAGCAGCGCCAGCAGCGGCGTGGCGATCGCGGCCAATCCGTTCTTGGCCGCGCCGTAGCTGATCCAGCCCTGGCGGAACCCGACCACCGCCAGGGCGAACACCGCCACCGACAGCACCGCGCACACCCAGCCCAGCACGATCATGCCGCGCCGCGTCTCCCCCGAGGTGCGCGCCGCGCGGGGCGGCGGGGCGGCGGCGGGCGGGAGCGGCCGGGGCGGCGGGGCGGGCTGGACCACGGGCTCTCCCTACTCGGCGGCGACGGCGGGCTGCGGCGACAGGTGGCGCCCGAAGGCCGCCCTCAGCGCCTTCTTGTCGATCTTGCCGGTGGCGCCGAGAGGGAGGGCGTCGACGAACAGCACGTCGTCGGGGGTCCACCACTTGGCGATCCGTCCCGACAGGAAATCCAGGAACTCCGCCCGCGTTCCCGTCTCGCCGGGCTTCAGCTGCACCAGCAGCAGCGGCCGCTCGTCCCACTTGGGGTGGGGCACGCCGATCACGGCGGCCATCGCGGCCTTGGGGTGGCCGGCCGCGAGGTTCTCGATGTCGATGGAGCTGATCCACTCGCCGCCGGACTTGATCACGTCCTTGGCGCGGTCGGTGATCTGCATGTAGCCGTCGGGGTCGATGGTGGCGACGTCGCCCGTGTCGAACCAGCCTTCCCCGTCCAGGATCGGCGTGTCGTTCTCGAAGTAGGCCGCCGCCACCGTCGGGCCGCGCACCATCAGCCGGCCGAAGGTGGTCCCGTCCTCCGGCAGGCGGGCGCCCGCGTCGTCCTTGAGGGCGAGCTCCACGCCCAGGGGCGGGCGCCCCTGCTTCATCCGGCTGGGCATCTGCTCGGCAAACGGCAGGGCGGCGACGCGCGCGTCCGGCGCGCCGACGGTTCCGACGGGCGAGGTCTCCGTCATCCCCCAGGCGTGCAGCACCTCCACGCCGTAGCGGTCGTGGAACGCGCGGATCATGCTCTCGGGGCAGGCGGCGCCGCCGACCACGACGCGCTTCAGCGTGGTGGGCCGGTCGCCCGTGCGCTCCAGGTGCTGCAGCAGCATCTGCCACACGGTGGGCACGGCGGCGGAGACGGTGACGCCCTCCGTCTCCAGGAGCTCGAACACCGACGCCCCGTCCAGCCGCGCGCCGGGCATCACCATCTTGGCGCCCACCGCCGGGGCGGAGAAGGCCACGCCCCAGGTGTTGGCGTGGAACATGGGCACGACCACCAGGATGGCGTCGGACGCACGCAGCGCCAGCACGTCGGACTGCAGCGTCATGAAGGTGTGCAGAAAGTTCGACCGGTGGCTGTAGAGCACCCCCTTGGGATCGCCCGTCGTGCCGGAGGTGTAGCAGAGGCCGCAGGCCGTCTCCTCGCCGAAGCCGCCCCAGGCCGCGTCCGCCGGGCGGCCCTCGAGCGCCTCCTCGTAGGGCACGGAGCCGGGCGGGCCGCCCGCGGGCATGTGCGCCCCGTCCGTCAGCAGCACCACGCGCTCGACCAGGGCCGGGTCCTTGGCGAGGGCCGCGGCGAGCAGGGGCGCGAAGGTGAAGTCGGCGAACACCACCCGGTCGCCGGCGTGGCGGAGGATCCAGCCCAGCTGGTCCGGATGCAGGCGGGGGTTCAGCGTGTGGCACACCGCACCGATCCCCATCACGCCGTACCACACCTCCAGGTGCCGGCCGGAGTTCCAGGCCAGGGCGCCCACCCGGTCGCCGGGGCGGATCCCCCACTCCTGGAGCAGGTGGCTGACCTGCTTGGCCCGCCGGTGCACGTCGGCGAAGGTGGTGCGCACGACCGGCCCCTCGAGGGAGCGCGTGACCACCTCGCGGCCGCCGTGGCGCAGGGCGGCGTGGTCGAGGATGCGGTCGACCGTCAGCGGCCAGTCCTGCATCAAGCCGTGCATGGTCGTTCTCCGGATCGGCGGTCCGGCGCCGCCCGCCCGCCTATAGCTCAAGGACGCGCCGGAGGGAGGCTAGAGCCGCACCTCGCCCGCCGCGATCCGCGCATGGGCCGCCGCGTCCAGGGGCGCGTAGCCGCCGCCCGGCTCGCGCCAGTAGAGCGGGTCGCCGACGCGGGCCGGATCGAACCCCTCCGCCACCGCGTCGAGCTTGCGGTACTTGAAGGTGCCGGTGGTCTCGATGGCCGCGCGCAGGCGCAGGAACAGCGGCCGGGCGTAGGGCGGCAGGTTCGCGTCCACCACGCGGGCCAGGGCGCCCAGGTCGAAGCCCGGGCCCGTCACCAACGCCGCCATGCCCGCGCGCCCTTCCGCGCCCGGCGCCTCCACGCCGTAGACGTCCGCCTCCGCCACGCCCGGCGCACGGCTCAGCACGGCGGCCACCTCGCCTGTGGCCACGTTCTCGCCCTTCCAGCGGAAGGTGTCCCCGACCCGATCGACGAAGTAGACGTAGCCCAGCCCGTCCTGCCGCATCAGGTCGCCCGTGCGGAACCAGGCGTCGCCGGGGGCGAACGCGTCGCGCAGGATCTTGCGCTCGGTGGACGCCTTGTCGGCGTAGCCTGCGAAGCTGGAGCGGGCGTCGTCGGCGCGGATCTCGCCCAGCATCTCGCCCACCTCGCCGGGCCGGGCCTCCTGCGCCCGGCCGCCGGCGCCGCGCACGACCTCCCCCGCCTCCGTGTCGAAGCGCGCCAAGCGGAAGTTGACGCGCTTTCTCAGGTAGCGCGGCGCGCGGCCGACCGCCCCCACCTTGCCGTCGAAGTTGATCATGGAGACGTTGCCTTCAGTGGCCCCGTAGAACTCCATGATCTGCGGGATGCGGAAGCGCTCGGCCATGCGCTCCCACACCTCCGCGCGCAGGCCGTTGCCGAAGGCCAGGCGGATCTTATGGCGGTGCTCGTCCGGGCTCTCCGGCGCGTTGACCAGAAAACGGCACAGCTCGCCGATGTAGACGAACAGGGTGGCGCCCTGCTCGGCGCAGTCGCTCCAGAAAGAGGACGCGGAGAAGCGCTTCTTCAAGAGCAGCGTCCCCCCGTTCAGGAGCGCCGCGCCCACCGCGCAGAGCCCGCCCGTGGCGTGGTGGAGCGGCAGGGTGCAGTAGAGGCGGTCGCCGGGCCGGCCGTCCGTCGCGGCCGCGAAGCCGCGCATGTAGAGCTGCGCCCGCACGTGCGTCACGCGCGCCGCCTTGGGCAGCCCGGTGGTGCCGCTGGTGAAGATCAGGAGCGCCAAGTCCTTGGCGGTGATTCCGTAGCGCGCCGTCTCCCGCGTCGGGCGAAGCGACGAGACGCCCTTCAGCGCGCGGTCCAGGTCGCGGTCGCTGCGCACGCCGGGGGGCGAGCCGAGCCACCAGGCGGTCATCGCGCGCTTCAGCCCGCCCGCCACCGCCTCGAACGCCGGCGCGGTCTCCGCGTCCAGGATCAGGTGCGCCGCGCCCGACGCCTCCAGGCAGTGCGCCAGCCCGGAGCCCGTGAGCTGGTTGTTGATCAGCGCCGTGGCCACCCCGACCTTGGACAGGCCGAACCAAACAGCCAAGTACTCGATGCGGTTGGGGGCGAACAGCGCCACCACGTCGCCCTTCTTGATCCCCCGCCCCGTGGCCCAGTGGGCGTAGCGGTTGGCCAGGGCGTCCAGCTGCGCGTAGGTGAGGGTGCGCCCCTCGAACACGATCGCAGGCTTCTGCGCGTGGCGGTCGACGGCCGCCTCCAGGTCGTCGCACGCCAGGGTGGAGCTGTCGGGCTTCACGTCGCGCACCCGGCCCAGGGTGCGGCGCAGGCCGGACAGGAAGCGCAGCTCGCGCCGCAGCTTGCCGATCGCCGTAAGCCTCGCCGCCCGCGCCATGGTTCGCGATTTGGACCGCGCCCCGGAAGGGGTCAAGGCGGACGCGGCCCCGCCCTCGGCCGCGTGTCGCCCGCGCCACTGCGCTCCCGTGTCACGGCGACGGCGTCCTCGACGCGCGCGAGATTCCGCGACGCAGCATAGCCGGAGCGACCCTCTTGCCGACCCGCCTCCCCTCCCTCGCCGAAGCCTCCCGCTGGGGCGCGGGGCTCCTGGTCGTGACCGCCGGGTGGGCCGCCGGCCGGGGCGTGGCCCAGGGCATGGACCTGCCGCACGCGGCCGCCGCCGGCTTCGCCGTCTCCGGCTCCATCTTCCTGGCGGTGATGGTGCGCCGCGCCGAAGAGCCGCTGGGCTCGCGCGCGGGCTGAGCCGCTCCCCCCGCTCCGGGCTCCGCATCCAGGCGGTCGCCGGACACGGACGTAGATCATCGCCAGTCGTTCCCGACCGCCCATCAGCACAGGGCGGAGCGCGCGCTTTGCAACCTTTGGCCGACCTCCCTGGTTACAGTGGCCACAGTCAAGCAGGACATGCTGGGAGGTATGAAGATGACCTACGTTCCGACCGATCTCTCCGACGATCGTCAAGCCGCTCGCCGCGTTGCTGCGACCCCCGTTTCCGCCCCGCGTGCGGACGGTGAGGCCCTGTTCGTGGGCGGCCCGGCCGCCGCCTCCACGAGCGGCGTGCGCCGGAGCGCGCGCCGCTCCGCGCCAAGCCGCCCCGCGCTCCTGTGGGGCGCGGGCGCCGCGGCCCTGGCCGTGGCAGCGGTGGCCGCCGGCTACGGCCTGACGC
>CAXTCO010000095.1:0-8446 GCA_964242255.1 uncultured Caulobacteraceae bacterium | reverse complement strand
CGCCGGCGCCCCGCAGCACCGTCACGCGGCGATGCAGACGCCGTGGCGGACGCCGTGTCTCGCGCGAGCCACGGCGGCGACCCTGGCCCCCGGCCAGGGCCGCACCGGCCAACCCGTGGCGGGTCAGCTCCCGGCGTGGGCGACGGGCTGGCCCACGAGCGTCGGGGCGGCCTGGTAGGCGGCGATCAGGTCCACGTTGTAGATCGCCGTGCCGTGGGCGAGGTCGGCCAGGAAATGCTGGTCGGCCTGCTGATAGGTCCCGAAGCCTTCCTTGACGCTGTCGGCGAGCAGCCAACCGATCATCGCCGACTTGGTGCCGATCCCGTTCGGCCCGTCCATGCCGTAACCGGCGAAGTACTGCGCCCGCGTCTCCGTCCCGCCCAGCCCGTCGGGGACAAGGCTGTTGAGGATGGCCGACACCTTGTCCGCCGTCGGCGCCGTGCCGAAGATGGACTGGTAGGCCTTGGCCGTCGCGTCCGACAGGTTCAGCCCGTCGTAGGCGGCGTGGAAGGACGAGGTGCTCGCGTCGCCGAAGCGGCCGAGGTTCGCGGCGAAGTTGATGTAACGGTTCTCGGTGGAGAACTTGGCGTAGTAGGCGTCGTCCAGGTCCGTCGGGTTCGCGTCGGAATGGACCAGGTAGGCCAGACCCGCCGCCGTCGGCGTTTTGCCGGTGAAGACGTCGTAGGTGATCTCCGCCACCGACACGGTGCCGTCCACCAGGTGGAACAGCGCCGACTGCGCGTCCTGCAGGCTGAGCTGGCCGCTGTCGAGCTGGGCGGCGATGGCCTTCTCCGCCTGCGCCTGGACGTAGATCGGGCTGGAGGGGTCGCTGAGCGCCGGGTCGGACGCGGCGACGCCGATCAGGTTGTCCACCTGCGTGGTGTAGCCCTGCTGCGCCGACGGTCCGGCCGGCGCGGTCGCGCCCGTCCCGCCGCCGCCGCCGCCCTCCGCACCGGAGGCGGCCACCGAGAGCGACTCGGTCGCCGTCGTCGTCGCGCCGTGGTCGTCGGTCACGCTGAAGGTCACCGTGCGCGAACCCGCGTCCACCGCGCCGTCGTGGGTGAAGCCCACGGTCCGCAGCGCCGCCGCCACGTCTCCGTCCGACCCGGCGCCGATCGTCAGCACGCCCTTGGAGGCGTCGAACACGGCCGTCACCCCCACGGGCAGCACACCCGTCGTGAGCCGGTCGCCCGCGGTGAAGCCGGCGCCGATGGACACCTGGGCGGAGGCCACGGAGGCGCCCGCGTCCGGGTCGGCGACGGTGAGGCCCTGCGTCTGCAGCAGCACGGACCCGTCGGCCGGCGCGCTCGCCGTCGCCTGCAGGCCGCCGAACGTCGGCGGCGTGTTGGTCGTCACGGGCGCCGACGCGCCGGGGACGGACAGGAGCGACAGGATCGGGTCGTGGTCGCTGGCCTGGGCCGCCGCCGTCTGGCCGGTGTTGAGGTGGACGATGTCGAACTGCGCGCCCGCGTCGAGCGAGTCGCTCACCAGCGCGTGGTCGATCTCCTGGCTGACGCCCTCGAAGGTGGTCGAATAGCGCTCGCTCGCTGGCAGGAGGTCGCTGAGCTGGTTCAGCTGGCCGCCGCCCGAGTGGGCGAGCTGCGTCAGGGTCGGCTCGAACTGGAAGCCGTTGAAGTCGCCCTGCACCACGATCCTGGCGTTGGGGTCGGCCGCCAGGAGCTGGGCGACGTAGGCCTTCACCGCCGCCGTCTGGTCGACGCGCCGCTGGTCGCCGCTGTTCACGGGCGGCTGGTCGAGGCCGAACAGCTCCTCGCTGCCCGAGCGCGCGTAGTCGTGGATCTCGATGACGTCGAGGGTCTGCCCGTTGAAGACGAACTGCGCAGCCAGCGGCATGCGCGAGTTGGCGAAGGCGTCGCCGTCCGACAGGTTCGGATCGGCGATCTGGTGGGCGGAGCCGGCCACGTAGGCGACCTTGGTCGGGTCGTAGAGGATCGCGGGCCGGATGTTGCCGTCAGGCGCGCCGCCGTTGGTGTTGGTCGTGGTCGGCTGGACCTCGACGTAGCTGTAGGCCGGGCCGCCCGCGGTGGTGACGGCGCCCGCCAGCTTGGTCAGGGTGGCCGACCCGCTGAGGCTGGCGAGGTAGGCCTGCTGGTCGGCGGCGAAGTTGGGGTCGTTGGCCGCGGGCGGCGCGTTGGGGTTCTCGCCGTTGGAGTCCTGGATCTCCTCCAGGCCGACGATGGCGGGGCCGCCCAGGTTGTGGGCGATGTCGGAGCCGAGCGCGGCGAAGCGCGCGTCCACCGTGGCTTGCGCCACGCCCGGCTGCACGGGGCCGAGGTTCTCCACGTTGTAGGCCGCGATGGCGAGGTGCGTGGCGTCGCCCTTCAGCGTCGTCGTCTCGAGCGGAAGGGCGGGCGGGGCGGCGGCGGCGTTCCCCGGCGGGGTGACCGGCTGCGTGGGGATCAGCTCGTACTCCCCGCCGAAGTAGGAGATCACCCCGGTGACGTCGCCCAGGTGCTCGCCCATGGTGGCGCTCAGCGCCGACGAGAAGATCTGGATGCGCTCGGGGTCGAAGTCGCCGGCCCCCGAGGTGATCCCGCCGCGGCTGTTGATCCCCGTCGCCTCAGCGCCGAGGTCGGCCACCACCCAGGTCGAGCCGGAGAAGGTGGCGTCCGTCGCCTGGGCGTTGTGGATGGTGACGAGCTGGCCTTCCAGCGACTCGTAGAAGTCCGTCCCGTTGTGCACCGGGTCGTAGGTCGGGCCGGCGATGGTGGACGTCGGCGGCAGCACTCCGCCCGCGCCGATGATCACCGGCGTGACGGGGTTGTTGTGCGAGACGACGGTGGTCATCGGGCTGTTCAGCTCGGTGATCGGCCGGTCGTCGGCCTGAGACGCGAACTCGGTCACCACGCCCGAGACGGTGACCGCGTCGCCCACCGCCACCGTGGGGGTGGCCGCGGTGAACACGAACAGGCCGTGGCTGGCGCCCGCCGGACCGGCGTTGGTCGGGTCCTGGATGTAGTAGCCGCCGCCCGCGCCCGTCTTGATGAAGGTGACGACGCCCGTGGTGGTCACCGTCTGGCCGACGAACGGCGAGGTGGTGGCCGCGCCCTGGATGTCGCCGATGGAAGTGACGGAGACGTCGTCGTTGAGGATGGCCCCCGTGGCCGGCGTCGTCGGCAGGGTGGCGTTGACCGGGTTGGAGAGGTTGAGGGTGAAGGTCTCGTCAGGCTCCTGCACCGTGTCGCCGTTGATCATCACCGTGACGGTCTTGGTGGTGTCGCCCGGCGCGAACGCCAGGTCGCCGCTCACGGCCGTGTAGTCCGAGCCGGCGTGCGCCGTGCCGTCGACGGTGGCGTAGTGCACCGTGGTCGCCGCCGAGAGGTCGCCGGTGCGCGTCACCGTGAAGGTGAAGGGCGTCGCGCCGCTGTTCCCCTCGTTGGCCGACACGTTGGACACCGACAGGACGGGCGTGTGGCTGACGCCGTTGTACGACACGCTGACGTTGTCGATGCCGACCTCGTCGCGGGAGCCCGAGCCGGTCGAGGTGAGGTGCTCGAAGCGGAAGTAGACGTAGGCGCCCGGAGCGACCACCGCGCCCGGGGGCAGGGTCACGGTCTCCTGCACGTAGGTGAAGGGCACGGGCGAGGTGGTGGAGGCCGCCGCCGGCGTGTTCAGGTCGGCCGACGGCGCCACGGTGAAGTTCACGCCGTCCGTGGAGTAGGCGAGCGCCAGGTCGTCCACCCGCGGCTCGTTGTTGTGGTAGACCCAGTTGAACGCCAGCGAGAGCCCCGTCACGGCGTTCGCCGTGGTGTTCTGGACGCGCATCTCCACGAAGCCGTTGGTGTCGAACTCGGCGCCGGTGGGCTGGATCAGGAGCGCGTGGTCGCCCGGGCCCGAGTTGGCCGTCGCGCCCGAGTAGAGGCCGGCGCTCGCCGGGTCGGCCGTGACCGCCAGGGCGCCCCGCGCGTAGTCGGCCGCGGTGGAGGTGTCGCCGTAGTGGCTGGTGGCCGGCCCGTTCAGCCCGGAGATGCGGAACACGTTGCTGTCCAGCGCGCCGCCCGTCCCTCCCGGGTTCAGGCCGGAGGCCGTGTAGCCGTCGAAGGTCTGGCTGTAGAGCACGCCTGAGGTGGCCGCGGCCGCCGTCAGGGTGATGTTCACGCCCGTGCCGCCCGCGTCCGCCGCCGTGGCGAACGCCTTGCCGGCGAAGCTCTGCGTAGGGTCGAGCTGGATCGTCTCCGTCGCGCCGGAGCCGGCCACGGTGAGCACGTTGTTGGCGCCCAGGGTGGCGACCGCGCCCGTTCCCACGCCGGCCAAGTCGATCACATCGCCGGCGGCGAAGCCTTTCACGGTCGGCGCGAAGGCGCCGCCGGTGGTCGCGGCGGTCTCCACGCGCAGGATCGGCGTCGCGCCGACGGTCGGGGCGAAGGTGACGGCGGCCGTCGTTCCCGTCGCCGCCAGGTCGAGCACGCCGGCCGCGAGGGTCACGCCCGCGAAGTTGTGCGCGGCGGAGAGCGTGGTCGTCCCCGCGCCGAGCTGCGTCAGCACGCCGGCGCCGCCGCCCGCGACGGCCGCGCCCAGGGTCACCGCGTCCGAATGGTCGACCACCAGCGTCCCGTTGTCGGCGAGGGCGGCGGTGATCGCGCCCGTCGTCCCGCCCGTTCCCAGCTGCAGGGCCGCGCCGGCGCTGATGGTGGCGGTGGTGTAGGCCTGCGCGTCCGTGAGCGTCCACGCGCCCTTCTGGACGTTGAGGATCTCGAAGTCGACCACGCCCGCCAGCGTGTCGGCCGTGGCGCCCGTCGTCCCGGTGGTGAGGTTCAGGGTGTCGGCGCCGACGCCGCCGTCGATCGTCCCCGTCACCGTCCCGGCGGCGGACAGGGTCAGCGTGTCGTCGCCGCCCTCCAGGCTGATGGCCCGGCCGTTCGAGCCGGTGATCACGCCGTCGTTGGAGACGGTGTCGTTCCCCTCCCCCGTCTGGATGGCCGCGCCGTCGCCGGAGACGAAGCGGTTCGTGTTGGTCCCGCCCGCCGTGTAGGCGACGCCGTTCAGGGCGCCGACGGTGTTCTGGTCCGCGCCGCCGCCCTCGATGGTGGCCGTGCCCGTGGCGGCCGGGATGGCGCCGCCGCCGGTGATCACGCCATGGTTGGTGATCGTGTCGGTGTCGACGGCGTCCGAGCCCTTGTTCTCCAGGCGGATGGCGTAGCCGTTCTGCCCGATGATGGCGGCGCCCGCCTCGTTGACGATCTGGGTGGAGGCGACGCCGCTGCGGCTCGCCACCGAATCGTTGTTGACCGTGATCCCGTAGTCGGCGCCGCTGATCGTCCCGAAGTTGTCGACGGATCCGCCGCCCAGCGACAGGCCCTCGCTGTGGTTCAGCCGCCCGTTGCTGTCGTAGCCGCCGGCGCCCTGGCCGTTGAGCACCGGGTTCCCGTTTCCGTCCACGCCCGCGCCGGCGATGACCGCGCCCGCCTTGTTGAGCACGGCGCCGGCGCCGTCGATGTCCACGCCGTCGCCGTCGCCGTCGGTGGTGGCCGCGCCGCTGCGGTCGTAGGTGGGGTGGTACTCGCCGTAGATCTGGCCGGCGTTGGTGACGGTGACGTCGCCGGCGTTCACGGCGTTGGCCGTCGCCCCGTCGGAGCCGACGCCCGAGCCGTTGTGGCCGATGATGACTCCGCCCGCCTCGTTGATCACCGTGATGTCGGTGTCGGCCGTGTCGCCGGCGTCCACCCCGTGCTGCGAGCCCTCGATGCGGCCGTAGTTGTCGATGGTGTCGTGCGCGCCGCCGTTGATCTCCACCCCGCGCGAGCTGTCATAGATGTTGGCGGTCGAGCCGCCCTTCAGCCCGTTGTTGGACGCCGCGTCGTCCACCGGGCCTTTGCCGAGGATCTGGCCGTAGTTGGTCAGCGTCTGGTTCACGCCCAGGCGCACCGCGTCGTCGGAATCGCTCTCGATCAGCGCCGCGGCGTTCGTGGTCGAGCCGTTGACCACGGTTCCGCCGCTCATGTGGTCCACGGCCCCGGCCGCGCCCGCGGCGGCGTTGAAGTTCAGCCCGTAGCCGTGCGCCGTCACGCCGCCCGTTCCGGCCGTGTTCGGCGTGGTGATCGTCGTGCCGCTGACGATGGAGCCCAGGTTGACCACGGCCGCGCGCCCGCCGCCGCCGGAGGGCTGCTTGAACTGGAAGGCGTCGGCGTCGGTGGTGTGGAGCGAGCCGGTGGCCTCGACGGTGAGCAGGCCGTTGGGGACCGTCTCCACGATCCCGCGCTGGGCGGGGGCCCCGGCCACGGCGCCGGCGATGTCCAGGGCGGTCTGCGCGGCGCTCGCGTCCGTGGCGGTGACCGCGGTGGCCGCGCCCGTCTCGGTGAAAGTCTGGCCGGCGGCCAGGGCGTAGGTCCCGGGCGCGGTGACCGCGAACGTGGTGGACTGGGCGCCCGTCGGGAACGCGCCGGCGGTGGAAGCGGCCATGACTCTGATCCTTACAAACGGAAGTCGGCGATCGGCGGGGGCGTTGAGCGACCGCCCCCCAAGCGAGAGGGCCGGTGCGGGACGTCGATGGAGGCGGCCGCGCCGCCGGCGTTCAGGCGGGGCGGCAGCGGCGTCCGCGTTTAGCCCCGATCGGCGACAGGTTTACGACACATCAAGGCCGGCTGCGGCTGCGGTGAAACGAGCCACCGGTTCCTTCCGCGGCTCGCTGAGCCGCGCCTGCGGGCGCGGTGGGAGCGCCGTCTTCCGCTTAGGAGGAACACCGCGCCGTGTCACGCTGCGCCGGTGCAAGGGGAGCCGCCCTGGCCCGTCCGGCGGACGGGGCGATCCGAACGCAACGAGATCGACGACGGCCGCCGGAGCGGGTCGGCGTCGATCTCCCGCCCCGCCCTACTTGCCGGACCCGTTCAGGTGGTCCGTACGGGCGATGAAGGCGGCGACGTTGTCGTGCAGCTGCTTCAGCGCCGGCTCGTGCGCATAGACCATGTGGCCGGACGCATAGTAGTTGTACTCGATGTTCCCACGCAGCTTCTCGGGGATCGGCATGTGGTGCATCTCGTACCAGCCCTCGTAGTAGGGCGTGGCGAGATCGTAGTAGCCGCCATTGACCATCACCTTCAGGCCAGGATCGTACTTCATGGCCGCCGCCAAGTCCGGCATCAGGTTGATGGCGTTGGAGACAGGCGATTGAGAGCCTGGCGGCTGGTGGGCGTAGTTCCAGTTCTTTTCCACATCCGTGTTCGCCCGGTAGGTGCGGCCGACGCCGTAACCCAGGGTGCGGCGCACGTAGTCGTTGAACGCGGAGACGTAGGCCGAGCTGATGGCCGCCGACTGCGGGTCGTAGTCGGCCTCCTTGCTCAGGAGGTCGATGTCGGGCCCCGAGAACCGCGTGTCGAGGCGGCCCGTGGTCAGGCCCGAAGAGTCCTGCAGCATCTTCTGGAACATGCCGACGTTGATGCGCAGGTCGGCCTTCAGAACGTAGGCGACGGGCAGGCCCGTATAGCGCGCGTAGCGCTCGGCCACGGCCTGGCGCCGCGCCGGGTCGAGCTCGGAGCCGGCCTGAAGCGCCTGGGCGTAGTCGCCCGTGGCGAACGCCTCCACCTCCTTGAGGTAGGGCTGCAGTTCGGCCGGCCGCGCCCCGGCCAGCCGGTCGTGGTACCAAGCGGCGGCCGCGTAGGTCGGGAGCGCGACGACATAGGCCTGGTCGCTGCCCGGACTGAATTGCGGGGCGTCGGCCCAGAGATCGAAGTTCAAGGTCTGCGACAGCAGGATCACCCCGTTCAGGTCCGTGCTGTTCCCGGTGACCAGCTGGGCGGCGACGCCGGCCGAGCGTGGCGTGCCGTAGCTCTCGCCGAACAGGTATTTCGGGCTGTTCCAGCGGTTGTACTTCGACAAGAAGCCCTCGATGAACTGGGTGAAGGCGTATGCGTCGGGATCTACGCCGTAGAAACCCTTCTCCTTGTCCTTGCCGGCGATGCGGCTGAAGCCGGTGCCGGGCGCGTCGATGAAGACGAGGTCGGTGGCGTCCAGCAGGCTGTAGGCGTTGTCCACCACGCGGTAGGGCGCGGCGGGCGTGTGGCTGTCGTCGGCCGTGACCACGCGGCGCGGGCCGAAGGCGCCCATGTGCAGCCACACACTCGATGAACCCGGGCCGCCGTTGTAGAGGAAGGTGATCGGCCGCTCGGCGGACGGTGCGCCCTTGGCGAAGTAGGCCACGTAGAACATGGACGCCTCCGCCTGCGGGTTGGCCTTGTCGCCCTCGCCCTCCGCCGGCTTGGCGGCCGCGGCGTCGGCGGGCTTGCCGCCCAGGGACTGCGGCTCGCGGGCCGCCGCATCGTCCCAGCCCTTGGGGTGGACCACGATGGCGCCCGCCACGGCGCGGTAGTCGACGCGGCGGCCCTCCACGGCGACCGATCCCTGGCTCTCCACCCCCTCGGGCTTGAAGAAGACGCCCTGGTCGGGCGCGGCGCTGGCGCCGGCGTCCGGCGCGGCGGGCGCCGGGCGGCCG
>CAXTCO010000094.1:0-8460 GCA_964242255.1 uncultured Caulobacteraceae bacterium | reverse complement strand
ACCACTTGGCGACCGTGCCCTCCGTCACGCTCTCGCCCATGGTGGGCACGGTGACGTCCACGGTCTTCTCGGCGGTGTCGGCGGCGGGCATGGGTCGGGAGGGTCCTTGAGGTCGGGCGGGCGGGAGCGGCGTCAGGCGAAGGCGTCGGTGAGGAAGGCGTCCAGCTCGGCGGCGTGGCGCTTGCCGATGCCGGCGGCCGTGGAGGCGCTGGCCGGGCGGCCCACGTAGCGGGCGCGCTTGGCGCTCGTCTCGGTGCGCTCCAGGGTCAGCTCGATCCACGGGTCGGCGAAGCTCCAGCCGCCCATGTTCTTCGGCTCCTCCTGCACCCACACCAGCTCCGCAGCCGGAAAGCGCGCCAGCTCCTTGCGGAGCGACTGCATCGGCCACGGATAGAACTGCTCCAGGCGCAGGATGTAGACGTCGTCGCGGCCGGTCTGCTCGCGCCGGTCCAAGAGGTCGTAGTAGACCTTGCCGGAGCACATGAGCACGCGCCGGACCTCCCCGTCCGGCTTCAGCACGGCTGTCGTCTTGCCGTTCTTCAGCTCGGCGTCGTCCCACAGCACGCGGTGGAAGGCGGAGCCCTCCGCCATGTCGGCCAGGGCGGAGACGGCCTTCTTGTGGCGCAGCAGGCTCTTGGGCGTCATCACCACCAGCGGCTTGCGGTAGCTGCGCTTCACCTGCCGCCGCAAGGCGTGGAAGTAGTTGGCCGGGGTGGTGAGGTTCACCACCTGCATGTTGTCTTCGGCGCACATCTGCAGGTAGCGCTCCAGGCGGGCGGAGCTGTGCTCCGGCCCCTGGCCCTCGTAGCCGTGGGGCAGCAGCATCGTCAGGCCGCTCATCCGCAGCCACTTGCGCTCGCCGCTGGAGATGAACTGGTCCACCACCACCTGGGCGCCGTTGGCGAAGTCGCCGAACTGCGCCTCCCACAGCACCAGGGTGTCGGGGTCGGCGAGGCTGTAGCCGTATTCGAAGCCCAGCACCGCCTCCTCCGAGAGGGCGGAGTCGATCACCTCGTAGCGCGCCTGGCCGGGGCGCAGGTGGTTCAGGGGCACGTGCTTGGCCTCGGTGGTCTGGTCCACCACGGCCGAGTGGCGCTGGCTGAAGGTGCCGCGCACGCTGTCCTGGCCCGACAGGCGCACGGGCGTGCCCGCATCCAGCAGGGTGGCGAAGGCGAGGTGCTCGGCGGTGGACCAGTCGACGCCCGCGCCGGCCTCGACGGCCTCGCGCCGGCCCTCCATCACGCGGCGCAGGGTCCTGTGCGCGTCCACCGTCTGCGGGATGGACGTCATCTTGAGGCCGAGGTCGCGCAGCTTCTGCAGGGGCGCGCAGGTCTCGGTGGTCTCGCCGGAGGGCGTCAACCCGCTCCACTTGCCGTCCAGCCAGTCGGCCTTGTTGGGTGTGTAGGTCTTGCCCGCTTCGAACTCCTCGCCGAGGAAGGTCTCGAAATCCTTGACCCAGCCGTCGACCTGTTCGGCCGTGACCAC
Organism: uncultured Caulobacteraceae bacterium; assembly: GCA_964242255.1. GTDB lineage: Bacteria > Pseudomonadota > Alphaproteobacteria > Caulobacterales > Caulobacteraceae > JASLDZ01. The sequence continues at coordinate 6,975 of CAXTCO010000094.1, read as the reverse complement.
GCCTTCCTTGACCAGCCGCTCGGTGTAGATCTCGCGGGTGGAGGGCTGGCCCTTGATCTTGGCGTACATGACCGGCTGGGTGAAGGTGGGGTCGTCGCCCTCGTTGTGGCCGAAGCGGCGGTAGCACCACATGTCGATCACCACGTCCTTGCCGAACTCCTGGCGGTACTCGGCAGCGATCTTGGCGGCGTAGGTCACGGCCTCGGGATCGTCGCCGTTCACGTGCAGGATGGGCGCCTCCACCATCAGCGCCGTGTCGCTCGGATAGGGCGAGGAGCGGCTGAAGCGCGGCGCGGTGGTGAAGCCGATCTGGTTGTTGACGATGAAGTGCACCGTGCCGTGCGTCTCGTAGCCCTCGATGCCCGAGAGCATGAAGCACTCGGCCACCACGCCCTGGCCGGCGAAGGCCGCGTCGCCGTGCAGGATCAGCGGCATGACCTTGGAGCCGGTGCAGCCGGGCGTCTCGCGCTTGTCGAAGGTCTGCTTGGCGCGCGCCTTGCCGATCACCACCGGGTTGACGATCTCGAGGTGGCTGGGATTGGCGGTCAGCGACAGGTGCACCGAGTTGCCGTCGAACTCGCGGTCGGAACTGGCGCCCAGGTGGTACTTGACGTCGCCCGAGCCCTCGATGTCGCTCGGCACCGAGGAGCCGCCCTGGAACTCGTGGAAGATCACCTGGTAGGGCTTGCCCATCACCGCGGCCAAGACGTTCAGGCGCCCGCGGTGGGGCATGCCGATCACGATCTCGTCCACGCCCAGCGCGCCGCCGCGCTTGATGACCTGCTCCATGGCGGGCACCAGCGCCTCGCCGCCGTCCAGGCCGAAGCGCTTGGTGCCGGGGAAGCGCTTGTGCAGGAAGCGCTCGAAGCCCTCGCCCTCGATCAGCTTCTTCAGGATCGCCGTCTTGCCCTCGGCGGTGAAGGTGATCTCCTTGTCGTGACCTTCGATGCGCTCCTGGATCCACGCCTTCTCCACCGGGTTGGAGATGTGCATGTACTGCACGCCCAGGGCGCCGCAGTAGGTGCGGCGCAGGATGGCCAGGATCTCGCGCACCGTGCCGGTCTCCAGGCCCAGCACGTAGTCGAGGAAGATCGGGCGGTCGTAGTCGCTCTCGGCGAAGCCGTAGGTGGCGGGGTCCAGCTCGGCGTGGGTGGGGATGGTGCGCGCGAAGCCCAACGGGTCGAGGTCGGCGGCCAAGTGCCCGCGCACGCGGTACGCGCGGATCATCATGATGGCGCGGAGCGAGTCGAGGGTGGCCGCGCGCAGGGCCTCGGCCGAGGCGCCGGGCGCCTTCTCGACGAGGGCGGCCGAGACCTTGGCCTCCACCGCCTTGGCCAGTTTGGCCGGCGGCGCGGACGGCCATTGCCCGTCCAGCGCGCCCAGCCACTCGGGGCGGGGGGAGGGCGCCGGTCCGCGGGCCCAGCCGGGCTGGACGGCGGCGGCCTCGATGTCGGCCGCACGTTCTCCGAACGCGTCGAAGTAGGCGCGCCAGGAGGGGTGCACCGCGCCCGGGTCGGCGGCGTAGCGGGCGTACAGCTCCTCCACGTAGTCGGCGTTGCCGCCGTAGAGGAAGGTCGTTTCGCCCAGGAGGGGGCTGATCCGTCCCGCGTCGTCCGCCATCGCCGTGTCCCGTCACCTGACGCCTGCGCCGTCACGGATGGGCGGCGACGCCCGTCTATATAGTCAAACCGGCTCTATTTTGACCTGAGCCGTGGCGGTCAGCCCTTCAGCACGCTCAGGAGGGTCTGGCCCAGCTCGGCCGGGGAGGGAGAGACCTTGATCCCGGCGCTCTCCATGGCGGCGATCTTGCTCTGCGCGTCGCCCTTGCCGCCCGAGACGATGGCACCCGCGTGGCCCATGGTGCGGCCGGGGGGCGCCGTGCGGCCGGCGATGAAGCCGGCCATGGGCTTGGAGCGGCCGCGCTTGGCCTCGTCCTTGAGGAACTGCGCCGCGTCCTCCTCGGCCGAGCCGCCGATCTCGCCGATCATGATGATCGACCGGGTGGCCTCGTCGGCCAGGAACATCTCCAGGACGTCGATGAACTCGGTGCCCTTCACCGGGTCGCCGCCGATGCCCACGGCCGTGGTCTGGCCCAGGCCGGCGTTGGAGGTCTGGAACACGGCCTCGTAGGTCAGCGTGCCGGAGCGCGACACCACGCCGACGCTGCCCGCCTTGAAGATGTTGCCCGGCATGATGCCGATCTTGCACTGGCCGGGCGTCAGCACGCCGGGGCAGTTGGGCCCGATCAGGCGCGACTTGGACCCGGCGAGCGAGCGCTTCACCTTGACCATGTCCTCCACCGGGATGCCCTCGGTGATGCACACGATCAGCGGGATCTCGGCGTCGACGGCCTCCAGGATGCTGTCGGCCGCGAAGGGAGGCGGCACGTAGATGACGCTGGCGTCGGCCCCGGCCTTCTCCTTGGCCTCCAGCACCGTGTCGTAGACGGGCAGGCCCACGGCGGTCTGGCCGCCCTTCCCGGGCGTGACGCCGGCGGTCATCTTGGTGCCGTAGGCGATGGCCTGCTCGGTGTGGAAGGTCCCCTGGCTGCCGGTGATCCCCTGGCAGATGACGCGGGTCGAGCGGTCGACGAGGACGGACATGAGGCTCCGGTGCGGGCGGCGTCTCGCGCTTTCCGCGGGCCGGCGCGGTCCTAGCGCAGGGGGGGAGCGGAGGAAACCCCGGTCAGCCGCCCACGCGGGGCAGGTCGGCGAGGCGCAGGGAGAGGCCCGGGACCAGCAGCGAGGAGGCCACGTCCTCCCGCTCGAAGGTCTCCACGGACGTGAAGCCCTCCGCACCCGGCCCGCGGTGCACATGGATGCGCGCGGCGTCCAGCTCGATCACCCAATGGCCGCGCACGCCGTGGCGGGCGTAGAGCTTCGCCTTCCAGCCGAGGTCGCGACGTACGGAGCTGTCGGCCTGCTCGATGGCCAGCACCACGTCGGGCCCGCGCACGTCGCCGGTCTTCAGCGACGCATCGAACACGCACCAGTCCGGCGAGGGCGCGTTGTGGTCGGACAGCACCAGGGTTGTCCCGGGCATCACGACGAAGCTGTCGTCCAGCGCCCGGAACAGCCACCGGCCGAGCACGGCGGAGTAGTCGCGGTGAAGCTCGCCGCCCTCCGGCAGGGTGACCAGCTCCCCCTCGATCAGCTCCTCCCGCGCGCCCTCCTCGACGAGGCCGGCGCGCATCATCGCCTCCACGTCGGCGACGGTGAAGCGGTGGCGCGGCTCCTCCACCGCGGTCGCGAGGTCGGTCGGGCGCACGACGGCGTTCATGGCGGCCAGCCATGCACAGGGCCGCCGCCCGGCGCAGCGTCAGGCCGCGCGCACGGCCTTGACGATCTTGTCCGCCGCGTCGGCCAGGTCGTTGGCGGCGACCACCGCGAGGCCGCTCTCGTTGAGGATGGCCTTGCCCTTGTCGACGTTGGTGCCTTCCAGGCGGACCACCAGCGGCACCTGCAGGCCCACCTCCTTCACCGCGGCGATCACGCCCTCCGCGATGATGTCGCAGCGCATGATGCCGCCGAAGATGTTCACCAGGATGCCCTTCACGTTCGGGTCGGCGGTGATGATCTTGAAGGCGGCCGTCACCTTCTCCTTGTTGGCCCCGCCCCCCACGTCTAGGAAGTTGGCCGGCTCGGCGCCGTACAGCTTGATGATGTCCATGGTGGCCATGGCCAGGCCCGCGCCGTTGACCATGCAGCCGATCTCGCCGTCGAGCGCGATGTAGGCCAGGCCGTACTTGCTGGCCTCGATCTCCTTCTCGTCCTCCTCGGTGACGTCGCGCAGCTCCATGATCTCCGGGTGGCGGTAGAGGGCGTTGCCGTCGAAGGAGACCTTGGCGTCGAGCACGCGCAGGTGGCCGCCGTCCGCCTCGTCGGTGACGATCAGGGGGTTCACCTCCAGCATGCTCATGTCCGTCTCGACGAACGCCTTGTAGAGCTGGCCCAGGAGCTTGGCGCCCTCCTTGGCGAGGCCGCCCTCCAGCTTCAGGGCGCCGGCCAGGGCGCGGCCGTGGTGGGGCATGACGCCCGTGGCGGGGTCGACCTGGATGGTGACGATGCGCTCGGGCGTGGAGTGGGCCACGTCCTCGATGTCCATGCCGCCCTCGGTGGAGGCGACCACGGCCACGCGCGACGTCTCCCGGTCGACCAGGAGCGAGAGGTAGAGTTCGCGCGCGATGTCTGACGCCTCCTCGATGTAGAGGCGGTTGACCTGCTTGCCCTTGGGGCCGGTCTGGTGCGTGACCAGCACGCGGCCGAGCATCTCCGCGGCGTGGGCCTCCACCTCGTCCGCGCTCTTGGCCAGGCGCACGCCGCCCTTGGCGTCAGGGCCGAGCCCCTCGAACCTGCCCTTGCCGCGGCCGCCGGCGTGGATCTGGCTCTTCACCACGAACAGGGAGGAGCCCAGCGTCTCGGCGGCCTTGCGCGCGTCCGCGGCGGTGGTCACCGCCTCGCCGCGCGAGACGGGGACGCCGAAGCCCTTCAGGACGGCCTTGGCCTGATGCTCGTGGATGTTCATGCGCGCGGGTGTCCGGTGAGGGCGGAAGCTGCGCGCCTTCTAGCGGCTGGAGCCCCGCCGCGCCAACGGCCGCGCGCCCGCAGGCGGAGCGGCCGGCGGGCGCGCAGGGACGCTACCGCGCCGGCGCGGGGTCGGCGACCTCGGCCGCCTCCTCAGGCTGGGCGGACCCGGCCGGCCTGCGGGCGAGCACGGCCATGGCGGCCAGGCTGATCAGCGCGGTGACGACGAGGTCCAGGCCCACGGCCGTGAGGTCGCCTCCGGCCGACTGGCGCTGGATCAGCGTCGGCGTCACGATGGCCGCCAGCGCCGCCGTCACCGTCTGCGTGAAGGAGACGCCCGTGTAGCGCATCTCCGGGGGAAAGGCGCGGGCCAGGCTGGTCAAGACCAAGGCTCCGGGAATGGGGCACGCGGCCGAGCCGACGATCATGAAGGCGATCAGCCCGGGCGCGCCCCGGCTGGCGCAGAACGGCAGCAGCAGCCCCGCGGCCAGCAGCACCAGGTTGGCGGCGGCGATCCACCCCCAGGGCCCGGTGCGGTCGGCCAGCCGGCCGGCGATCAAGCTCGTCGCCCCGCCGACGGCCAGGCCGACGAACGACGCCAGCAACATGGCCTGCCGGTCCGCGCCGAGCTTGGCCTGCGCGTAGACGGGGACGAACAGCGTCGTCAGATACGCTCCCACCGACAGGGTGAGCACGGCGCAGCCCCCCAGCACCATCGTGCGCCAATGCCCTTTCAGCAGCTGCGGCAGGGGCGCGGGCGCGACGCGTGCGCGGGCGTGCGCGGCCTGGAACACGGGAGTTTCGGCCACCCGCCGCCGCACGTACACGCCGATGGAGATCAGCACGGCGGAGAACAGGAACGGGATGCGCCAGCCCCACGCGCGCAGGCTGGCGAGGGGCAGGGCGTGGACGAGGGCCGCCATGAACAGCACCGCGACGGCGGCGCCCAGCGCGTTGCCGACTTGAGGATAGGCGCCGAAGCAGAAGCGCCGGGCCGCCGGCACGCTCTCCACCGCCAGGAGCAGGGCGCCGCTGAACTCGCCGCCGGCGCTGGCGCCCTGCGCGAACCGCAGCACGCAGAGGATCGGAAACGCGTACGCTCCAAGGGTGCTGTAGGTCGGCATGCAGCCGATCAGAAGCGTGCTGCCGCCCATCAGCAGCAGCGAGCCGATCAGGGTCGACTTGCGTCCTCGGCGGTCGCCGAAGTAGCCGAACAGCACGGCCCCCACCGGCCGCGCGACGAAGCTGACGGCGATGGTGGCCAGCGACTGCACCTGCGCCGAGCCGGGCGCGTCGGCGGGCAGGAAGATGGGGGCGATCAGGAAGGCGGCCGCCATCAGGAACAGCGAGATGTCGAAGTTCTCGATGGTCGTGCCGATGGTGCTCGCCACGGCGATCGCCCTCAGGCCGCCGCTCGAGGCTTTCGACGTCGCGTCGTGTGTCACGGGGGTGGGCTCCGAGCGGTTCACGAGGGGTCCAGCGGGATCAGGTCGAAGGTGCCGACAGGCGACGACGCCTCGCTCAGCGGCCCGCGCCCCTGCGCCAGTTGCGCCTTCAGGGGCGTTGCGGCGACGTCGGTCACTTTACGTCTCCTTCATCCTGACCGACGCCCGGCGTGACACGACGACGTCGACCGATGACACGGTTGAGACATCTTTGATGTCTCGCAAGCAATGATTTCGAACGATCACAGTTCCACACGGTATGCCAACGCCTGAGCGGGCGGATCAACCAACTTTCTAACGCGCTCTGCTCACGTTGATCTTCATCTACTTGGCGCAGCACGGCTCGCGGGCCTTCCGCACCTGCCGGCGTCGCCTGTGTGACCGGGGTTTATATACCAAGCGGCCCTGCCGCCTGACCCATCGCGAACCTCGCCGGCCCGGCCGTGCTGCAGGGCGACGGAACGAGGGTGCGCTCCTCATGCGGGGCGCCGCGCGGGCGGGCCGGTGCTAGCCCCGGCCGGTGGAGCCGAAGCCCCCGGCGCCGCGCGCGGTCTCGTCCAGCGTCTCCACCTGCTCCCACTCCGCGCGGCTGACGGGGGCGACCACCAGCTGGGCGATGCGGTCGCCGCGGCGGACGGTGAACGGCTCCGCGCCGTGGTTGACCAGGATCACGCCCACCTCGCCGCGATAGTCCGCATCGACCGTGCCCGGGCTGTTGAGGCAGGTGACGCCGCTCTTCAGCGCCAGGCCGGAGCGCGGCCGCACCTGCGCTTCGTGGTCGGGCGGGAGGGCCAGGGCGAAGCCGGTGGGGACCAGGGCGCGGGCGCGGGGCGCGAGCTCCAGCGGCGCGTCGGCGGGCACGGCGGCCCGCAGGTCGAGGCCGGCCGCGCCGTCGCTGGCGTAGGCGGGCGGCGCGATCCCCTCCCCGTGGGGCAGGCGCATCAGGCGCACGCGGACGGGCGGGGCGTTCACGCAGTCCGGCGCCACGCTCTACACGCACGACCCGG
>CAXTCO010000093.1:0-8617 GCA_964242255.1 uncultured Caulobacteraceae bacterium | reverse complement strand
ACGCCGGGCTGAGGTCCGCCGCCGCCCGGTGCGCGCCGCGCCCGCGCTCCCCATCTGGAGGCGCACGACCACCCGGAGCCGCTCCATGTTCTTCAGCCGCAAGCCGCTCGACCTGCCCACCGCGGCGGACGCCCTGCCGGGCCGCGCGCAGGCCATCCCCACCAGCGACACGCACTTCGTCAACGGCCGCCGGCTGCACGGGCCCCACCCTCAGGGCTTGGAGGTCGCCGAGTTCGCCATGGGCTGCTTCTGGGGCGTCGAGCGCATCTTCTGGAAGGTCCCGGGCGTGTACGTCACCGCCGTCGGCTACTCCGGCGGGATCACCCCGAACCCGACCTACGAGGAGGCGTGCAGCGGCCGCACAGGCCACGCCGAATCGGTGCTGGTGGTGTTCGATCCCGAGGTCGTGGGCTACGAGGACCTTCTCAAGGTGTTCTGGGAAGGTCACGACCCGACGCAGGGCATGCGCCAGGGCAACGACACGGGCACGCAATACCGCTCCGCCATCTACACCCACTCTTCCGAGCAGGCGGAGGCGGCCGGGCGCTCCGAAGCGGTCTACTCCCAGGCGTTGGCCGCGCGCGGCTACGGCGCGGTCACCACCGAGATCAAGCCAGCCGGCCCCTTCTACTTCGCCGAAGGTCACCACCAGCAGTACCTGGCCAAGAACCCCGGCGGCTACTGCGGCATCGGCGGCACGGGCGTGACGTGCCCGGTCGGCATCGGCGTCGAGGCGTAAGCTCCTGACGTGTTCGGCCGGCGCCTGGGCGGGCGCCGGCCGAAGTCGTCGCTCGGGTCGGCGGCGCCGGTCAGGCGTTGGTTCGGCCGCGCTGGTCCGGATCGACCGCGCCCGTGCGGTCCACGTCGTCGGCGGTGTCGCCTTCCACCGTATTGTCGCCGGCGATGAAGGAGGGATCCTCCTTCTCACGCGTCAGCCCGCCGGCGGCGGTGACGCCCTTCGACTGGCCGATGCCGGGGCTGTCGGCGAGGTCGTCGGGGAAGTCTGAGCCGACCACTTCGTGACCGGGGTCGGGATGCTTCGACGTGCTCATGCCTGGTCTCCTCGGGACGGCGTCCCAGGATGAACAGGCGGCGCGCCGGGTCCGTTCCGAACGGGGAGGGCCGCGAACGAGGAGGGGCCGCGAACGAGTAGGGCCGGGCGTCGCCGCCCGGCCCTTCCGCAGTTCAGGCTGTGGCCCCGCTCACTCGGCGGCGGCGGCGGGCTTGCGCCCACGCTTGGCCGGAGCCTTGCCTTCACCGCCGGCGGCGGCCGCCGCGGCGCCCTGGCCGCGGCGCTGCGCGCCCAGGCCCAGCTTCTTGGCCATCTCCGAACGGGCGGCCGAGTAGTTGGGGGCCACCGACGGGTAGTCCGACGGCAGGCCGTAGCGCGAGCGGTAGTCGCTCATCGTCATGCCGTGACGCGACAGGTGGCGCTTCAGGGTCTTGTAGGGCTTGTTGTCGACGAAGGAGATCAGCGCGTCGGGCGTGATCGACTTGCGGACCTGGGCGCCGGTGGCCTTGGTCTGCTCGGGCGCGCTCTCCTGCGGAGCGGCCACGTCCTCCATCAGCGCGCTGCGCACCTGACGGATGATGTTCGGGATCTCGGCGGCGTTCACGTGCGTGTTGGCGCCCACGTAGGACGCCACGATCTCGGCGGTGAGGGTCAGGACGTCGGGCTTGTCTTCCAAGGGGTGCTCTCCACTGTTCCGTATCTCAGAGACGCCGCTCATGTTCCCGTTCGGCGGCTGCGTCAACAGTGTTTCTCAGCGGGCGTGCGAAAACACCAAGCATTCCCCTGACGTGGCGACCGGGCTCAACGGATGTGACGCGGCCGGCGGGTCCGGCGTCAAGGTTCCGAGAGAACGAGCCCTGAACAAGCGGGCGGCTCGGCGGCGCCTCCGTTGATCTCGCGCTGCATCCACACGGCGTCGAGCCACCGCCCGTGCTTGAAGCCGACCGCCTGCAGCACCCCCGCGCGGCGGAAGCCCAGCGCCTCGTGCAGCCGCAGGGAGGAGGCGTTGCCGCTGTCGCCCACCAGCGCCACGAGCTGGCGCAGGCCCAGCGCCCCGCAGGAGTCGGCCACCGCCTCCATCAGCTCGCGCCCGACGCCGCGGCCCTGCATCCCGTCCCGCACGTAGACGGTGGTCTCCACGGTGAAGCGATAGGCCGGCCGCGGGCGGAACGGTGCGGCGTAGGCGAAGCCCGCCACGGCGCCGCCGCGCTCGGCGACGAGGTGCGGCAGGCCGTGCGCCGCGACCTTCAGGCGGCGGCTCTCCATCTCGGGGGCGGAGGGCGGCGTCTCCTCGAAGGTGCCCGCGCCGTGCAGCACGGCGTGGGCGTAGATGTCGCGCAGGGCCTCCGCGTCGCGAGGCGCGGTCGCGCGGACGCTCACGCCTCGGCGCGGGCGGCCGCGGCCTTCGCCCGGTCCACGGCCCAGAGGGCGAAGGCGTATTCCAGCGCCGTCTCCTTGAGGTGGTCGAACCGCCCGGCGGAGCCGCCGTGGCCGGCCTCCATGTTGATGCGCAGCAGCTTGGGGTTCGGGTCGGTCGCCGTCGCGCGCAGGCGCGCGATCCACTTGGCGGGTTCCCAGTAGGTGACGCGCGGGTCGGACAGGCCGCCCATGGCGAGGATCGCGGGATACGCCTTCGCCTCCACGCGGTCGTAGGGACTGTAGGAGGCGATGTAGTCGTAGGCTTTCGGGTCGGTCAGCGGGTCGCCCCACTCCGGCCACTCGGGCGGGGTGAGGGGCAGGGAGGTGTCGCTCATGGTGTTCAGCACGTCCACGAACGGCACGACGCCCACCACCCCCGCCCAAAGGTCGGGCCGCAGGTTGGCCACCGCGCCCATCAGCATGCCGCCCGCCGAGCCGCCGAGCGCCACCGTGCGCGCGGGCGCGCCGAAGCCGCGGGCGTGCAGGTGTTCGGCGCAGGCGGTGAAGTCGGTGAAGGTGTGCGCCTTGGTGAACTTGCGCCCGTCGAGGAACCAGGCCCAACCCTTCTCGGAGCCCCCGCGCACGCACGCCGTGGCGTAGATCCAGCCCCGGTCCACCAGGGACAGGTTGGCCGTGGAGAAAGTCGGGCTCATGCTGATGCCGTAGGAGCCGTAGCCGTAGAGCAGCAGCGGCGCCGAACCGTCCGTCGGCGTGTCGCGCCGCATCAGCACGAAGATCGGCACGGTCTTCCCGTCGGCCGTCGGCGCGTCGAGCCGGCGGGCGACGTACTTGGCCGGGTCGTGCCCGCTTGGCACCTCCTGCGTCTTGCGCAGCAGGCGCTCGCGCGTGTTCAGGTCGTAGTCGAACCAGGACTGCGGGGTGGTCGGCGACTGGTAGATGAGGCGCAGGGTGGCCGTGTCGTACTCGAAGCCGGGATCGACGCCGGGGGCGTAGAGCTCTTCGTGGAACGCGACCACGTGCTCCTCGCCCTCGCGCGGAACGACCACGATGCGGCCTTGCGCGTCGGCGCGCTCCAGGCGGATCAGGTGGTCTTTGAAGGCGAACACGCCCGTGACCAGCCGGCCGGGCCGGTGGGGGACCATGTCGCGCCAGTGCGCCTTGCCGGGTGAGTCCTCGGGGGCCTCGACCAGCTTCCAGTCCACCGCGCCGTCGGCGTTGGTGCGGATCACGAAGCGGTCGCCCCAGTGCTCCACGTCGTACATGACGCCGACGCTGCGCGGCTCGACCACGCGCGGCGGGGCGGTCGGGTCGCAGGCGGGGATCAGCCGCGACTCGCTGGTCTCGTGGTCGCCGGAGCGCACCACGATCCACTGGCGCGACGAGACCACGCCCACGCCCGCGAAGAAGCCCGGGTCGGCCTCGTGATAGACCTCCACGTCCGAGCCCGCGCCGCCGCGCGCCGGGCGGCGCAGGACGCGCGAGGGGCGGCCGTGGTCGTCGCGGAGCGTCCAGAACAGCCACTGCGAGTCGGGCGACCAGGTCAGGCCGCCGTTGGCGCTCTCCGCCGGGCCGGGCAGCACGGCGCCGGTGGCGAGGTCCTTGACGTAGATGCGGTGCACCTCGCTGCCCTGCTCGTCGACGGCCCAGGCGAACAGGGCGTGGTCGGGGGAGTGCTCGGCGGCGGAGACCCGGTGGTAGGCCTTGCCTTTCGCCTCCGCGTCCTCGTCGAGCAGCACCTGCTCGGCCCCGCCGCTGCGCGGCCGGCGCGCGTGCACCGGGTGTTGCGCGCCCGCCTCGTAGCGGACGTAGTACTCCCACGGGCCGTCGGGGGAGGGGACGGAGCTGTCGTCCTCCTTGAGCCGGCCCCGCATCTCGGCGACCAGCTGCGCCTGCAACGCCTCCGTGCCGGCGAGCACGGCCTTCGTATAGGCGTTCTCAGCCTCCAGGTGCGCGCGGATGTCGGGGCGGACGACGGAGGGGTCGCGCAGCACCTTTCGCCAGTTCTCGTCCTTCATCCACGCGTAGTCGTCGACGCGCACGCGGCCGAGCTGCTCGATCCGCTTGGGCTCGCGGCGCGCGAGGGGCGGTGCGGGGAGGTCGGTCATGCGGCTCCGGGTCTGGGCGTGGGCGTGGGCGGCGAGCAGGGCGGCGGCCGAAGCGAGCAGGGTGCGGCGATCCCTGCCCGGGAGCATACTCGCGCGGTGGCGAGGCGCCACCGTGCACGGCGGCCGCCACCCGTCGGGCGCCGCAGCCTCAAGCCGCCCGGAACGCCATCGCCGCGCCGTTCATGCAATAGCGCAGCCCCGTGGGCTGCGGCCCGTCGTCGAACACGTGGCCCAGGTGGCCGCCGCAGCGCGAGCAGCGCACCTCCGTGCGCGGCATGAACAGCGAGCGGTCGGTCTGCGTCTGCACCGCGGCCTTGCCGATCGGCTGGTAGAACGACGGCCAGCCCGTGCCGCTGTCGAACTTGGTGCGGCTGTCGAACAGGGGGGCGCCGTCGGCGGCGCAGACGAACACGCCGCGGCGGTGCTCGGCGTTCAGCGGGCTGCTGTAGGGCCGCTCGGTGCCCGCCTGGCGCAGGACGCCGTAGGCGGCGGGCGACAGGCTGCGCCTCCACTCCGCGTCCGACTTCTCGACCGGGTAGCGGGGCTGAACGGGGGGCTTGGACTGGAACAACATCGGGGGAGACGCTCCTTAGCAGACGGATATAGGCGCCCCCGCCGCCGCCATCAGCCCCGCGTCGAGCGCTCCTGCCCCAGCTGGCGGAAGATCTTGCGCCCCTGCTCGGAGCCCGACTGGTAGGCCTGCTGGCCCTTCTCGTCGCTGATCTGCGCCCAGTGGTCGCGCACGCCCTCGGCGGTGAGGTCGGCGTTCAGGTTCACGCCCTCCGTCTCGTAGATGCGCGCGAGCGAGAACACGCCCGCGCCCGCCGTCAGGATCGCGCCCGTGGGGGCGCCGTCGCTGGCCAGGTAGACCACGCCCGGCGTCACGCTCTCCGGCTTCAGGGCGTCCAGCACGTCCTGCGGCATCAGCGACTCCGTCATGCGCGTGGCGGCGATGGGGGAGATCGCGTTGACGTGCACGCCGTTCTTCTGGCCCTCGATCTTTATGGTGTTCATGAAGCCCACGATGCCCAGCTTGGCCGCGCCGTAGTTCGACTGTCCGAAGTTGCCGTAGAGGCCCGACGACGACGTCGTGCAGACGATGCGGCCGTAGTTCTGGGCCTTCATGATCTCCCACACGGCCTTCACCGGCTTGACGGTGCCCATCAGGTGCACGTCGAGCACGAACTCGAAGTCGTCGACGCCCATTTTGGAGAAGCTCTTGTCGCGCAGCACGCCGGCGTTGGCGATCAGCACGTCGACGCGGCCCCACAGGTCCATGGCCTGCTCGACCATCAGGGCGACGCCCGCGTCGTCGGTGACGGAGGAGCCGTTGGCGACCGCCTCGCCGCCGGCCGCCTTGATCTCGGCCACCACCGCCTCGGCCGCGGCGGAGGAGCCGCCCGAGCCGTCCAGGGCGCCGCCCAGGTCGTTGACCACCACCTTGGCGCCGCGGCGCGCCAGCTCCAGGGCGTGCCGCCTGCCGAGCCCGCCGCCCGCGCCCGTGACGATGGCCGCCTTGCCGTCGAAGCGGATGTCCTCGCCCATGCGCGTGTCTCCCTGAACGCTGTTCGGTTTGGCCGCGCTAGTGGGCGGAGGGCTCTGCCGCGTCAAGCGGGTGCGCCTCGGCGGCGGGGCGTGACTCGCTCGAAGCGCCGCGCTAGCGCTGCACCCCACGCCGGCCTCCGTGGCCGGCTGGCCGGGAGGATCCCACCGCATGCGTCTTCATCCCCTTCTGTCGGGCGCCGGCGCCCTGACCGCCGCGGCGGCGCTGGCCTCGGGAGCCTCGGCCGACGAGGGCATGTGGACGTTCGACCACTTTCCAGCCGCCAAGGTGAAGGCGGCCTACGGCGTGGACATCACGCCGGCGTGGCTGGCCCATGTGCAGCATTCCGCGGTGCGCCTGGTCAACGGCTGCTCGGCCTCAGTGGTCTCGTCCGACGGGATGGTGCTGACCAACACGCATTGCGTGGCCGACTGCGCGCAGAACTACTCCACCCCGCAGCTGGACACTTACCAATACGGCTACACGACCGCCACGCGCGCCGACGAGAAGACGTGCCCCGGCCTCCAGGCCGAGATCCTGCTGGAGATCGTCGACGTCACGCCGCGCGTCACCGGTGTCGGCGCGGGTCTTGCGGGCGCGGCGCTGGTGCAGGCGCGGCAGGGCGCCGCCAGCGCCATCGAGAAGGAAGGGTGCGGCGGCGATCCCAAGCTCCGCTGCCAAGTGGTGCGTTTATACCAGGGTGGCGAGTACAAGTTGTATAAGTACCGCAAGTACTCGGACGTGAGGCTCGTGTTCTCACCGGGTTCGAAGAGTTCGAACTTCGGTGGTGATCCGGACAACTTCAACTTCCCGCGTTACGGGCTGGACGTCGCGTTCCTGCGGCTCTACGAAGGCGGCGAGGTGGTCGCCACGCCCGAGCATCTGCGCTGGAACCCCGCCTCGCCGCGCGAGGGCGAGCCCGTGTTCGTGGCCGGCAACCCGGGACAAACCTTCCGCCAGCTCACCGTCTCGCAGCTGGAGTCGGATCGTGATCTCGATCTCCCGCAGAACCTGGTCGGCTTGGCTGAACGGCGAGGACGGCTGATCCAGTTCGGCGAGACCAGCCCGGAAGACGGGCGGCTGACGGACGAGGCGCTCTACAGGCTGGAGAACATCTACAAGGTCCAATACGGCCGCTTTCAAGCCTTGACCGACCGGACCTTCATGGACGCCAAGCGCGCCGCGGAGGCCGATCTGCGCGCCAAGGCCGGCCCGGGGATCGGCGATCCATGGGGCCGGATCGCCGCGACGCAGGCGGCTCGGCGCGACCTGTTCGATCCCTACCGCTTCCTTGAGACCGGACCGCGGTCGACCCTGTTCTCCTACGCCCGCACGCTCGTCCGTGCGGCCGCGGAGCGGGACAAGCCCTCCGACCAGCGCCTGCCCGGCTTCGCCGACAGCCAGCTGCCGCTGGTGCGCAAGCAGCTGCTGGACGTCGCGACGGTGGAGAGGCCGCTCGAGCGCATCGAGGTGGAGTTCCACCTTCTCAAGGCTCGGGAGCACCTGGGCGCCGACGACCCCGCCACCAAGCTCCTGCTCGGCCGCGAGAGCCCGGAGGCGCTGTCGACGCGGTTGACGGGCGGCACGCACCTGGACGACGCCAAGATGCGCCAGGCCCTCTACGACGGCGGCATGGCGGCGGTGGCCGCCTCCAGCGATCCGATGATCCAATTCGTGCTGCGGATCGACCCGGCCGCCCGCGCCGCGCGAAAGGCGTGGGAGGAGCGCGTCACCGGGCCGGAGGTCGCGCCCAGCGAGGCGATCGCCAAGGCCCGGTTCGCCGCCTACGGCGACAGCCTGTACCCGGACGCGACCTTCACCCTGCGCCTGTCCTACGGCAAGATCGCGGGCTGGACGGAGAAGGGGCGGCCCGTGCCCGCCTTCACCTACACCCGCGGCCTGTACGAGCGCGCCACGGGCGCCGAGCCCTTCGCGCTCGACCCGCGCTGGATCGCGGCGCGCGGCAAGCTGAACCCGGACACGGTGTTCAACATCTCCTCCACCAACGACGTCATCGGCGGCAACTCGGGCTCGCCGCTGATCAACGCCCGCGGCGAGGTGATCGGCGCGCTGTTCGACGGGAACATCCACTCGCTTGGAGGCGACTACGGGTACGACGGCGCGCTGAACCGGTCGGTGACCGTGTCGGCGGCGGTGGTGAACGAGGCGCTGTCGAAGGTCTACGGCTAGGACCGGCTCGTGCGCGAGCTCAACGGCAAGTGAGCCGCTGATGGGCGGCTGGTCGCCGCAGAGCCTCGTCGGCCTCCTGGGGGTGGTGGGGCTCTGCTGGGCGCTGTCCGAGCGGCGCTCCGCTTTCCCGTGGCGGCTCGCGGCCGCGGCGCTGCTGATCCAGGTGGCGCTGGTGGGGCTCCTGTTCGGCCTGCCGCAGGCGCAGGGCGCGCTGAGCGGCGTCAACGCCGCCGTGGACGCCCTGGCCGGCTCCACCCAGGCGGGGGCGCAGTTCGTGTTCGGCTTCCTGGCGGGCGGCGACCCGCCCTACGCGGTCACCGCCTCCGGCCCGCCGTTCCTGTTCGCCTTCCGCGTGCTGCCGGTGATCCTGGTGATCTGCGCGCTCTC
>CAXTCO010000092.1:0-8671 GCA_964242255.1 uncultured Caulobacteraceae bacterium | reverse complement strand
GCCCACGCCCTCGAAGAAGGCGCTCATGCGGTCGAAGCGGCCCTTGTTGGCCAGCGCGGCGTTGACCACCGTCGCCAGGGAGCCCGCGCCCGCGACGCCCATCAGCGGCCGCGCGGAGATCAGGTTGGTGAAGTAGAGCGCCGGGACGGACCGCTGCTTGGCGTGCTGCACCACGGGCGTGGTGCCGATGGCGAGGTCGGGGCCGTGCGCCTCGAAGGCGGCGAGGTCCTGTTCCAGGGAGGCGCGGTACTGCACGCGGGCGCCGTGCGCCTCCAGCCACTCGCGGTCGGGATCGCTCCAGGCGGTCTGCGGGCAGGCGGTGCCGACGTAGGGCACCTCCGCGCCGCTCTCGATGAGCAGGCGCGCGACGAGGAGCTCGGAGCCTTCGTAGCCGGAGACGGTGATCCGCCCGCGCACCGGCTTGGCGGCGAGCGCGCCGGCGATGGCGCCCAGCACGCGGTTCTGCGCGGCGGAGACCTGCTCGCGCGCCACGCCGCACGCCTCGCCGATCGCCTCCAGCCAGGCCGCCGTGCCGTCGCGGCCGACGGGGGCGGAGCCGACCGTCCTGCGGCCGGCGGCGGAGAACTCGCGCACGGAGGCGGTGTAGTGCGGGTGGATCGCCGCCACCGCCGCGCAGTCCAGGGCGGCGTAGAGCTCGCGCCACTCGCGGGTGGGCACCACGGGGCCGGCGGCGAGGCCCATGGGCTCCAGCATCATGCCGACGCCCACGGGGTCGGCGGGGAACATCTCACCGAGCAGGGTCACCGTCGGGCGGTCGCTGGCCTGGGCGGGGGCGGCGACGGGGCCGGCCTCGGCCTCGGTGCGGGCGTAGCGGAGCATGGCGGCGGCCAGCACGTCCTTGGCCTCGGCGTGGGTCGGCACGCCGAAGCCCGGCACGTCGATGCCGATCACGCGCACGCCGTTGATCTCCTTGGGCAGGAGCTGCAGCGGCACGCCCGAAGCGGTGGGCACGCAAAGGTTGGTGACGATGACCGTGTCGTACAGCGCCGGGTCCGCGAGCTGGTGGACGGCGTCGCGGATGTCCTCGAACAGCTTGCCGGTGACCAGCGTCTCGCTTGAGAAGGGCACGTAGCCGACGGAGCGCTTGGCCCCGTAGAAGTGGCTGGTGAAGGTCAGGCCGTAGACGCAGCACGCCGAGCCGGAGAGCACGGTCGCCGTGCGCCGCATCCGCAGGCCCACGCGCAGGGAGCCGAAGGCGGGGCACATGCTCTGCGGCTGGTCGTGCGGCCCCTTGGGATAGTCCTTGGCGTACCGGTCGAGGATGGTGGTCTTGCCCGCCGCGTGGGCCGCAGCGGCCAGCGTCGCCGCGCCGCCGTGGCAGCCGTTCTCCGCCGCCGGCGCGCCCTCGACGCGGCCGGCGTCGACCGGGGTCGCGTCGATGAAGGCTGCGGAGGAGAGGCCGTCGTCCACTGCGTCACGCCGCGTCGTAGATGATTTCGAGGGACGGCTTCCCGGCGAACACGCCGCCGCGCATGTCGGCCTGCGTCGCCGGGATCAGCTGGTAGGCGCCGCCCGTCGTCTCCGGCGAGAACAAGCCGAGGAGGCCGTCCTGCGTCAGCGGCTTGGGCCGCACCGGCGGGGCCTCGGCCACGTTGACGGCCAGGGCCTCGAACAGCGGCCCCCACTCGCCGCCGGGCGTGCCGATGATCTGGTAGTTCGCCGACTTGCGGCGAATGTCCTCGTTGGCGGGGATGGCCGCCAGCACGGGGATGCCCACGGCTTCAGCGAAGGCCTGCGCCTCGCCGGTGCCGTCGTCCTTGTTCACCAGGATGCCGGCGACGCCGACGTTGCCGCCCAGCTTGCGGAAGTACTCCACCGCCGAGCAGACGTTGTTGGCCACGTAGAGCGACTGCAGGTCGTTGGACCCGACGACGATCACCTTCTGGCACATGTCGCGCGCGATCGGCAGGCCGAAGCCGCCGCACACCACGTCTCCCAGGAAGTCCAGCAGCACGTAGTCGAAGCCCCAGTCGTGGAAGCCGAGCTTCTCCAGGAGTTCGAAGCCGTGGATGATCCCGCGCCCGCCGCAGCCGCGCCCGACCTCGGGCCCGCCCAGCTCCATGGCGAACACGCCGTCGCGCACGAAGCAGACGTCCTCGATGCGCACCTCTTCGCCGGCGAGCTTCTTCTTCGACGAAGTCTCGATGATGGTCGGGCAGCTCTTGCCGCCGAACAGGAGCGAGGTGGTGTCGCTCTTGGGGTCGCAGCCGATCAGGAGCACGCGCTTGCCCTGCTGGGCCAGCATGTAGCTGAGGTTGGACAAGGCGAAGCTCTTGCCGCTGCCGCCCTTGCCGTAGATCGCGATCACCTGCGTCTCGCGTGTGACCGGACCGGTGTGCACGGGGTCCGGCTCCATCGCGGCCTCCGCCTTGAGGGCGCGACGTTCGATCAAGGTCACCGACACTGGTTGCGAGCCTCCCGCGATCCAGGACGTCAGCGTAGAACGACGCCTTCATCTGTCAATTCAAATTTACACTCCTGTCATCAGACCGCGTCCACGTCCCTCCAGTCCAACAGCAGCTTGAGGCAGGACGGGTCGGAGAAGGCGGTGTGGTAGGCCGCTTCGGCCTCCGCCGCCGGTGCGCGGTGGGTGACGAGGCCGTCGAGCGACAGGGCGCCCGACTCGATCTCGACGGCGACGGCGGAAAGGTCGGCGGGCGTCCACTCCGCCGCCACGCGCAGGCGCAGCTCGCGCAGGAAGGCGGGGGGGAAGGCGAAGCTGAGCGGGCGCTCGTAGAAGCCGGCCAGCGTCAGCTCTCCGCCCCGGGCCAGGCGGGCGATCAGCGGGTCCAGGAGGTCGGGGTCGCCGCTGACGTCGCAGATGGCGGCGTAGTTGCGCCGGGCGTCCTCGTCCGGATCCACGACGCGGTAGCCGGCTGCGCCCTCCCGCCGCGCGGCTTGCGTCTCCCACACCGTCGGCGCGCCGCCGCGGAGCACCGCCAGCCGCGCCAGCAGCCTGCCGAGCACGCCGTGGCCGACGACCAGCTCCGGCGGCGGACCGCCCGCCAGGGCGTGCCGGGCCGTGGCGGCGAGCGCCATCAGGGCGCCGCGCTCGCCCAGCGACTCGGGCGTGGGGATCGTGCGGGCGGCGGGGAGAACGAGCCGGCGCGCCGCTCCGCCGAACAGGCCGCGCGCGTCGCGGAAGCCGGCGGAGCCCGGGGCGAACACGCGCCGGCCCAGGTGGTCCTGCACCTCGATCCCGGCGTCGATCACCACGCCGACCGACTCGTAGCCGGGCACCAGCGGGTGGCCCAGGCCGGGGAAGGGCGGCATGCGGCCGCTCCAGAGGAGGCGCTCGGTGCCGGTGGAGACGCCGCTCCACTCCACCTCCACCACCACGTCTGCGGGGCCGGGGTCGTTCAGCTCCAGGCGGCGCAACGCCAGCCGCTCGGGCGCTTCGAACACGACGGCGAGGGTGTCCATGCGGGACTCCGGGGCATGCGGGGGCGAAGCCGTCGCCGGCCGCGTCAGGACAGGTCGATGAAGCGGGGCCGCCACACCGCCAGGGCGACGTTGGCGGCGGAGACGGCGAGCAGCGTCCACAGCGTGCCGACCTCCGCCGCCTGCAGGCGCGCCAGGGCGGCCGGGTCGGCGGCGTGGGCGAGGGCGGCGATGCTGCGCTTCGCCTCGTCCTGCAGCGGGCCGAGCACGTGCAGCCCGCCTTCCAGCACGAGGATCCCCGTCAACGCCTTCAGCCAGACCCAGCCGACGTCGTAGAAGGCCGGGTTGGCGAGCATGGCCAAGAGGCCGGATGTCACGGTCAGGATCATCGACGGCCCGACCAGCCAGGCGGCGATCCGCGCCAGCGCGCCAACCGGCGGCGCTCCCGCCGAGCCGGCCGACGCGCCCGCGGCCAGCACGGCGAGGAGGGCGGCGACGCCCCCCATGAAGCCGGCCGCGCCGACCGTGTGCAGCAGCTTGAGCGATCGGCGCAGATGGCGCGTCGGGGCGACGGGGCTCACGGCCGGGCCGCCAGGGCGCGGAGCAGGGAGGGCGTGCGCGTGCGCAGGCGGCGCACGCGCGGGAAGCCCGCCTCGCGCAGCATGGCCGTCAGCTCGCGGGGCGAGCGGGCGCGGCCCCGGCCCATGGCGAGCAGGTAGAAGGCGAAATAGGCGTCGCCCACGCGCTCCGGCCGCCCGTCGCCGGCCATGGGCTCGCCGATCAGCAGCGTCCCGTGCTGGGGCAGGGCGGCGCGGGCGGCGCGCAGCAGGCGGGCGACCCCGGCGTCGTCGTGGTCGTGCAGGATGCGCACCAGGGTGATCAGGTCGGCGCCCGCCGGCAGGGGGTCGCGGAGGAAGTCGCCCTCGTGGATATCGGTGCGCGCGAGCAGGCCTGCGCGGCCCAGGCGCTCCCGCGCACGCTCCGCCACGGCGGGCAGGTCGAACAGGCCGAGCCGCAGCTTCGGCGCGCGCGCGGCGGCGGCCTCCAGGAACGCGCCCTCGCCGCCGCCGACGTCGAGCAGGCGGGCGTGGCGTGCGACGGGGTAGGCGTCCAGGAGGTCGGCGGCGACGGCGGGCTGGGTCGCGGCCATCAGGGCGGAGTAGCCGGCCACCTGCGCCCCGCCGGCCGCCGCGGGCGCGTCCGAGACGGCGTAGGGCCAGTAGCCGGCCAGGGCGCCCTCGCCGCGCCGCAGCAGGCCGACGCTGTCGCCCAGGTCGGCGTAGAGGCGGTCGTGATGGGCGATCATCTCCAGCAGGCCGGACGCGCCCAGGAGCGCCGCCCCCTGCTCGCCGAGCGCCCACCGGTCTGCGCCCGCCCGCTCCACAAGGCCCAGCGCCCGGGCGGCCCCGAGCAGGCGCGCCGCCGCCGGGGGCGGAAGCTCCAGCGCGGCGGCGAGCGCCCCGGTGTCGAGGGGGCCGTCGCGCAGGCGCTCGAACAGGCCGAGCCGCACGCAGGCGCCGAGCGTCTGCGAGTAGACGAAGCCCGCCACGAGGTCGAACAGCGCCCGCGTGCGCGCCCGGGCGATCCCGCGGGTCAGCGGGAAGTCGGCCGCCCAACGCTGGAAACGCGGGTCGGCGAACAGGCGGTTGCGGCCGTCGAGCCACGCCTCGCGCAGACGGCTCACAGCTCCGCGCGCCCGGCGGAGGGGGCGGCCCCGCGCCGCCGCCGATCTACGGGCGACGGTGTGGCTGTCTGATCCTGCGGACACATGCTACCGTCCACCCTAGCGGACATTTGCGGAGGCGGGCAGTGGGGCGTCATCGGGTCGTCGTGGTGGGGAGCGGCATGGGCGGGCTCGCCTGCGCCGTCGACCTCGCCACGGCCGGCTGCGACGTCACCGTGGTCGAGCGCGGCCATGCGCCGGGCGGCAAGATGCACCAGGTGACCGTGGGGAACGTGGGCGTCGACGCCGGCCCCACCATCCTGACCATGCGCTGGGTGTTCGACGCCCTGTTCCGCGACGCGGGCGCCTCCCTGGACGACCACCTCACGCTGCGCCCCGCCGACGTGCTGGCGCGCCACGCCTGGGGGTCCGAGCGGCTGGACCTCTTCGCCGACGTGGAGCGCTCGGCCGACGCGGTGGGCGAGTTCGCGGGTGCGGCGGAGGCGCGGGGCTACCGCAGCTTCGCCGCCGAGTCGGCCGACATCTACCGCACCCTGCGCGACACCTTCCTGACGCGCGACCGCTGCGGCCTCGTCGGCCTCAGCTGGCGGATCGCGCTGCAGGACGCGCCGGCCCTGTTCCGCCTGCGCCCGTACGAGACCCTGTGGAGCGCCCTGGGCGACCACTTCCGCGACCCGCGGCTGCGCCAGCTGTTCGGCCGCTACGCCACCTATTGCGGCGCCTCGCCCTTCCAGGCGCCCGCCACCCTCATGCTGGTGGCGCACGTGGAGCAGGAGGGCGTGTGGCTGGTGGACGGCGACATGCGCAAGCTGGCCGAGGCGATGGCCGCCCTCGCCGCCGCCCGCGGCGTGCAGCTGCGCTACGGCGAGGCGGTGCGCGAAGTCGCCGTGGAGCGCGGCCGCGCGTCGGGCGTCGAGCTGGCGTCGGGCGAGCGGATCACGGCGGACGCCGTGGTGGTCAACGGCGACGCCGCCGCCACGAACGCGGGCGCCCTCGGCCAAGCTGTGGCGGGCTCCACGCCCGGCCCGCGCGACGCGCCGCGGTCCCTGTCGGCGATGACCTGGGCCATGACGGCGCGCGCGTCGGGCTTCCCGCTGGCGCGGCACAACGTCTTCTTCTCCGGCGACTACCCGGCCGAGTTCGGCGACCTCGCCGCCGGCCGCGCGCCCGGCGACCCCACCGTCTACGTCTGCGCGCAGGACCGCGACGACGCGGGGAGCGGAGCCGGCGGCGGCGACACGGAGCGGATCTTCGCCCTGATCAACGCCCCGGCGGACGGGGACCGGCGCACGATGGACAAACGGGAGGTCGAGGCATGCGGGACCAGGGTGTTCGACCGCCTGAGGCGCTGCGGGCTGGGCTTGGAGCCTTCGGGGCCGGGCGTCGTCACGACGCCGGCGGACTTCGAGGCGCGGTTCCCGGGCACGGGGGGAGCGCTTTATGGACAGGCGATGCATGGCTGGGCGGCGGCTTTCCGGCGCCCGGGCTCGCGGACGCGGACGCCCGGCCTCTACCTGGCGGGCGGGAGCGTGCACCCGGGCGCGGGCGTGCCGATGGCGGCCCTGTCGGGGCGGCTGGCCGCGCGCCGGCTGATGCGGGACCGCGCTTCGACGTCGGCGTCCCGCCGAGCGGCTACCGCTGGTGGTACCTCGACGCCCTGAGCGACGACGGGCGCTTCGGCCTCACGGTGATCGCCTTCATCGGCAGCGTCTTCTCGCCCTACTACGCCCGCACGAAGTGGGCCGACGCGCTGGACCACTGCACGATGAACGTGGCCCTCTACGGCCCGCGCGGGCCGGTGTGGCGGCCGGGCTGGGCCATGACCGAGCGCGGCCGCTCCGCCCTCGTGCAGGAGCCGCGGCGGCTGGAGATCGGCCGCAGCAGCCTGTCCTGGGAGGGCGACGCGCTCGTCGTGCGCCTGGACGAGACCACCACGCCCGTGCCCCTGCCCCTGCGCGGCGTCATCCGCCTGCACCCGCAGGCGCTGGTGCCCCGCCAGTTCGAGATCGGCGGCGTCGGCCGCCACGTCTGGCGCCCCATCGCGCCGCGGGCGCGGGTGGAGGTGGAGCTGGAGGCGCCGGCCGTGCGGTGGTCGGGGGCGGGCTACTTCGACACCAACGGCGGCGACCACCCGCTCGAGTCCAGCTTCACCGACTGGACCTGGTCGCGGGCGCACCGGGCGCGCGACACGCTGATCTTCTACGACGTGGGGCCGGACGGCGGGGACGGCGCCCACCTCGCCCTGCGCGTCGACGCCCGGGGCGAGGTGGAGGAGATCGCGCCGCCCCCTTTCCGGACGCTGCGCCCGACGGCCTGGCTGATGCCCCGCCGCGTGCGCGGCGAGGCGGGCGCGCCGCTTCGCATCCTGAAGACGCTGGAGGACGCGCCCTTCTACAGCCGCTCGGCGCTGGAGGGCGTCTACGGCGGAGAGCCGGCCAAGATCGTGCACGAGAGCCTGTCGGCCTCCCGCCTGCGCTCGCCGGTCGTGAAGCGCATGCTGCCCTACCGGATGCCCCGCCGCGCGTGAGCCTCGGCTGCGCCGACGCGCACGTCCCGCGTCACGCCGTCCGCGCCGTATTCGCGAACGCGCGCAGGATGATGGCGGCCGCGCCGGCGGGGTCCTCCTCGTGGGCGAGGTGGCCGAGCTGGGGCACGCGGACCAGCGCCGCGCCCGGCGTGCGCGCCTGCGCCGCCTCCGCCTCGCGCGCGGGCGTGGCCCGGTCGCCCTCCGCGGCCACCAGCGTCAGCGGCGCGGTGACCCGGCCGAGGTCCGCCTGCAGGGGCTGGAGGTTCCAGCGCGCCATCATCCCGAGCGCGCCCGCCACGTGCCCCGGCGTGGACATCAGGGAGCGGTAGAGCCCCAGCCCCCGGGCGTCGATGTGCGAGCCCGTGCTCTCGATCAGCCGCTCCACCGCGCCCGGCCGCCCCGCTCGCCAGGCGAAGGCCCGCACGGCGACGGGGTTCAGGAAGACCAGCTTGGCCATGGCCGGGAAGATGCGGCCCTCCGAGCCCGGGAAGGGCTGCAGGGCCGCGTTCAGGCCGACGATCCCGTCCGCCCCCGCGCCCCGGTCGAGGGCCAGGCGCAGGGCCACCGCCGCGCCCGCCGAGTGGCCGACGATGCGGCGCGGCTCCACGCCCAGCGCCTTGACCAGCCCCGCCACGCCCCTTGCCATGCCCTCGAGCGACAGGCCGTCGCCGCCGGGCGTCTGCGTGAAGCCGTGCCCCGGCAGGTCGGGGGCCACCACGGTGAAGTCGCGCGCCAGCAGGGGAGCGAGGTCGCGCCAGGAGTGCGTCGCCGCGCCCGTGCCGTGCAGCAGCAGCAGCGGCGGCCCGCTCCCCGTCACCTGCACGTGCCAGCGCAGGCCGGCGGCGAGCACGAACCGGCTGGCCTCCCGGTTGGGCCAGGTGGGTCCCAGGGCGCGCCAGTCGGGCTTGCCGCCGGCCGACATCAGGCGCGGCCCCGCAGCCCGTCCACCACCGCCGAGACCCGGCCGGCGTCCGCCCGCGGCAGAGGGGCGTAGACTGCGCCCATGGCGCGGGCGAAGCGGTCGCCGCCCGGCTGCGGGCGGGGCGAGATGTCCAGCC
>CAXTCO010000091.1:0-8679 GCA_964242255.1 uncultured Caulobacteraceae bacterium | reverse complement strand
ACGAGGTAGCCGATGGTGAGCACGCGGTCGGGGCCGATCACCACGGCGTTGCCGACGCGCTCGGTCCCCAGCACCTCCGCCGTGAAGGCGTCGGCGGGCACGCGGGCCTGCAGGGCCACGACCGAGCGCAGCACCTGGTCGACGTCGAAGGCGTAGGCGCCGTGGCGGGGCCGGAACGCGCCGGGCACCTCCAGGCCGTCGAAGATCTCGGGCAAACTTGGGTCTCCTTGACGAGGGGGATGTCGGGCGGCCGTCCCGCTCCCGCAAGGGCGGCCGCGCGCCCGCGGCGAGGCGCGGCGCGTTGACGGCGCGGGGGAAAGCGGGCCCTCTCCGCGCAGTCGGCCGCCTGCGCCAGGGAACGATGAGCGGATGAGTCAGGGCAAGTCCAAGGCGAAGGCCGCGCGCAGGGCGGGCATGGACGTGGGCCGCCTGGAGCGGATCGGCGAGTTCCTCGACCGCGCCTATGTCGCGCCGGGCAGGATCGCCGGCTGCCAGGTGCTGGTCGCGCGTCACGGCCACGAGGCCTATCGCGCCACGCTGGGGATGATGGACGTGGAGCGCGGGAGGCCGTTCGCCGAGGACGCCGTGACGCGCATCTACTCGATGACCAAGCCGGTCGTGTCCGTCGCGCTGATGACCCTGTGGGAGCGCGCGGCCTTCCAGCTCGACGACCCGATCTCCGACGCTTTTCCCGAGTTCCGCGACCTGAAGGTGTGGGTCGAGGGTGCGGGCGAGGAGATGCGCACGGAGCCCGCGCGCGGCCCGGTCACCTTCCGCCAGGTGCTGTGCCACACGGCCGGCTTCACCTACGGCGGCTTGTTGGAGCAGGTCGGCGTCCCGGGCCCGGGCGACCCGGTGGACGCGGCCTGCAAGGCCCTGCGCATCCGGCGCGACCCGGCGGAGGACCTGGACGCCTTCATGGGCAAGCTCGCCCAGGCGCCCCTGCGCTACCAGCCCGGGACGCGGTGGATGTACTCGCTGGCCACCGACGTGGCGGGCGCCCTGGTGGAGCGGCTCTCCGGCCGCAGGCTGGACGTGTTCCTGCGCGAGGAGATCTTCGAGCCGCTCGGCATGGCCGACACCGGCTTCCACGTGGCGGAGGGCGCGCGGCCCCGCTTCGCCGCCTGCTACGGACGCGACGGCGACAAGCGGCTGAAGCGGGTCGACGACCCGGAGACGAGCCCGTTCCTGTCGCCGCCGACCTTCCTGTCGGGCGGCGGCGGCCTGGTCTCCACGCTGGAGGACTACGGCCGCTTCTGCGACATGCTGCGCCGCGGCGGCGAGCTGGGCGGCGCGCGCATCCTGGGGCCGCGCACGCTGGGGCTGATGACGGCCAACCACCTGCCGGGCGGCGGCGACCTCTCCACGCTGGCGCTCGACAGCTTCAGCGAGACGACGCCGCG
Organism: uncultured Caulobacteraceae bacterium; assembly: GCA_964242255.1. Taxonomy (GTDB): domain Bacteria; phylum Pseudomonadota; class Alphaproteobacteria; order Caulobacterales; family Caulobacteraceae; genus JASLDZ01. The sequence goes on along the minus strand of CAXTCO010000091.1, from coordinate 7,276 downwards.
TGGGGTCGGCTTCGGCCTGGGCTTCGCCTCCACGCTGGACAGGGTGGCGGCGGGCGTGGCGTGCGAAGGCGACTACTACTGGGGCGGCGCGGCCTCCACCGCCTTCTGGGTAGATCCGGTGGAGGACCTCTACGTGGTGTTCCTGACGCAGCTCATGCCGTCCACGACCTACGCCTTCCGCCCGCAGCTGCGCAGCCTTGTCTACGCCGCCCTCGACGACTGACGGCGCGCCCGGCCGTCACCGGGCGACGGCCGGGCCGTAGTACAGGGCGTTGAACAAGAACTTGAAGCTGAGATCGGGTTGGCCGCGCATGGTCACCTCCGGCCCGAAGAGGAACACCTTGCCGCGGCCGAGGTCGGCGTCGACCACCGCCGTGGTTCCGTTCAGCATCTCCTGTCCCCACGCCACGCCCGAGTGCAGCACGTCCGCGCCGCCGAAGCCCGCCACCTTGGTCGCGCCCGGCCCGGTGATGCGGAAGACGGGCGAGCTGTCGAAGAAGACGTCCATGCGGCGGGGCAGGCCGAAGGCGAGGGGCTGCGCGGTGTCCACGTCGGCGTGCAGCAGCGAGCCCGGGATGTAGAACTTGCTGGTGGAGATGGGCTGGGGCGCCCCGTCGGGCCCAGGTTCCGTGAGCGCCGTCTCCACCGGCAGGCCGAGCGCGCCTCCTATCAGGCTCGAGGCGCCGACCCCCGCCACCACGCCGCCCGCCTTGGCGAACGCGGCGAGCTTGGGCGCGAGCGCGGCGGCCGTGTATCGGCCCAGCCTGTCGCGGTACTCGGGCGGCACAGCTTCCGGCGGGGGCTGGTGCACGGGCAGCGCGGCGAGGCGGCCGAAGCCCCGCGCGGCGGGGATCACCGCGTCGGCGAACACCAGCACGTCGTAGTCGCGCCGCAGATCCCCCGCGTCGAAGCGCTGGGGGAAGACCTGCGTGTAGGGGAACTCGAACTGGTCGAAGAGCCACCGCATCCAGCCCGCCGGGATGGAGCCGCCGTAGAAGTCCGCCAGCCCGATCCGCACGGGCTTGAGCGCGATCCGCTCGCCGGCGGGTGCGGCGGGCAGGGCGTAGGCGGTGAGGCCCAGCGCCTGCACCGCGCGCTCCACCTCCGCGCGGCTGACGGCGGTGGCGGGCACCCACAGGGCTCCGGGCGCGAAGTCGCGGCCGTCGGCCCGCACCGGCCCGCGCAGCCACGCCGCTTTCTGCCCGGCCTTCATCAGCCGGTTGATCAGGATGAAGTCGTTGTTGGGTGCGTGGTCGAGCAGCCACCCCGCCCCGCCGCGGCCGACCACCCGGCCCGGCGGCGGCGCGGCGATCACGTCGGGCACGGCGGCGAAGGGGCCGTCGAAGCCGTCCAGCACGCGGTCGAACGTCACGCCCATCTGGAAGGCGAGGGTGTAGCCCGTGACGTCGTAGAGCCGCACGGGCGGTCCGCCGGGATAGATCGTCTCCTTTGGGTAGTCCTGCGGCTCGAACATGTCGAGAACGTAGGGGCGGAAGGCCTGGTCGGTCTTCACCACGTAGGATCCCGCCGGGTAGGTCTTGCCCCCGGCGGTGAAGGCGGCCGTGGCCTGCTTCACCTCCACGCCGTTCTTCAGGAGCGCGTTGAGGAAGCGCACGGCGGTCGGCAGGTCGGGCTGGTCGGCGGGAATGACGTAACCGCGCGGGTCTCGCGCCTCGGGCGCGTGCAGGATCGGCTCGTAGAGCTTGGGATCGACCAGCAGGCGCCCGTCGTAGCCGGCGAAACCGGCGGTGAGCGGCTCCGGCCCCTCCGTCTTGCCGGTCTTGCCCGCCGCCTCCAGCGTGGCGATGCGCGTGGGCGTGGTGGTCCAGCTGTCCTGTGAGCCGCGCCGCACGGCGTTGCGAGCCATGATCCAGCTGTCCAGCTGCAGCTGCTCGCGGTTCTTGGATGCGTAGTCCATCACCGCAAGGTTGATCTGGAGCGTGTAGTCGATCGTCTGCCGCATATGCCAGGTCTGCGGCGCCATGGGCGCCGGCAGGTCTTCATGCGCGAGCTGCGTCCGCGGCATCAACTCGGCCTGGGTGGGGTTAGGCTCCCCGATGATCTCCGTGAGGAGGCTGGGCGTGTTGTGGAAGTAGCCGGCCGTGTGCAGGGTGCCGTTCGCCCACGAGCTGTAGGGAGCGCCCCCGCCCATCAGAGAGCCCGGCCTGTCGCTGCGGATCAGCCGGTCGTGCACGGCGAAGGCCACGCTGTTCGTGTCGGTGGTGACCAGCGGGTCGTAGTGGTAGTTCAAAGGATCCCGCAGCGGCGGGAGGAACACGACGGCGCCGTACGGCCCTCGCTGGTGCTCGTCCAGCACCACCTGTGGCCGCCAATCGCGCCACAGGGCGCGATTGGTGTTGGTGGTCTCTGCTTGCGCAGAAGCATAGAAGTCCCGATTGACGTCGTGGCCGATGTATTTCTGATAGAGCACCGGCAGGCCCGAGTTCGTGCGCTTGGTGGGCTCGGGCTCCCGCATGTACCAGCTCGTGATCAGCTGCATGCCGTCGGGATTGATGATGGGCAGCAGGATCACGTCGTCCTGCAGGAGGCGCAGGGTCTCCGGATCGTTCTTCGACAGGAGGTCGTAGGCGAGCTGCAGGTGCGACTGCGCCGGCGCCGTCTCCTCCGCGTGCAGGCTGGCGTCGATCCACACCAGCGCGCGGCCCTCGGCGGCGAGCGCCTTGGCCTCCGCCTCGCTCACACGGCCAGCTCCGAGCGTGCGGGCGATCTCCTTCAGGCGGTCGAGCTTGGCCAGGTTGGCCGGCGCGCTCACGACCATCATCAACTGGTCGCGCCCCTCCGCCGTCTCGCCGAGGCTGACGAGGCGCGCGCGCGGGCTCTCCTTGGCGAGGGTGCGCCAGTAGGCGGCGAGCTGGTCATAGGTGGCGAGGAAGTAGTCTTCGCCGGGCGTGTGGCCCCCCAGCGCCTGCTGCGGGGTGGTCAGCGGGCCCGCGGGCGGCGTGGCGGTTGCGGCCTGAGCGCGCGCCGCCGCTCCCGACGCCAGCAGAGCCGCCGCTGCGGCGCCCGCCATCCACCGCCCCGCCATCTCCCGCTTCGCCATCCGGCACTCCCTCAAACCGCCGGGTGATGACACGACGTAAGACGCCGACCCATCGAGCCCCGTGACGGAGTCCATCAGCTTCTGCGCCACGCCGTGTCAAGCATCTCCAGGGCGCCCTTGAGGTCTTCGGCGAGGGTGGGATGGTAGAAGGGCAGCTGCAGCGCCTCACTCAGCGGGGCCTCCGCCGAGATCAGCTGGGCGAGGAGCTGCGACATGGCCTCCACGCCCGGGCCGACCATCTCGCCGCCGGCGACAGGGCCGCCGGCCTTGCGCATCCACAGCTTGATCAACGGGTTGGGCCGCGCCTCGATGCGGGCGCGGCCGCGGCCCTGGTCGAACACGGCGCAGACCGCCTCGTCGCCCAACGCCTCGAGAGGCTCGCCGACCACGGCGCAGTCCGGGTCGGTGTAGGCGATGGCGAACTGCGGCCGCTTCTTCTGCGGCTGCGCCTCGCCGCGGGCGGCGTTTGCGCCGGCCTGCCGGCCGCCGAACGCCGCCTCGTGCAGCACCGGCCGGTCCTGCGCGGCGTCGCCGGCGATGAAGACGCGGCTCTCCCCGCAGCGGCCGGAGAGCGGGTCGTGCTCGGGCACGCCGTCGTCGTCGAGCTCGAGGCCGGCCGTCTCCAGCCCGAGCCCCTCCACGTCGGGCGTGCGGCCGCTGGCGGAGAGCACGCGCGCGAACACGCGCTCGCCGGAGCCGGCGCCGCCCTTCCAGCGCACCCGCGCGGCGTCGCCCTCCGGCTCCGCCTCGACCTCGGTCCCCAGGTGAAGCTCCACCTCCCCCCGGAAGAACTCGACGGCGCGGGCGGCCACCTGCGGGTCGTGCAAGCCGGCGGGCGTCGACGACTTGTCGAACACCGCCGTCTCCACCCCCAGCCGTGCGAAGGCGAGCGCCAGCTCGACGCCCACCGCCCCTGCTCCGGCCACGGCCAGGGACGCGGGCAGATCCTCCAGCTCGAACACCGAGTCCGTGGTCAGGAGCCGCTCGCCCAGCTTCAGCGTCGGCGCGACCTGCGGGCGCGAGCCGGTGGCGATCACCACGGCCGCGGCCTCGATCTCCGGCCCGCCCTCGACGGCGAGGCGCGTGGCCGAGGTGAAGCGCGCGCGACCCTGGATCCTGGCCTCGGCGGGGATGTCGCCGTCGGACCTCTTCAGCGCGGCGGCGAGGAAGCGGTCGCGCTCCGCCCGCACGCGCGCCATCACGGCGCGGCCGTCGACCTCCACCCCGCCCGTGCGCACGCCGAACACGCCCGCTTCGCGGGCCGCGCGGGCGGCGTCGGCCGCGGCCAACAGCAGCTTGGAGGGAATGCAGCCCACGCGGATGCAAGTGGTGCCCCAGGGGCCCGCCTCGATCAGCACGGCCTCCGCGCCGGCGCCCTTGGCCGCCCGCCAGGCCTCCAGGCCGGCGGTGCCTGCGCCGATCACCGCCACGTCCACCCGTCTCGCCGCCGCCATGCACCCAGCTCCCGTCGCCCGGCCCGCAACGCGCGAGCTTCCCGTGCGGGCTCAAGCGTCTAAGCTCGCGGTGTGACCGCTCCCGCCATCGAGCTCGACGGGGTCCGAGTGACTTACGGCGGCGGCGCGCCCGCGCTGGAGGGAGCGGATCTGCGCGTGCAGGCGAGGACCTTCACCGCGCTCGTCGGCGGCTCCGGCTCCGGCAAGACGACGCTCCTGAAGACGATCAACCGCCTCGTCGCGCCGACCGCCGGGACGGTGCGGCTGGACGGGGAGGACGCGGCGGCGGCGCCCGGGCCGCAGCTGCGCCGCCGCATCGGCTTCGTGTTCCAGGAGGCCGGCCTGTTTCCGCACATGACCGTCGGCGAGAACGTCGGCCTGCCCCTGCGTCTGGCCGGCGTCGCCCCCGCCGAGCGCGCCGCCCGCGTGGACGCCCTGCTCGACATGACCGCCCTGCCGCGCGAGTTCGCCCGCCGCGCGCCCGCAGCCCTTTCCGGCGGCCAGCGCCAACGGGTGGGCGTGGCGCGGGCGCTGGCCGCCGAGCCGCGCGTGCTCTTGATGGACGAGCCGTTCGGCGCGCTCGATCCCGCCACGCGCGAGGGCCTCGGGGCCCGCGTTCGGGAGCTGCACGGGCGGCTGCGCCTCACCACTTTGATGGTCACGCACGACATGGGCGAGGCTTTGCTGCTCGCCGACCGGGTGGTGGTGCTGGACGCCGGGCGCATCGTGGCCGACCGCACGCCGGCCGAGCTCCTCTCCGACCCCGCGCCGCACCCGGCCGTGGAGGCGCTGCTCGCCCCGCCGAAGCGGCGGGCGGAGCGGCTGAGGGCGCTGGAGTCGGGGGAGGCCGGGCGTGGATAGCCGCCTCGCCGCCGCCCTCGCCGCCGCGTGGGCGGAGCTGCCGGGCCGGCTCTCCGCCCATGTGCTGCTGAGCGCGGCGGCGCTGGCGCTGGCCGTGGCGCTGAGCCTGCCCCTGGCGTTCCTGGCGCTCGCCCGGCCACGCCTGCGCTGGGCCGTGCTGACGGCCGCGGGCGCGGTGCAGACGGTGCCGGGGCTGGCGCTGGTGGCGCTGTTCTACCCGCTGCTGCTGGCGCTGGGTGCGGTGACGATGAAGGCGGCGGGCGTGCGGATCCCGGCGCTGGGCTTCCTTCCGTCGCTGCTGGCGCTGACGCTCTACGGCATGCTGCCCGTGCTGCGGAACGCGGTGACCGGCTTCGCCGGGCTGGACCCGCTGCTGCTGCAGGCCGCGGACGCCGTGGGCCTCACGCGCCGCCAGAAGCTGCTGTGGGTGAGCGCGCCGCTCGCCGCGCCCGTGGTGATGGCGGGGGTTCGCACGGCGGCGGTGCTGGTGATCGGCACGGCCGTGCTGTCCACGCCGGTCGGCCAGCCGAGCCTGGGCGACTACATCTTCTCCGGCCTGCAGACGGAGGACTGGGTGGCCGTGCTGTTCGGCTGCGCGGCCTCCGCAGCCCTTGCGCTCGCCGCCGACGGCGCCCTGGCGCTTGTGGAGGCGGGCGCGGCCCGGCGCGACGGCCGGAGGCTGGCGCTGGGCGCGGGGCTGATGGCGGCGGGCGTGCTGGCGGCGATCGCGGCGGCGGCGGCGGCGCGGACGGCGCGTGCGGCCTACACGATCGGCGCCAAGAACTTCGGCGAGCAGTTCGTCCTGTCCGAGCTGATGGCGCGCCGCATCCGCGACGCGGGGGGGCAGGCGCAGCTGCGCTCCGGCCTTGGCTCGGCGGTGATCTTCCGCGCGCTCGCCGCCGGCGACCTGGACGCCTACGTCGACTACTCCGGCACCCTGTGGACCAACGTGCTCGGCCGGCGCGGCACGCCGCCGCCCGCGCAGATGCTGCGGCGGCTGGGGCCCGAGCTGCGGCGGCGCGGCGTCGTGTTGCTGGGCCCGCTCGGCTTCGAGAACGCCTACGCCCTGACGATGCGCAGCCCCGACGCCCGCCGCCTGGGCGTGCGCACGCTCAGCGACCTCGCCCCGCACGCGCCCGACCTGCGGCTGGCGTCCGACCTGGAGTTCCTCGACCGGCCGGAGTGGCGCGCGCTGCAGGCGGCCTACGGCCTGCGCTTCGCCTCCAGCCGCAGCTTCACGCCGACCTTCATGTACCGCGCCCTGCTCGACGGCTCGGCCGACGTGGCGACCGCCTTCTCGTCGGACGGGCGGCTCGCGGGCGGCGCCCTGACCGTGCTGGCGGACGACCGCCGCGCCGCACCCGCCTACGACGCCGTGGTGCTGGTGAGCGCGCGCCGCGCGAAGGACGCGCGCCTGCTGGCGGCGCTGCGGCCCATGCTGGGCCGCATCGACGCCGCGCGCATGAGGGCCGCCAACGCCGAGGTGGACCTGCACGGCCGCCCCCCCGCCGCGGTCGCCGCCGACCTCGCCGCCACCCTTCGCTGAGCGGACGCGTTCGCCGCGGAACCGGGTCGGCTGCAGGCGCAGGCGCAGGCGCTCCTGACCTCCGACCGTGTCACCGAACCGACCCGGCGCGTGCTCCGGTCCGGCTGACGCCGACTCCCGCCGGCCCGCAGGCGCTCTCGCCCGTGCGCTTCGCCGTGCTGCGGGCGGCGGCGGAGCGGCTCGTGCCCCTGGGCGAGCTGCAGGAGATCGCGGACCTCGCCGGCCGCTTCGACGCCCAGCTCGCGTCCGGCCCCGGCGACGGCTGGCGCTACGCGGACGCGCCCGCCGACCTCGCCGCCGTGGAGGCCCTGCTCAACGCCCTGGACGCCCACGCCGGCCCGGGCGGCTTCGTCG
>CAXTCO010000090.1:0-8679 GCA_964242255.1 uncultured Caulobacteraceae bacterium | reverse complement strand
CTCCAGCATCTGCGGCTCGAGCTTGGGCAGGCCCGCGCGCATGGGGAAGGGCGTGGAGGGCAGGAACACCGTCTCGCGGTAGTCGCGGGCGGCGGTCTCGGCTTCGGCGGGAGTTGCGGACAGGTCGTCGGGCACGGCGGGCGGTCTCGGGAGAGGGCGGGCGGGGCGGCGGTCACCCGACGCGGCGCGCGGAGCCGGGCTCCGGCGTCACGCCGGGCGACGGATTCGTGCGGCGCGACCCTGCGGCATGCTGCGGCTCTAGCAGACGGGCGCCGGGCGTCCTAGCGCCCGGCGTCGGCGCGGGTCAGGAGCCGCTCACCTCACGGCCGGGGCTCAGGATCGGCTGAGTGAAGGTGGCGGGCTTGTCGCCGTCCGCGCAGATCGGGCCGCCGACCCAGGGCCGCTTCAGCACGACGCCGCCGGCGGTCACGCGGAGGGTGGCGGGCGTCATGCAGCGGCTGTCGCCGTAGACGGGCCCGGCCACCCAGCGCAGCGCGACGGAGGCCGCCTTGCGCGGAGCCAGCCGGACGGGGACCACCACGGGCCCGTGACCGCCTCCGAAAAAGGGATTCTCCCGCGCGAGCGGGAGCGCGGCGCCCGCCGCGTCCAGCGCCTCGATCTGCGGCAGGCCCGGCACGGTGCAGGCGCGGCGTCCGCGGTTCTGCAACACCACCAGCACGCCCGAGTGGCTCATGCCGTCGAACGCCCCGTCGCCGCCGTCCAGGCTCAGGCGCAGCGCGCCGGCCCGGCAGCCGGGCGCCGCCATGGCGGGCAGGGGCGTGGGCATGGGGCCGATCACGGGCGGTCTCCTGTGTCTGCGTCGCGACGCATAGCGCGCCCGCAGCCCATCGGCTCCCTGCGCAGGCCCGCGTTCAGCCGAGGAGCGGCGCCAGGGCGGCGCGGGCGGCGTCCTTGATGTCCGGCCGCTTGAGCGCCAGGGCCACGTTGGCGCGCAGCCAGCCGATGCGGTCGCCGCAGTCGTAGGTGGTCCCGTCGTACTCCAGGCTGTGGAACGGCTGGCGCGACATCAGCCGCGCCATGGCGTCCGTGAGCTGGATCTCGCCGCCGGCGCCCTTCCGCCTCGCCTCCAGCTCGGAGAAGATCTCCGGGTTCAGCACGTAGCGGCCGGAGATGAACAGGTTGGAGGGCTCGGTTCCGGCGGCGGGCTTCTCCACCATGCCGGTCATGCGGTTCAGCCGGGCGCCGTCTCCGCCGCCCTCCAGCGCTACGATGCCGTACTGGTGCGCCATGCCGGGCGGGCAGGGCTCGGTGACGATGATGTTGGAGCCGCCGGTGGCCTCGTAGGCGTCGAGCATCTGGCGCGTGGCCCCGGGCGCGGCGTCCATGATCATGTCGGGCAGCAGCACGGCGAACGGCTCGTCGCCGATCACCTCGCGGGCGCACCACACGGCGTGGCCGAGGCCCAGCGGCGCCATCTGGCGCACGTAGGAGAGTTCGCCCTCGCCCGGCAGGTGGGCGATCAGGTCGGCCAGGACGGCGTCCTTGCCCTTGGCGCGCAGGGTCTCCTGCAGCTCGGGGGCGTGGTCGAAGTAGTCCTCCAGCGCGCCCTTGCCGCGGCCGGTGACCAGCACGACGTGCTCGATGCCCGCGTCGCGCGCCTCGTCCACCACCCAGTGGATCAGCGGGCGGTCGACCACCGTCAGCATCTCCTTGGGCGTCGTCTTGGCCGCGGGAAGCATGCGGGTGCCGAGCCCGGCCACGGGCAGGACGGCTTTTCTGACGCGTTTCATGGGCTTGGCGTCTACTCGACCGTCACCGACTTGGCGAGGTTGCGCGGCTGGTCCACGTCCGTGCCCTTGGCCACGGCCACGTGGTAGGCGAGGAGCTGGATGGGCACGGCGTAGACCAGGGGCGCCACGATCGGGTCGCAGGTGGGCAGCTCGACCACCTTGCTGGCGGCGTGGCCGGCGTCGGCGCCCTCGCCGTCGGTGATCAGGATGATGGGCGCCCCGCCGCGGGCCGCCACCTCCTGCAGGTTGCCGAGCGTCTTCTCCAGGAGCTCGCCGGAAGGGGCGGTGACCACCACCGGCATGTGCTCGTCCACCAGGGCGATGGGGCCGTGCTTCAGCTCGCCGGCGGCGTAGCCCTCCGCGTGGATGTAGCTCAGCTCCTTGAGCTTGAGCGCGCCCTCGAGGGCCAGGGGGTAGAGCGGGCCGCGGCCGAGGTAGAGCACGTCGCGGGCGTTGGCGAGGTCGGGGGCCAGCGCCTTGACCTCCGGCTCGCGGGTGATGGCCTCGGCGATCAGGCGGGGGCTCTCCAGCAGGATGCGCACCAGCCGCGCCTCCTCCGCGGCGTCGATGCGGCCCCGGGCGGAGGCGGCCGCCACCGCCACGGCGGAAAGGGCGGCGAGCTGGGCGGTGAACGCCTTGGTGGAGGCCACCCCGATCTCCGGCCCGGCGTGGGTGGGCCACAAGAGGTCCGCCTCCCGCGCCATGGACGAATGGTGCGCGTTCACCACCGCGGCGGTGGCGAGCCCCTGCTCCTTGCACCAGCGCAGCGCCGCCAGGGTGTCGGCCGTCTCGCCCGACTGGCTGACGGCCACCGCCACCGTGCCGGGCGTCACCGCCGGCTCGCGGTAACGGAACTCCGAGGCGATCTCCACGTCCACGGGCAGCCCGGCGAGCCGCTCGAACAGGTATTTGGCCGTGAGCCCTGCCAGGTAGGCGGTGCCGCAGGCCACGATCTGCACGCGGGGCACGGCGCTCCAGTCGATCCCCGGCGCCGTCGCCTTGCCCGCCACCGGGTCGAGGTAGGCGGAGAGGGTGTGCTGCACCGCGTCCGGCTGCTCGTGGATCTCCTTCTCCATGAAGTGGCGGTACTCCCCCTTCTCCACCATGGCCGCCGAGGCGCTGACCACCGTCACGGGCCGGCTCACCTGGCGGCCGTCGGCGTCGAACACCTCCGCCCCGTCGTGGGTGATGCGGACGTAGTCGCCCTCCGCCAAGTAGCTGACACGTTGGGTGAACGGCCCCACCGCCAGCGCGTCGGAGCCGAGGAACATCTCGCCCTCGCCCCAGCCGAGCACCAGCGGAGACCCGCGCCTGGCGCCCAGCACCTGCCCGTCCTCGCCCTCGATCAGCACGCCCAGGGCGTAGGCGCCCTCCAGCCGGTCGAGCACGGCCTTGAAGGCGGTCAGCGCCCCTCCGGCGCCGGGCGGCGTGGCCTCCAGCTCGCGGTCGATCAGCTGGGCGATCACCTCCGTGTCGGTGTCGCTGGTGAAGACGCGGCCCTGCGCCGTCAGTTCAGCCTTCAGGGCGGCGAAGTTCTCGATGATGCCGTTGTGCACCACGGCGACACGGCCGGCGCGCTGGGGATGGGCGTTGCGCTCGGCCGGCGGCCCGTGGGTGGCCCAGCGCGTGTGGCCTATGCCCGTCCCGCCGCCCAGGGGCGCGCCGTCGAGCATGGCCTCCAGGTTGCGCAGCTTGCCCTTCTCGCGCCGCGAGCCGACGCGGCCGCCGTCGTCCAGCGTGGCCACGCCCGCGCTGTCGTAGCCGCGGTACTCCAGCCGGCGCAGGCTCTCCACGAGCCGGGGAACGGCGGGCGCGCGGCCCACGATGCCGATGATGCCGCACATGCGCGCAGGATGCTCCGGTGGATCGAACGCGGCCTCATACCACCATCGCGCCGCGCCGCACGTCGCTGCGGACCGCGGCGGTCAGCGCCGGGCGCGCGACCGGCAGAGGGCGGCCCGGGCGGTGGCGAGTGAGGGGCCGTGCACGGTGGTGAAGTCCGCCATCGCGGTCACCTCGCCCGTGCGGCGATCGACCGAGAAGCAGCCCAGGAGACCGTTGTCCAACGCCCCGTCGCCCGGCGTCCGGCTGATCAGGGCGCCCGCGAAGGTGTGGGGCGCCGGTCGCGAGGAGGGCTGCACCTCCAGGGCGTGCGGGCGCACCCGCAGGGCGTCGGGGGTCTGCTTCAGCAGCTGCGAGGCTTCGGCGTCGTCGAGCGGGGGTCGGTAGCGGCAGGCGGGCGCCATCGCGCCCCCGTGGGCCGCCAGCGCCAGCGCCAGCCACAGCGCCGGCGTCATGGCGCCGCGCCGGGGACGCTGCAGGCCGCGAGGGTGGCCCCCAGCCGGATCGCGCTCGCGATGGTCTTGTCGCAGGGCGTGGCGAGCGTCTCGCTGTTGAAGGCGCCCTTCGCGTTCATCGCCTGGGCGAAGGCGGTGGGGTCGACGACGCCGCGCGCCCGGCTCCCGAAGTGGGAGGCGACGAAGGACAGGCCGGAGTTCAGGAACCCGGGATCGGGGTAGACGCCGAACGTGTAGGACCCCTGCTTGCACTGTCCCGTCGCACCGACGAAGGCCGGCCTCACGGTCAGGCTGAAGTAGTTGTCGGTCCCCGCGGTGATCAGAGGCCCCGCGCCCCAGCCCGACTTGACGCCCGAGAGGCCGAGGAGGTTCTCCGACTTGGTCTCGAGCTGCTTGGCGAGCTGCTCGGCGGCCGCGTGATGGGCCTGAACGAACGCCGGCGCGGGCGCGTACTTGGCCGCCACGCACGCGTCGACGTGGGACGGAGCGTGGTGACGACGGCCGTGCGGGCCCGGTCGGCTCATCGCGGGAGTCTCGCCCGTGCGCCGTCCCGTCGCATGCACGTTATGGCGCGCGGTTCGCCCGAGCAAGACATCTACGCTAGAGGAGAGCCGCCGGCGCCGGGCCGGACGTACGCGGACAGCCGGATCCCATGACGCAGCGCAAGTTCTTCGGCACCGACGGCATCCGCGGGCAGGCGAACAAGCACCCCATGACCGCGGAGGTCGCCCTGCGCGTGGGCTTGGCCGCCGGCAAGCTGTTCCTGCGCGACCCCAGCCGCCGCCACCTGGTGGTGATCGGCAAGGACACGCGCCTGTCGGGCTACATGATCGAGCCCGCCCTGGTGGCGGGCTTCGCCTCCACGGGCATGGACGTGCGGCTGTTCGGCCCGCTGCCGACGCCCGCCGTGGCGCTGATGACGCGCTCCATGCGCGCCGACCTGGGCGTGATGATCAGCGCCAGCCACAACGACTTCGGCGACAACGGCATCAAGCTGTTCGGCCCCGACGGCTACAAGCTCAGCGACGAGCGCGAGCTGGAGATCGAGGCGCTCATGGAGGAGGGCCTGCAGGAGGGCCTGGCCGAGCCCAAGGCGCTCGGCCGCGTGGCCCGCATCGACGACGCCCAGGCCCGCTACGTGGAGATCGCCAAGGCCACCTTCCCGCGGCACGCCACCTTGAACGGCCTGCGCGTGGTGGTCGATTGCGCCAACGGGGCCGCCTACAAGGTCGCTCCCACCGCCCTCTACGAGCTGGGCGCCGAGGTGATCCCCCTCGGCGTCGCCCCCGACGGCTGCAACATCAACGCCGAGGTCGGCTCCACCCATCCTGAGGCCATGGCCCGCGCCGTGCGCGAGTACCGCGCGGACATCGGCGTCGCCCTGGACGGCGACGCCGACCGCATCGCCCTGTGCGACGAGGCCGGACGCGCCGTCGACGGCGACCAGATCATGGCCCTGATCGCCGCCCGCTGGGCCGACGAGGGCCGGCTGGCCGGCGGCGGCGTGGTGGCCACCGTGATGAGCAACCTCGGCCTGGAGCGCTTCCTGCACGCCCGCGGCCTGACCCTGGAGCGCACCGCCGTGGGCGACCGCTACGTGATGCAGCGCATGCGCGAGGGCGGCTTCAACGTCGGCGGCGAGCAGTCGGGCCACGTGATCCTGTCGGACGTCGCCACCACCGGCGACGGCCTGTTCACCGCGCTGCAGGTGCTGGCGGTGATGCGCGCCACGGGCCAGCCCCTGAGCGAGCTCGGCCGCCAGTTCGACCCCGTGCCGCAGAAGCTGAAGAACGTCCGCTTCGCCGGCGGCGAGCCGCTGAAGAGCGACGCGGTGCAGGCCGCCATCGCGGCCGGCGAGACGCGCCTGAACGGCTCCGGCCGCGTGCTGGTGCGCCCCTCGGGCACGGAGCCCCTGATCCGCATCATGGCGGAAGGCGACGACGCCCGGCTGGTGGCGCAGGTGATTGCGGACATCGAAGGCGCGGTGCGGGCGGCTGCGGCTTGACGGCTGTGCACGGGCGGGGGCGCCGTGCTCAGGCGGGTCAAGGCACGCTCCTCTTCGCTGCCCCTTCGGCCTTGACCCGCCCTGCACGCGAGGCGTCCCTACAAAGTTCAACGCCCTGCGGGGCGTCGAATGCAGGGCTGAGGCTTGGAGGCGCTCAGGCGGTGAGCTGACCCGCGAGGCGTCCGCTGTGGGCGGATCCCGGCTTTCAGACGTCACCTCCAGGCAGGCTCGCTCAGAGAAGCCCGTGGTCCGTCAAGCAGCCTTGCTGCGCCCGCTTGCGCCTGCTAGCGGCCCCACTTGCGCCTGCGGGAGATCTCCCGTGCCCAAGAGAGCATTGCAGCATGCGACAGGTCGAGCGCACGCCTGAGAAGTCCCGCATCGAGACGCTCGACGTCATCCGGGGCGTTGCGATCTGCGGGATCCTGCCCTTCAACATCCTTTCCATGGGGATGCTCGGCAAGCTGGATCGACCCGCCTTCCCCGCAGTCTGGAACCTGGACTGGAGCCTTTGGGGCCTGCTCGAAGTGACCCTGGAGGGCTCCATGCGGGGGCTCTTCACCCTGCTGTTCGGGGCGGGCATGCTGCTGATGCTGCGCCGGGCGGAGGGCGAGGCGCCGCAGGTGGAGCCCGTCGACGTCTGGACGCGGCGGTGCCTCGCGCTCGGTGCCCTGGGTCTCTTCAACTGCCTCGTGCTGCTGTTCCCGCTTGAGATCCTTTGGCAATACGCCGTGGCCGGCTTCGCGCTGCTCGCCTTCCGCACGGCCCGTCCCCGCCACCTGCTGGCGGTCGCGGCGCTCTGCTTGGCCGGCTTCACAGCGCTGAGGGTGCTGCAGACCGCCCACAACGTGCGTATGCTGCAGGACGGTGCGTCGGCGCTCGCCGCGCAAGCCGCGCACAGGCCGTTATCCGCCGCACAGGCCAAGGCCGCCCAGGCTCTGCTGGAGCTGCGCGGGTCCGCCCACCCGACCGCTCGGGCGCTGGCCGAGGAGGTTGGTGAGCGCACGCATTGGCCGTCGGTGGTCGGCTGGAGCTGGGGCGCCTGGGCTCCCTTCAACTTCGGCCAACTCGCCTGGAGGTACCTGCTGCAGACGGTCGGCTCCATGCTGATCGGCATGGCCTTGTTCCGCATGGGAGTCCTGACGGGCGGGGCGAGGTCGCGGGTGTATGCGGGCATGGTGGGGCTGGGTTACGTCGGCGGATTCACCCTGCGCGGCTTCGGCCTGTGGGTGGGCGCCCACGGCGGCTTCGACCCGTCTGTGCTCGCCGGTCCTCCGTGGGTCGTGATCCTCACCACCGCCGACGGCGAGCTGGCGCGCATGCTCGTCACCCTGGGCCACCTGGGCCTGATCGTCCTGCTGTTCCGGCACCGGCGGCTCGGCCGGGCGACGCCGCTGCGCGCGCTCGGGCGCATGGCGCTGACGACCTACACGCTGCAGGCGCTGCTCACCTCCGTCCTGTTCTACGGCTTCGGGTGGGTCGGCCGCTTCAGCTACGCGGAGCTGATGGGCCTGTGTGTCGGCATCTGGATCGTCACGGGCGTCTTCGCATGGGCCTGGCTGCGCCGCTTCGACCAGGGGCCTGTCGAGGCGCTGTTGCGGCTGGCCGCGTACGACACCTTCCGCCCGGGCCGATCACGCCGACACGCCGCCGCCGCTTTGGCGTTGACGCCCTCAGTCTAGACAGAGCGCCTTCACACCGGCGGCGTGTCCACCGTCGCGCCCGTCGCGCGCAGGCGGTCGAGCAGGCCGTCGCGCACGTCCAGGTAGCGAAGGTCGACCACCGCCACCGTCTTGCCGGGCTGGGCGAGGGCGGCCTGCATGGCGGTGAAAGCCTGGGCGATCCCGCGGTCCTCCAGGGCGCGCACGGTGGGCAGCTCCTCCAGGCAGCTGGACCAGAGGGCGCGGGAGCGTTCCGCGCGCGCCGCCTCCACGCGGCCGCGGGCCCAGGCCTCGGCGGCGGGGCGGGCGTGGCCGGCCTGCCAGTCCACCTCGTCCACCGCCGACGCCAGGCAGCGCTGCTGCGCCGGCTCGTCCATGCGGGCGAAGGCGCTCAGGAAGGGCGCGCCGCTGACGCGCAGGATCGGGCGCACCGGCACCCGCCGCGCCTTGGCCAGCCGCACCACCGTGGAGGCCGGCTTGGCCAGGGACAAGCCCGCCGCCTTGTAGAAGTCGGCCAGCAGCCAGCCCCCCGCCGCGGCGGGGCGCCAGCCGTTCAGCTTGCGCGGGTCCGCGTGGGCGATCCGCGCTGCGGCGAGCACGCGGGCGTAGAGGGCGGGCGGGGTGCGCCGGTCCAGCGGCGTGAGCGCGCGCAGGCGCAGGAACTGGATCGCCGCACCCGGGCCGTCGAACAGGCTGAGCTGCGCCTCCGGCGGCGTGAGCAGCTGGCGCGCGCCGTCCAGGGCGCGGCCGACGGCCGCCTCGTCCCACGCCAGGGATTGGGGCAGGGGCGAGACGGCGCCCAGGATCACCACCTGCGACCCGCCGCGGCGCACGCGCCACAGGGCGGGGCCGGGGGGGCGGCCGACCACCTGCAGCTCCGCCACCACGGTGGAGCCGTCCTCCGCCGGTGCGGACGTCGCGGGCGGAGCGGCGGGCTGCGCGCGGGCCGGCGCGGCGCCGCCCAGGGC
>CAXTCO010000089.1:0-8688 GCA_964242255.1 uncultured Caulobacteraceae bacterium | reverse complement strand
GCGCAGGGCGGGTCAAGGCCGAAGAGCGCAGCGAAGCGGAGCGCGCCTTGACGCGACCGAGCACGGTGGCCCCGCACCGCCGCCGCCGCTCCGAAAGCCGCGCCCCGCCTCACCCCCCGCCGTCGGCGCCCAGCTCCGCCAGCGCCGCCTCTGCGGCGGCCACGCCTGTCTCGTACGCCCCGTGCGCGCTGGAGTAGGCGTCGCGGCTGCACGCCTCGCCGGCGAACAGCAACCGTCCCTCCGGCCGGGCGAGGACGTCGCGGTCTCCCGCGTGTCCCGGCAGGGCGTGGCTGTAGGCCCCGCGGGAGAAGCGATCAACGCTCCAGTCCGTGACCGCCAGCGGGCGCAGCCGCGGGCGGATCGCCGAACCCAGGGCGTCTGCGATCAGCCCGATGCAGAAGTCGGCCGCCGCCCGCGGGCCCGCGGACTCCAACTCCTCCGCCGTGGCCCCGCCGAAGTAGCTCTCGACCAAGGGGCGGCCGAACGGCCGGATGTGGAAGGCGGCCGTGCGCGTCGAGGTGGTCGAGCCGTGGAGCAGGCTCTCCGCCGCGAAGTCGCGCTCCGCTCCGTCCAGGTGCAGGAAGACCTTGCCCGCGAAGCCCAGCGGCAGGCCCGCCGCCGCCGAGAGCTTGCCCGGCAGGGGCGGGTCGAAGCGCACGGCCTCCCGCGACAGCAGCGCGGTGGGAAGGGTGACCACCACCGCCTCGGCCTCGACGACGCCCCCGTCCTCCAGGTCCAGGCGCACGCGCGGGCCGCCGTGGGCGATGCGCGCCACCGCCGCCCCCAGGCGCACGGGCAGCCCCGCAGCCGCGCGGGCGATCGCGTCTCCGTAGCCGGAGGGGACGCGGCGGTCGGCGTCGCCGCCCTCGTCGAAGTTGGCGTAGTCCTTGACCGAGACGCGGCTGAACGGCGCGCCGTTGTAGGCGGCGGAGAAGGCGCCCAGCAGCTTGTTCCAGCGGCCGCCGGGCTCCAGCTGGTCCGACGCCGCGGAATCTTCGGGCCGCCCCGCCGCCGCCGCCAGCCGGCCCTCCAGGGCGGCGAAGGCGGCCTGGAAGTCGCGTTGGTCGGCGAGGGGGAAGCCGGCCGTGAGCGCGGGGCGGCCCCACGGCGGGGGCGTGCCGTCGATGGGCGTCCCGGCATCGCGGAACACGTCGCCCCAGGCGTTGCGGTCCGCCCGGTGCAGCCACCCGCAGCCAAGGTCGAGCGGGAACCCCTCGCGCGCCACCGTGTGCGCCCGGCCGCCCACGCGGTCGCGCGCCTCAAGGATCAGGAACGGGACCTGCGCCGCCCGCAGCCGGCGCCCGGCGGCGATCCCGGCCGCGCCGGCGCCCACGACGACGATCCGCGGCCCGCTCATGCAACCCTCCGCGCGGGAGAACATTTCCGCAACGACCGCCTTCCAGGAGCCGCCCCGTGGCCGACGCCGACATCGACGCCAAGAACGTCAAGCAGGACCCGCACCCGCCTTCCAACGCCGAGAAGGACCCGGACGACTGGGTCACCGGGGACGAGCCGATGACGGGCGCGCAGATGAGCTACCTGAAGACCCTGTCCGAGCAGGCGCACGACCCGGACGCCTACAGCGACGGCTTGACCAAGGCCGAGGCGTCCAAGCGCATCGACGCGCTGAAGGAGAAGGCCGACGTGCACGGGCGGAGCGGCTAGGGCGTCCGCCCTCACCCGATCCGGCCGGCGACCAGCTCGTCCACCACGGCCGGGTCGGCCAGGGTGGACACGTCGCCCAGCTCGCCGGTCCCGCCCTCGGCGATCTTGCGCAGGATGCGGCGCATGATCTTGCCCGAGCGCGTCTTGGGCAGGCCCGGCGCCCACTGGATCGCTTCGGGAGCGGCGAAGCGGCCGATCTCGCGCCGCACCTGCTCCATCAGCTCGCCGCGCAGGGCGTCGTCGCCCTCGTGGCCGCCCTTGAGGGTGACGAAGGCGTAGAGCCCCTGTCCCTTCAGCTCGTGCGGCACGCCCACCACCGCCGCCTCGGCGACGGCGGCGTGGCCGACGAGCGCGCTCTCCACCTCGGCGGTGCCGATGCGGTGGCCGCTGACGTTGATCACGTCGTCCACCCGGCCGGTGATCCAGATGTGGCCCTGGGCGTCGCGGCGGGCGCCGTCGCCGGTGGTGTACTTGCCCGGATGCTGGACGAAATAGGTCTGCACGAAGCGGTCATGGTCGCCCCAGACCGTGCGCATCTGACCCGGCCAGCTGTCGGCGACGACGAGGTCGCCCTGCGCCTCGCCGTCCAGCACGCGATGGGCGCTGTCGACCAGCTGCGCCTGCACGCCCGGCAGCGGCGTCGTGGCCGAGCCCGGCGGCGGGTCGGGGGTCGCGCCCGGCACGGGCGAGATCAGCACGCCGCCCGTCTCCGTCTGCCACCAGGTGTCCACGATCGGCAGGCGGCCGCGCCCGACCTTGTCGTGGTACCAGCGCCAGGCTTCCGGGTTGATCGGCTCGCCCACGCTGCCCAGCAGGCGCAGGGACGACAGGTGCGCGCCCGCCAGCGGGCCGTCGCCCTCCTTCATCAGGGCGCGGATGGCTGTGGGCGCGGTGTAGAAGACGTCCACCTTGTGCCGGTCGATCACCTTCCACGAGCGGGAGGCGTCGGGCCAGGTGGGCACGCCCTCGAACATCAGCGTCGCCCCGCCGTTGGCCAGCGGGCCGTAGACCACGTAGCTGTGGCCCGTGATCCAGCCCACGTCCGCCGTGCACCAGAACAGCTCGCCGGGGCGGTGGCCGAAGACGAGCTCGTGCGTCCAGGCCGCCCAGAACAGGTAGCCGCCGGTGGTGTGCAGCACGCCCTTCGGCTTGCCCGTCGAGCCGGAGGTGTAGAGGATGAACAGCGGATCCTCCGCGTTCATCGGCTCGGCCGGGCAATCGTCGGAGGCGTCGCGCTCGGCGTCGGCGAAGGCGATGTCGCGGCCGGGCGTCATGGCGACGTCCGCTCCCGTGCGGCGCATCACCAGCACCGTATCGACCGTGACGCCGCTCCCCGCCGCGAGGGACCGCAGCGCCTCGTCGACGTTGCGCTTGAGCGGAACGGTGCGCCCGCCGCGCACGCCTTCGTCGGCGGTGACCACCAGCCGTGAGCCGCAGTCGGAGATGCGGCCCGCCAGGGCCTCGGGCGAGAAGCCGCCGAACACCACCGAGTGGATCGCGCCTATGCGCGCGCAGGCGAGCATGGCCACGGCCGCGTCCGGCGTCATGGGCATGTAGAGGGTGACCCGGTCGCCGCGCCCGACGCCCCGCGCCTTGAGCACGTTGGCCATGCGGCACACGCGGCGGTGCAGCTCGCGGAAGGTGATCCGTTCGCCGGTCCCGGGATCGTCGCCCTCGAACACGATGGCGGTCTCGTCGCCGCGCTCGGGCAACCAGCGGTCGACGCAGTTGGCGCAGGCGTTCAGCACGCCGTCGGGGAACCAGCGGATGTGCAGGTCGGCCGCGTCGAAGGAGACGTCCTTCACGTGGGTGAAGGGCGCGATCCAGTCGAGCCGCCCGGCCGCCTCGCCCCAGAAGGCGGACGGGTCGTCCGCCGCGCGGCGGCGCAGGTCGGCGTAGGCTTCGGGCGTCAGCGGCTCGGACATGTCCCCCCGAGCCTAGCCGCCCGCCGGGATCGCGGCCACCGCGTCCGTCAGCGGCTGCGCGAGGGCGCTTTCACGGCGGGCGCGGGCTGGTCGGGGCCGACCTGCTCGGGCGGGCCGGTCTTGGCGTCGGGCGCGTCCGGCTTGACGCCCTTCCGCACGTCCGGCGCCCCGGACAGGGCGGCGGGCGGGCGCGCTCCCTTGGGCGGCGTGTTCAGGGCGAACTTCTGCGCCTTGGGCTTGTAGACGTCGGCGGGCGCGGCGGCGACCGTCTGCGGCACGCTTCCGTAGCGCAGCACCTCCAGGGCGCGGGCCAGCTGGAAGTCGGTGGCGGGCGTGTCCTTCTCGTCGGGCACGACCACCGAGTCCGGGCCCTGCAGCTTGGCGCGCTTGCCGTCCTTGTCGAGCTTCTCGGTCGGGTCCTGCGTGAGCGGGGGCACCTCGATGTTCGCGTTGATCTTGCGCGTGCGGCCTTCCTGGCTGTCCAGGGCGTTGCGGTAGGACGACTCCGAGTAGTCCAGCAGGCTCTCGTCGGACACCACCTGCGCCTCGTAGCGCGAGCGCGCCACGGTGAGGTCGGGCGTGATGCCCGTCTTCTGGATGCTGACGCCCGACGGCGTGTAGTACTTGGCGGTGGTCAGCTTCAGCGCGCCGTCCGCCCCGCCGCGGAGCGGCAGCACGGTCTGCACCGAGCCCTTGCCGAAGGTGGTCAGGCCCACGACGACGGCGCGCTCGCGGTCCTTCAGGGCGCCCGACACGATCTCCGCCGCCGAGGCCGAGCCGTAGTTCACCAGCACCACCATGGGCACGCCGCGCACGAGGTCGCCCATCGGCTTGGCGTTGTAGCGCTGGATGTCGCGCGGGTCGCGGCCGCGCTGGCTCACCACCTCGCCGCCGTCGAGGAAGTCGCTCGCGACCTCCACCGCCGTGTCGACCAGGCCGCCGGGGTTGTTGCGCAGGTCGAGCACCAGGCCCTTCATGTGGGGCAGCTTGGCGCGCAGGTCCTTCAGCGCGGCGGTGGTCTCGGTCCCCGTCTTCTCGTCGAAGGAGGCGATGCGCACGTAGCCGACGTCGCCCTCCGCGTGGTGGCTGACGGAGTGGACGGCGATGATCTCGCGCGTCAGCTTGACGGTGAACGGGTCCTGCTTCTCGCGGGCGATGGTGAGCGAGACGGTGGTGCCGACCGGGCCTCGCAGGCTCTTCTGCGCTTCGCCGCTGGGCTGGCCGATCAGCGTCTTGCCGTCCACGGCGGTGATGTAGTCGCCGGCGTGGATGCCGGCCTTCGAGGCGGGCGTGCCGTCCATGGGCGAGACCACCTTCACCGCGCCCTCGTCGGCCTGGATGACGATGCCCACGCCGCCGTATTCGCCGCGCGTCTGGTCGCGCATCTCGTCGAAGTCGGTGGGGGCGAGGTAGCCGGAATGCGGGTCGAGGCTGGTGAGCATGCCGTCGATGGCGGCCTGGATCAGCTTCTTGTCGTCGACGGGGGCGACGTAATCCTTCTTCACCGTGGTGAGGACGTCGCCGAACAGCTCCAGCATCTTGTAGGTGTCGGCGCGGCCGGTCGCGGCGAAGGCGTGCTGGTCGGCGAAGGCCATGGCCCCGGCGCCCAGCGCGAAGGCCGACAGGCTGGTGAGCAGAAGCTTCTTCATCGACACGTCCGAACGAGCGGGCCCCGCGCCTTCCATGTAGGCGCGTCCAGGCCTCGCCGCCTAGCGGAGCGGCGCACAAATCGTCAGACGGCGGCGGCGGACGCCTCGGCGCGGCGGACGGACGCGCGCAGCTTCTCGCTCTCGCTCTTGAGCTGGCCGCAGGCGGCGAGGATGTCGCGGCCGCGCGGCGTGCGGATGGGCGAGGCGTATCCGGCGCGGTTCAGCACGGCGGCGAAGCGCTCGATCGTTCCCCAGTCGCTGCACGCGTAGGGGCTGCCCGGCCACGGGTTGAACGGAATCAGGTTGATCTTGGCGGGCACGCCCTCGATCAGCCTGCAGAGCGCCTTGGCCTCGGCCGGGCTGTCGTTCACGCCCTTGAGCATCACGTACTCGAACGTGACCCGGCGGGCGTTCGACAGGCCCGGGTAGGCGCGGATCGCCGCCATGAGCTCGGCGAGGTCGTACCGCTTGTTCAGCGGCACCAGCACGTCGCGCAGGGGGTCGTTGGTGGCGTGCAGGCTGATGGCCAGCATCGCCTGGGTGCGCTCGCCCAGCTCGTGCAGCTTGGGGACGACGCCGGAGGTCGAGACGGTGATGCGGCGGCGGGAGATGGAGATCCCTTCCCCGTCGCTGACGATGTCCATGGCGTCGGCGACCGCGTCCAGGTTGTACAAGGGCTCGCCCATGCCCATGAAGACGATGTTGGAGAGCCGCCGGTCCTCCTTGGGGCTCGGCCACTCGCCCAGGTCGTCGCGCGCGACCTGCACCTGCGCGACGACCTCCGCGGCGGAGAGGTTGCGCACCAGCGCCTGCGTGCCCGTGTGGCAGAAGGTGCAGTTCAGCGTGCAGCCCACCTGGCTGGACACGCACAGCGCCCCCGCCCGCCCCACGTCGGGGATGTAGACGGTCTCCGCCTCGATCCCGGGGGCGAAGCGGATCAGCCACTTGCGCGTGCCGTCGGCGGAGACCTGGCGCTCCACCACCTCCGGCCGCGCCAGGGTGAAGCGCTCGGCCAGCTGCGCCTTCAGCTCCTTGGACACGTCGCTCATGGGCGCGAAGTCGGTCACGCCGTAGTGGTGGATCCATCGCCACAGCTGGCTGGCCCGCATGCGCGCCTTCCCGGCGTCCGCGAGCCCGGCCTCGACCAGGGCGGCCTGCAGCCCGGCGCGCGTCAGGCCGGCCAGGTTGGGCCGCACGGCCACGGTCGCTGCGGGCGCCTCCCGCGGGCGGGCGATATCGAGCACGGGCATGGCTCCGATGTGCGGGCCGCGCCCGCCCGGCGCAAGCGTCGGCCCCCGTGCGGAGACGAGCCGGCCGAAGGCGGGGGTCAGCCGATGGCGCCGAAGCACCAGGCCAGGACGCTCTTCTGCGCGTGGATGCGGTTCTCCGCCTCCTGCCACACGCGCGAGCGGGGGCCGTCGATCACCTCGTCGGTCACCTCCTCGCCGCGGTGGGCGGGCAGGCAGTGGAGGAAGACGGCGTCGGGGGCGGCTTCGTCCATCAGCGCCGTGTCGACCTGGAAGGGCTCGAAGGCGTCCAGCCGCTGGTCGGCGTCGGCGTCGCCCATGCTGACCCAGGTGTCGGTGACCACCGCGTCCGCGCCGGCGGCGGCCTCGTGCTTGTCGTGGCCGATGACGACGCGGCGGCCCACGTCGGCGCGGGCCAGGTCCATCAGGTCGGGATGGTAGTCGGCGGGGCAGGCGATGCGCAGGTCGAAGCCGAAGCGGCCCGCCGCGTGGATCAGGGAGGCGCAGACGTTGTTGCCGTCGCCCACCCAGGCCACCGTGCGGCCGGCGACCGGCGCGCCCCAAGCCTCCTCCAGGGTGAGGAGGTCGGCCAGGATCTGGCAGGGGTGGCTGCGGTCGGTGAGCCCGTTGACCACCGGCACCTGCGACATCTGGCTGAAGCGCTCCAGGTCGTCGTGGCTGCGCGCGCGGATCATCACGGCGTCCACCATGCGGCTGAGCACGCGGGCCGTGTCCTCCACCGGCTCGCCGCGGCCGAGCTGCATGTCGCCGGCGTTGGAGATGATGGCCGACCCGCCCAGCTGGCGCATGGCCGCGTCGAAGGAGAAGCGCGTGCGGGTCGAGTGCTTCTCGAAGATCATGGCCAGCACGCGGTCGCGCGCGGGGGCGTCGGCGTCGATCCAGCCCTGCGGCTTGCCGGCGCGCGCGGCCTTGCGGGCGTGCGCGTCGTCCAGGATGCGGCGGAGCGTGCCCGCGTCGAGCTTCCAGAGGTCGAGGAAATGCCTGACGGGCGTGGGGCCGGGAGCGCTCATGCCGTCGCCGCCTTCGCCGTCTCCTGAGCCTCGCGCCGGGCGCGCAGGCACGCGGCCTCCAGCTTCTCCAGCGCCTCGCGCGCCTCGTCCTGCGTGATGACGAGCGGAGGCAGCAGGCGCACGCAGTTGTCGCCGCCGCCCGCGACCAGCAGGCCCTCGTCGCGCGCCCAGCCCATGAAGGCGCGATTGTTCGGGTGCAGCTTGACTCCGATCAGGAGGCCCCGGCCGCGCACGTCGGCCACCACGTCGGGGAAGCGGCTCCTCAGCCCCTCCAGCTGCTGGGTGAAGTAGCCCGACACGTCGCGCACGTGCTGCAGAAGCTCCTCGGACGACAGGAGCTCCAGCGCCGCCTTGGCGACCGCCATGGCCAAGGGGTTGCCGCCGTAGGTGGAGCCGTGGGCGCCCACGGTCATGCCCTTGGCGGCCTCGGCGGTGGCCAGGCACGCGCCCACGGGGAAGCCGTTGCCCAGCGCCTTGGCCAGGCACATGACGTCCGGACGCGCGTGCTCCGCCCACTGGTGCGCGAACAGGCGGCCCGTGCGGCCCAGCCCGCACTGCACCTCGTCGTAGATGAGCAGCACGCCGTGGGCGTCGCACAGCTCGCGCAGGCCGCGCAGGCACACGTCGGGCGCGGCGCGCGCGCCGCCCTCGCCCTGCACGGGCTCAAGGATGACGGCCGCCGTCGTCGGGGCCGCGAGCGCCGCCTTCAGCGCCTCGTGGTCGCCGAAGGTCAGCTGCACGTAGCCCGGCAGGCGCGGGCCGAACCCGTCCAGGTAGCCCGGGTTGCCGGAGGCGTTCACCGCCGCGTAGCTCCGCCCGTGGAACGCGCCTTCGAAGCCGATCACGTCGATCCGCTCCGGCTGCCCGTTCGCGGCGTGGAACTTGCGCGCCGTCTTCAGCGCGCACTCCACCGCCTCCGTGCCCGAGTTGGTCATGAAGGCGACGTCCAGGCCCGACAGCTCGGCCAGGCGCGCCGCCACGGCCTCCTGGTCCGGCACGCGGAAGATGTTGGAGGTGTGCCAGAGCGTCTCCGCCTGCGCCTTCACCGCCTCCACGAGCACCGGGTGCGCGTGGCCCAGGGCGGTGACGGCGATGCCGGCCAGGCAGTCGAGGTACTCGGTCCCGTCCTCCGTCCACAGGCGCACGCCCTCGCCTCGCGCGAACGCCTGGG
>CAXTCO010000088.1:0-8750 GCA_964242255.1 uncultured Caulobacteraceae bacterium | reverse complement strand
TGGCGCCGCGGCTTCCGCGAGGCCGACCTGATCGTGGGCGGCTTCGCCGACGCCGAGCTCGCGCGGATGGGCGCCGACGAGCTGGACGCCTTCGAGCGCCTGCTGGAGGTTCCTGACGGCGACCTCTACGACTGGATCGTCGAGCGCGCGCCGCCCGCGCCCGAGCACGACGGCCCCGTCATGCATCGCCTGCGCGCGTTCCGCTTTCAGGTGAGCGGAGCGCCGACCACCACCGCGGGCGGCTGACCGCCCCTTCTCCGGAGTTCGAGTTTGGACGTGAGGACCCTGGCCCGGGGCAAGGGCCGCATCGACCTCGCCGCCGCGCCCGAGGGCTTCGACGCCCTGGTCGCCGCCGACCTCGCCCGCGCCCACGCGGGCTCCGGCACCGGCGGCGTGGTGCTGTTCGTGGCGCGCGACGGCGCGCGTGCGGAGGCGTTCACCGGCGCGCTCGGCTTCTTCGCGCCGGAGCTGGCGGTGCTGCAGCTGCCGGCGTGGGACTGCCTGCCCTACGACCGGATCGGGCCGTCTTCCGGCGTGGCGGCGGCGCGCATGGCGGCGCTCTCCACGCTTGCGCGCCGCCCGGCGAAGGCCGCGGAGCCGCTGGTGGTGGTCACCACCGTCCCCGCCGCGGGCCAGCGCACGCCGCCCCGGGCCGCGATCAGGGCGGCGAGCTTCACCGCGCGCGTCGGCGAGGACGTGGATACGGCCTCCCTGGAGCGCTACTTCGCCGTGAACGGCTACGTGCGCGCCTCCACCGTCAGCGAGCGGGGCGAGTTCGCCGTGCGCGGCGGCGTCATCGACGTCTTCCCGCCCGGCGCCGAGGAGCCCGTGCGCCTCGACCTGTTCGGCGACACCCTGGAGCAGATCCGCGGCTTCGATCCGGAGACGCAGCGCTCCACGGCGACCCACAAGAGCGTCGACCTCCTGCCCGTGTCGGAGGCGCTGCTCGACAAGGAGACGATCAGCCGTTTCCGCACCGGCTTCGTGAAGAGCTTCGGCGCGCCCGGCGACGACAGCCTCTACGCCGCCGTCAGCGAGGGCGGCCGTCGCGCCGGCATGGAGCACTGGCTCCCCCTGTTCTACGAGCGGCTTGAGACGGTGTTCGACTACGCCGGGCCGGACGCCCTGGTGCTGCTCGACCACCTCGCCGCCGAGGCGCGCGACGAGCGCATCGCCCTGGTGGAGGACGCGCACGACAACCGCGCCGAGGCGAGCAAGGTGCGAGGCGGCTCCAACCACCGCCCGTTGCCCGCCCGCTCGCTGTACCTGACCAAGGCGGAGTGGACGGAGGCGGAGGCCGATCACGCCACCCGCGCCTTCTCGCCCTTTCCCCGCGAGAGCGCGAGCTACGTCGCCGACCTGGGCGCCAAGGCGGGCCGCGACTTCGCGCCGGAGCGCCAGCAGGACAGCGTGAACCTGTTCGAGGCCGTGTGCGCCCACGCCGCCGCGCTCCAGAAGGCGGGCAAGCGCGTGCTGTTCGCCAGCTGGAGCGACGGCTCGTCCGACCGGCTGGCCTCCATGCTGGGCGACCACGGGCTGAAGGCGGTGCGCTTCGCCAAGGACTGGGCGGACGTGCAGGCCCACGGCGTGCAAGGAGCCAAGCAGAAGCCTATCCAGCGCGCCGTGATCACCGTGGAGCACGGCTTCGAGACGCCCGACCTCGCCGTGATCAGCGAGACCGACATCCTGGGCGACCGCCTCGCCCGCCCGCGCAAGAAGCGCCGCGCCGCCAACTTCCTGGCGGAGGCCACCGCGCTCACCCCCGGCGACCTCGTGGTGCACATCGACCACGGCATCGGCCGCTACGACGGGCTGAAGACGCTGGAGGTGGCGGGCGCCCCGCACGACTGCCTCGACCTGCAGTACGGCGGCGAGGCCAAGCTCTACCTGCCGGTGGAGAACATCGACCTCCTCACCCGCTACGGCAGCGACAGCGAGGACGTGCAGCTCGACCGCCTGGGCGGCGCGGCCTGGCAGGCGCGCAAGAGCAAGGCCAAGGAGCGCCTGCGGATCATGGCCGACGGCCTGATCCAGATCGCCGCCCGCCGCGAACTGAACCAGACGGAGGAGATCGACGCCCCCACGGGCACCTTCGACGAGTTCTGCGCCCGCTTCCCCTACGAGGAGACCGACGACCAGCTGAACGCCATCGGCGACGTGCTCGGCGATCTCGCCAAGGGCCGCCCCATGGACCGGCTGATCTGCGGCGACGTCGGCTTCGGCAAGACGGAGGTGGCCCTGCGCGCCGCCTTCGTGGTGGCCATGAGCGGCAAGCAGGTGGCCATCGTCGCGCCCACCACGCTCCTCGCCCGCCAGCATTTCAAGACCTTCAGCGAGCGCTTCGCCGGCTGGCCGGTGAAGGTGCGCCAGCTGTCGCGCATGGTCCCCGCCAAGGAGATGGGCGAGACGCGCGACCAG
This sequence comes from uncultured Caulobacteraceae bacterium, assembly GCA_964242255.1. Taxonomy (GTDB): domain Bacteria; phylum Pseudomonadota; class Alphaproteobacteria; order Caulobacterales; family Caulobacteraceae; genus JASLDZ01. The sequence continues at coordinate 6,332 of CAXTCO010000088.1, read as the reverse complement.
CTGAAGACGGGCGCCGTCGAGATCGTGGTCGGCACGCACGCCGTGCTCGCAAGCGGGGTCGGCTTCAAGGACCTCGGCATGGTGATCGTCGACGAGGAGCAGCACTTCGGCGTCAAGCACAAGGAGCGCCTCAAGGAGCTGCGCGCCGACGTGCACATGCTGACGCTGACGGCCACGCCCATCCCGCGCACCCTGCAGATGGCGCTCAGCGGCATCCGCGAGATGTCCATCATCGCGACGCCCCCCGTCGACCGCCTGGCGGTGCGCACCTACATCCTGCCCGACGACCCGGTGACGATCCGCGAGGCGCTGCTGCGCGAGAAGTACCGCGGCGGGCAGGCCTATTTCGTCGCCCCGCGCGTGCGCGACCTGCCGGACCTGGAGCGCTTCCTGCGCGAGAGCGTGCCGGAGGTGAAGGTGATCGTCGGCCACGGCCAGATGGCGCCCACCCAGCTCGAAGAGGTGATGAGCGCCTTCTACGACGGCAAGTACGACGTGCTCCTCTCCACCACCATCGTGGAGAGCGGGTTGGACGTGCCGAGCGCCAACACGCTGGTGGTCCACCGCGCCGACATGTTCGGCCTCGCGCAGCTCTACCAGATCCGAGGCCGGGTGGGCCGCTCCAAGGCGCGCGCCTACGCCTACCTGACCACGCCCGCGGAGAAGGTGCTGACCGAGGCCGCCGAGAAGCGCCTGCGCGTGCTCTCCAGCCTCGACAGCCTCGGCGCGGGCTTCCAGCTGGCCAGCCACGACCTCGACCAGCGCGGCGGCGGCAACCTCCTCGGCGACGAGCAGAGCGGCCACATCAAGGAGATCGGCGTCGAACTCTACCAGCAGATGCTGGAGGACGCGGTGGCCGAGCTGCGGCAGGACACCGCCCACGCCGCCGCCCAGCGCGCCTGGTCGCCGGCCATCAACGCGGGTGCGGCCGTGCTCATCCCCGACGACTATGTGCCCGACCTGAACGTGCGCCTGTCCATCTACCGCCGCCTGTCGGAGGCCGAGAAGCCGGAGGACCGCGAGGCCCTCGCCGCCGAGATGATCGACCGCTTCGGCCCGCTGCCGGCCGAGGCCGACCAGCTTCTCAAGGTTGTGGGGATCAAGGGCCTGTGCCGCCAAGCCAACGTGGAGAAGATCGACGTCGGCCCCAAGGGCGTGGTGGTCGGCTTCCGCGAGAACGACTTCGCCCAGCCGCAGGCGCTGATCGCGCTGATCGCCCGGCGCGCGGCCGACTGGAAGCTGCGGCCGGACAGCAAGCTCGTGATCCGCGGCGAGTTCGACACCCCGGAGGCGCGCCTGGCCGCCGCCGAGCGCGTCACGTCGGAGCTGGCCAGGCTGGCGGCCGGGGCGGACCCGGCGTCGTTCGCCGCGATCGCCGCCCCGCGCACGCCGCCCCCGCCTCCGCCGCCCCCGCCCAAGCGGACGCTGGTGAGGCCGGCGACGGGCCTTGGGCGGCCGGGCGCAGGCGGGGCGGGCCGAGGCTTGCGCCGCTACTGAGCGGCGGACGGCGTCGAACCCGCCGCCCGCGGCTTCCAAGCACGTCCGTTTCCGGTCACGCACCCGCGCCGTCCCGCCGGACCCTGAGCGGCGTGCGCGGCGGCCGCTCAGCGCCCGTAGCCGTAGCGGTCGAAGCTGCGGGTGGGATCGTAGCCCCGGCCGTAGCCGTCGCCGCCGTAGCTATAGTCGGTGCGGTACTCGCCGTAACCGCCGCGGTGGTGGCCGTAGCCGCCGCGGTCGTAGCGATAGCCGCCTTGATCGTAGCCGTAGCCGTAATCCCGGTGCTGGTGGCCGGCCACAGCGACGCCGAGCAGGGCGCCTGCGCCCGCGCCGACCACCGCGCCCGTGGCGTCGCCGCCGATCAGGCCGCCCGCAAGCGCGCCCACCAGCCCGCCCACCACGACGTCCTGCGTGCGGCGGTCGTGCGCCTGCGCCGCGGCGGGGACGGCCAGGGCCGCGCCCCCCGTCACCAGGGCCGCCACCGCCGCCGCCGCCCGCCTGAAGCCGTTGATCCTGAACATGGTCCCGTCTCTCCGGCGGCCGCGGCCCCCATCGGTCGCCGTCGCTCGGCGGGAGGTATCGGCGGTCGCGCTTGAACGCACCCTGAGGCGCGGGTCGGGCGACGTTCATCTTGACGTGCGGCGGCGTGGCGGGTCGAAGGCTTGCATGGCCGCCAAGGACCCTGACTCCGGCAAGCCTCTTTGGTGGCGTCGCCGCTGGGTGACGCTGAGCGAGGCGGTCGGCGTGGGCGCCCTGCTCATTGCGGCCCTGAGCTTCTGCGACACGCGCCGGCTGCACCATCAAGAGCAGGCCGACAGGCTCAGCGCCGCCCAGCGCGAGGCGCGGCGGGAGACGCTCGTCCTGCGGGCGGACATCTACGACAACGGCGCCCGCATCATGCTCCACCCGCTCAACGAAGGGCAGGCGATCCAGGATCAGCGCTACCTGTTCCCCCGCGCCGTGCTCGGCCACGCCATGGAGGTCGACGGCGAGCCGCCGCAGGTGGACGTGGCGTGGGTGAACAACGGTCTGCGCGCCGGGATCAGGGCGGCGGCCAAGGCGCGCGGGGTGAAGTGGGACGGCTACGGCCGCCTGCCCGTGGGCGTGCTCACCACCTATGTGGAGGACGGCGAACGGCGCACCGACCGCGCCGTCTACGTCATCGACTACCGCGTCACGCCGGGCGGGCTGTTCGGCGGCAACCCGCGCGTCTTCTTCCGCGGCCTGGAGTTCGTGGCGCGGGGTCTCGGCGCCGACCTCCAGCCGCGGCTCGACGCCCGGTGGGCGGCCGAGCCGAAGATCTGACGCGGCGCGTCGCCGGTCAGGAGCCGGTGGCGGCCTCGATGTCGGCCTCGCCGCGGTGGAGCGGGTCGGGGAAAGGCGCGCCGGCGGGGGTGAAGCTCAGCGCCACGGAGTTGATGCAATAGCGCAGGCCGCTGGGCGGCGGCCCGTCGGGGAAGACGTGGCCCTGGTGGCTGCCGCAGCGGCCGCACAGGGTCTCGGTGCGCACCATGCCGTAGGTCCGGTCCTGCTTCAGCTCCAGGTGGCCGCTGTCGTAGGGCTCGTTGAACGAGGGCCAGCCGGTGCCGCTCTCAAACTTGGTCCCGCTGCGGAACAGGGGCAGGCCGCACAGGCGGCAGCAGAAGGCGCCGCTGCGCTTCTCGCCCAGCAGCACGCCGCAGAACGGCGCCTCCGTGCCGTGGCTGAGCAGCACGTGGCGCTCCTCGGGCGTGAGCGCGGCCTCCAGCTCCCGGCGCTCGGCGGCGGAGGGCGGCGTCAGGTCGAAGCCGGAGGCGGAGCGGTGGGCGGGAACGGCGGAGTCGGCCACGGCGGCCTCCTGGCGAAGCGGGTCTCGGGCTGAACGGATCAGGCCGCCTGCGGGTCCGTGCGGGCGGCCTGGGCGTAGCCGAGGCTCTCGCTCAGCCGCTCCAGCAGCTCCACGGCGGCCTCGGCCACCACCGTGCCGGGCGGGAAGATGGCCACCGCGCCCGCGTCGCGCAGGGCTTGGAAGTCGCCGGGCGGGATCACGCCGCCCACCACCACCAGGATGTCGTCGCGGCCGAGCTTCGCCAGCTCCGCCTTCAGCTCGGGGATCAGCGTCAGGTGGCCCGCGGCGAGCGAGGAGGCGCCCACCACGTGCACGCCGGCCCGCACCGCCTCCTGCGCCGCCTCCGCCGGCGTCTGGAACAGCTCGCCGATCTCGACGTCGAAGCCCAGGTCCGCGAAGGCGGTGGAGACCACCTTCTGGCCCCGGTCGTGCCCGTCCTGGCCCATCTTGGCGACCATGATCTTGGGCGGCCGCCCGTCCGTCTCCTGGAAGGCGCGGACCAGCTCGCGGGCGCGGGCCACGCGGCGGTCGTCGCGGCCGGCCTCGGTCGCGTAGACGCCGCGCACGCCCTGCACGACGGCCTTGTGGCGGTTGAACACGCGCTCCAGGGCGGAGCTGATCTCGCCCACGGTGGCCTTGGCGCGGGCGGCCTCGACGGCCAGCTCCAGCAGGTTGGCGCGGCCCCGCGCGCCCTCGGTGAGGCGCGCCAGCGCCGCCTGCACGGCCGCGGCGTCGCGCTCCGTGCGCAGCTGCACGAGCTTGCCGAGCTGGCGTTCGCGCACGGCGGCGTTGTCCACCTTGAGCACGGGGATGTCCTCCGCGCCCTCCGGACGGTAGCGGTTCACCCCCACGACGCTCTGCGCGCCCGTGTCGATGCGCGCCTGGGTGCGGGCGGCGGCCTCCTCGATGCGCAGCTTGGGCACGCCGGCCTCGATGGCCTTGGCCATGCCGCCCAGGGCCTCGACCTCGGCGATGTGGCCGAGGGCGCGCTGCGCGAGGTCATGCGTCAGCCGCTCGACGTAGAAGGAGCCGCCCCAGGGATCGACCGTCTTGGGCAGGCCGCTCTCCATCTGGATGAACAGCTGGGTGTTGCGGGCGATGCGGGCTGAGAAGTCCGTCGGCAGGGCCAGGGCTTCGTCCAGCGAATTGGTGTGCAGGCTCTGCGTGCCGCCGCACGTGGCGGCCATGGCCTCCACGGCCGTGCGGGCGACGTTGTTGAACACGTCCTGCGCCGCCAGTGACCAGCCGCTGGTCTGGCAGTGGGTGCGGAGCGAGAGGGAGCGGCTGTCCTTGGGCTGGAACTCGTCGCGCACCAGCCTGGCCCACAGGAGGCGGGCCGCGCGCATCTTGGCCACCTCCATGAAGAAGTTCATGCCGATGGCCCAGAAGAAGCTCAGGCGCGGCGCGAAGGCGTCCACGTCCAGCCCTGCGGCGCGGCCCGCGCGGATGTATTCGATCCCGTCGGCCAGGGTGTAGGCCAGCTCCAGGTCGGCGGAGGCGCCCGCCTCCTGCATGTGGTAGCCGCTGATGGAGATGCTGTTGAACTTCGGCGTCTCGCGCGAAGTGTAGGCGAAGATGTCGGAAATGATGCGCATCGACCCGGCGGGCGGGTAGATGTAGGTGTTGCGCACCATGAACTCTTTGAGGATGTCGTTCTGGATGGTGCCTGAGAGCTTGGCGTGCGGCACGCCCTGCTCCTCCGCCGCCACGATGTAGAGCGCCAGCACCGGCAGCACCGCGCCGTTCATGGTCATGGACACGCTCATGCGGTCCAGCGGGATGCCGCTGAACAGGGTGCGCATGTCCAGGATGCTGTCGATGGCCACGCCCGCCATGCCCACGTCGCCGGTCACGCGGGGGTGGTCGCTGTCGTAGCCGCGGTGGGTGGCGAGGTCGAAGGCGACGGACAGGCCCATCTGCCCGGCCGCGAGGTTGCGGCGGTAGAAGGCGTTGCTGTCCTCCGCGGTGGAGAAGCCCGCGTACTGGCGGATGGTCCACGGGTTGGTGGCGTACATGGTCGGGTAAGGGCCGCGGCCGAACGGCGGCAGGCCGGGCAGGCCGCCCAGGTGGTCGAGGCCCGCGCGCGCGTCCGGGCCGTAGGACGGGACGACGGCCAGGCCCTCCGGCGTCTCCCACGGCGCGCCGCCGACGGCGCGCGGCGAGGCGGGGGGGAAGGCGTCGTAGTCCAGCGTGGAGAAGTCGGGCGAGGTCAAGCTCCGCCTCCCGCGAACAGGGCGTCCTCCACCAGGTCGCGCCAGACGGGGTCGGCGGCGTCGACCCGGTCCACGTCGTCGCCGAAGCCCACGGCGGTCCGGCCGTCGGGCAGGAGCAGGCCGAGCACCTGCAGCACGTCGCCCTCCGCCGTGCCGTGCGCCTCGGCCTGCACGACCACCGCAGCCACGCCCGCGTCGGGGGCGTCCTCGTCCTCGTACCAGATGACGGGGGAGGGGAGCGCCTCGTCCAGCGGCGCGGGGTCGAGCGTGTCGGCCATGGCGAAGACCGCCGCGCCTGCGTTCACGTCGTCCTGCGTTGCGAGGCGCCCGGCGAAGACCTCCGCCCGGTCCCAGGTGTCGGCGGTGTAGCCGCTCATGCGCCGAGCTCCGTCAGCAGGCGGTCGAGGACGGCGGGCGCGTCGCAGCCGGCGAAGAGGCCGCCGTCGGTCCCCTCCAGCTCCGGCCCGGCGATCCAGACGGCGCGGGCGCCCCGGGCGCGCAACTCGCGCACGGCCGCCGGGCCCTCGGCGGCGTAGAGCTCGTCGGGGCCGGCCAGCACCGCCAGGGGCGTCCCGGCGGGGTCGTAGGCGTCCGGCGGCCCGCCCTCCGCCGCGATCCCGCCGGCGGCGAGCAGGTTGCGCGCGAAGCCCGCGCGGGCGGCGTGCTCCGCGACGGGGCCGAGCTCGTGGCGCTGCACGCCGGAACCTTCCAGCGGACGACCGATCAGGCAGCTCGGGCCGGCGCCCGGGCGCAGCCAGCACGACACCAGGTGCCGGATCCAGAAAGCTAATAGG
>CAXTCO010000087.1:0-8755 GCA_964242255.1 uncultured Caulobacteraceae bacterium | reverse complement strand
GCCCAGGTGGAGCCGGCGGACGCGCCCGGCGGCCCGGCCGAGGAGGCCCCGCGCCGGCCTGCGCACCGCGAGCCGCCCAACGTGTTCATCAGCCCCGTCGGCGAGCCGTTCCACGGCGCGCCCGGCGGCGCCTACGCCTCCGCCGACTGGTTCCGCCGCGCCGACGCGGACGGCGACGGCCGCCTCACGCGGGCGGAGTTCCTCGCCGACGCGGACCGGTTCTTCCGCCGCCTCGACGCGGACGGCGACGGCGTGATCGACGGCTTCGAGATCCAGTCCTACGAGGCCGACGTCGCGCCCGAGATCCTGCCGCGCATCGGCTCGCTCCGCTCCGGCGAAGGCCAGGACCGCGCCCTGTTCCACGACCGGAACGGCGGCGTCGACGCGAGCGGCCGACGCGGCGGCCAAGCCGGTCGCGACATGGGGGACCGCGACCGCTCCGGCGGTCGCGTCACCGCGGCGGACACCAGCTTCTCGGGGGCGGGCATCTACGGCGTGCTGAACGAACCGGAGCCCGTACAGGCGTGCGACACGGACCTGGACGGCCGCGTCAGCCTGGCGGAGTGGCGCGCCAAGGCCGCCAGGCGGTTCGCCCTGCTGGACGCAAAGGGCCAGGGCTGGCTGACGCTGGCCGCCCTGCCGAAGAGCTACGTCCAGCAGGCGCGCGAGAAGGCGCAGGCCGCACGCGCCAAGGCCGAAGGGCGCGGCAAGTCCTAGGGCCCGCTCAGCGGCGGGCCAGCAGCACGCCCAGGATCAGCCCGGCCGCGAAGGCGGAGGCGGCGGACACGCCCACCGCGATGAAGGGCTTGGTCTGCACCGTGTCACGCAGCACGTCGGCCTGGTCGGCGGCCCACTCGCGGGCGGCCGCGGACTGCTCGGTGGCTTGGCGACGGACCTGGTCGGCGGTGGTCTGCGCCCGCTCGCGGGCCGACGACGCGATGCGCAGGGCGTCGTCCTTGAGGGTGGAGGCGGCCTTCGGGGCGCCGCCCTCGGTTTCGGTGTCGGCGGTGACGTCGGTCATGGGAGGAACTCCGGCGCTCTGGATGTCGCCGCCCAAACGGGCCGGCCGCGGCCGAGGTTCCTGGCCGGCCGCGCCCAAGCCGCGGTCAGGCGGCGGTCAGGCGGCCGAGAGCGCGCCCTCCTGCGGCGCGTGGAAGAACAACGCTTGGCCGATCAAGGCCTTCACCGCCTCCTCGCGGAAAGGCTTGGTGATCAGGAACGCCGGCTCCGGCCGCTCGCCGGTGAGGAGGTGCTCTGGGAAGGCGGTGATGAAGATCACCGGGATGTTGAAGCTCCTGAGGATCTCGGACGCCGCCTCCATCCCGCTGGAGCCGTCGGCCAGGCGGATGTCGGCCAGCACCAGCCCCGGCTTGGTCTCGCGGGCGGCGGCGACCGCCTCGGCGTGGGTGGCGGCCGTGGCCGCGACCCGGTGGCCGAGCTCGCGCACCAGGCGCGTCAGGTCGAGGGCGATGATCGGCTCGTCCTCGATGATCAGCACGTCAGTGGCCAGCTGGCGCTCCAGCTCGGCCTGCGCCTCCGCCAGCCGCGCGTCGAGCACGGAGGGCGACACCTCAAGGACCTGGGACGCCTCGAACGGCGTGAACCCCTCCATGGAGACCAGCAGCAGGGCGGCGCGGTGCTCGGGCGACAGGGTCTGCAGCCGCTGGTCGGCGGCCGAACCGGAAGCGCCTGCCGCCTCGGGCGACCGGCGCCAGCTGGTGTAGAGGGCGCGGAACAACGCGGGCCGCAGCGGCGTCTCGGCGTCAAGCGTCACCTCGCCGGAGAGCAGCGCCTCCAGCGTCGCCTGCACGAGGTCGTCGCCGCGGGCCTGAGAGCCCGTCAGCGCCCGTGCATAGCGCCGAAGGTAGGGCGCCTGGCGCACGATCTGCTTGGGCACGCGGCCGCCCTCCTCACGCTCAGGCTGCTGGCGCACGGTGTCGAGCGCGGCGGAGGCCCTCGCTGGCGTCGCGGACGGAAAACGGCCGAGCTTCATGGCGGTTCCTGGGAGGACGGGGGGAGCCGACCCGTCGTCATCCTGGCACGTCGCGTCCAGCCGCGCGCGGCGACCGTTTGGCGCGCCGCAGGCTTTCCAGCGCTCAACCCAGAAGATTTCCCACGATGCCGACGCCGAGCGCGACCACCAGCGTGTTGAACGCGAAGGCCACCAGTGCATGAACGGCGATCACGTTGCGGAAGCGCGTGGTGGTGGTGGAGAAGTCGCTCACCTGGAACGTCGCGCCCATGCACACCGCCATGTACCAGAAGTCACGGTAGCTGTCGGGCTGCCGGCCCTCGAACTTCACGCCGCGGTCGGGACCGGGCTCGGCGTCGTTGTCGCCGAAGTAGAGGTGGGCGTAGTGGATGCAGAACAGCACCTGCACCACCAACCAGCTCTCCACCAGCGTCACCAGCGCGAGCAGCACCAGCCAGGGCGCGGTGGCGTGACCCGGGCCGGGGCCCCTGCCCTGCTTGAGCGCGAAGATCAGGGCCGCGAGGCTGCAGGCCATGGCGCCGACCACCAGCGCCATGATGGCCGCCACGCTCTCGTCGTCCATCGCGGCGCGGCGGCGCACGTCGTCCTCCCGGTCGAACAGGATCAGCGCGCCCGAGGTGAGCAGGAAGAAGGCGGCCCCCGCGTCCGCCCCCAGCACGACGGAGAGGGCCGGCTTCTGCTTCATCAGGAGAAGCGCCGCCGCCGTGACGGGCAGCCCGACGCCGAAGGCGGCGGCGGCGCGCCAGTGCCGGCTCAAGAACCTCACGCCCGGCCCTCCCGCGACTCGACCGCCCGGACCCTAGCGCGCGCCGGCCCGTTGTCTGAGTCCGCCCCACGCCCACCCCAGGAGCCGCGCCATGCCCGACCCCCTCGACCCCGCGCCGAACGAGGACGTGCCCACCCCGCCGTTCCCCGAGGTGGATCCGGCCTCCACCCCCGACGAGGCGCCGCAGCCCGGCCCCCTGCCCGACGACGGCCTGGGACGGCCCGTCGACGGCTCCGTCATGGGTGCGGGGGACGCCGACCCGGCCTGATCCCGCTCGCCTCCAAGCAGAGGAACCTGAGCCGGTGGCGCAGGTTACCTCTCCAGGCGCCGCACCCCCCGGCGGCGCTCCAAGCCCTACGAGAAGCGGAGTTCCAGGAGATGACCCAGACCGGTGCAGGCGTCACGGGAGGCAAGTCGAACCGCGGCTTCGCCTCCATGGATCGCGAGAAACAGCGCGCCATCGCGCGCAAGGGCGGCGAGAGCGTGCCCAATGAGAAACGCTCCTTCAGCCAGGACCGCGGCCTGGCCGCGGCCGCCGGCCGCAAGGGCGGCGAAGCCAGCCAGGGCGCCCGCCGTAAACCGAGCTGACCCGCCGACGGCCGGCGTCGCAGACCGAAGGGCCGCCTCGCGCGGCCCTTCGCGCGAGGGCGTCAAGGGCCGGGATGGAAGCCGCGGGGCGTGAGCGCCGCACCGGAGCGGTGGCGAGCAGGCGGGTCCACATCCGGCGGACGCCGCCCCCGCATCGGGCGCTTCGACCCCGTTCCTCAGCTCCTCGAGGAGCTGTTCACTTCGTCGAAGGTTTGGCCGCGATCTCCTTGGGCTTCTCCTTCTTGGGCTTGCGCGCCTCCTTGTTGCTCTTGACCTGACCCTTCGCCATCGTGCCTCTCCCGTGGTGTGCGCCGGGCTGTCCACGGCTTGGAGACAGCGTCGCACGCCTTTGATACGGCAACCGGCAAGTCCCGCCCACTCTCGATCGTGCGCCCGCCCCCCGTCGGCGTCCCGACGCCCTCGCATATGCGGAAGACGTGGCGACCTGGGCCTCGCGCCGGAGTCTCAGCAGCCCAAGCCGGGATGGACGCGGGTCTGGACGTCGGCTCGGTTCCAGTTCGCACCCGTCGAGAAGCTCACGCCGGTTCCGTTCATGTTCGCGCCCGGACCTTGCACGAACGCCTCCAGGGCGTTGGCGTAGAAGGTCGTGATCACCGTCATGCAGCCCGGCGCCTGGTTGATCGTCTGCGTCTGCAAGGCTGCGAGTTGCTGCACGACTCCGACCAACGGGTTCTCCGCCACGAACGGTGAGAAGAAGTCGCGCGCGGGCGACGGCCACAGGCTGTCCTGGACGATCGCCAGATACTCCGGCGAGGACGGGTTGCGGGCCTCCCACACCCGCTGGACGCCCGTGCGCCGGTCCGGCTGGTGAAACCGCCAGGCGCAGATCGCGAGCTTGTACATGAACAGGGCCGCCTCCTTGCGGGCGCCCGCCGGATCGGTGACGGCGCGCAGCTCCAGCGCGGCGAGGTAGGCGTCGGACGTCACCACCGTCACGGCCTGGTCGACCAGGCTCGTGTTCCCAAGATAGGTGAGCAGCGGAACACCTTGGGCGTCCTTGCGCGTGTTGGCGAACCAGGCGGAGTAGAGCGCCTGGGTCGCCTCGAAGCTGGACTGGGTGGCCAGCGTGTGCGCCGTGGCGCGGGCGACGTCGCCGTTCGCGATGGCGTCGAGGCCGCGCTGCGTGATCTGGCTCACCGCGGCGCAGACCAGGCTCGTGACCAGCGCGTCCCAGAACCCGTCGGGCGCGGGCCAGTTCGGCTGGACGGAGGCGGCGTAGGTGCGCACGTCCGCGAACGGGTCGGTCGACAGCTTGCCGAAGAGGTCGGCGGCCACGGACGCGCGCGAGAGCTGGAAGAGGATCAGGCGGCTCATGTCGCCGTAACCGCCGTCAGGGCCGTCGTCGATGGACAGCAGAGCCTGAACGGCGGGCGGGGCCGCGAACGGCTGAGACCAGGCCGGCCGCTGCGCGACGGCGGCGACGGCGGCGCCGCCGAGCCCGGCGAGCAGCTCCTTGCGCGAGAGGCGGCTCAAGCGGGGACGGGTGACGCGAACGCCGCCCGGGACGCGGCGGGCGTCGGATGCTTGCGCACCCAGTCGTCCGGCGGGCTGTCCAGCCGGCTGAGGACCGCGGTTCCCGTCTGGTCCATGTAGGTGTCCGCCGGCTTCGGCGGAGGCGGGTGCGGAAGGAACGCCTCCACGACCGCCAGGACCACGCCGGCCACCACGCCGAACGGCCCGGCCGCGGCGAGGGCGCACTCGCCGATCGCCGCGGCGGCCACGGCGGAGGCGAGCACCAGGACGTTCGCCGCCAGCTGGCAGATGTCGAGCGCCCAGATGGTCCTGGACGCGCCGTCCTTGCTGTCCTCGAACAGCTTGTAGCAGGAGAAGGCCACGGCCGCCGCGGCGCCGAGCACCGCGAAGCCCTTCATGAAGACTTGGCCGGTGGCGATCACCTTGCTGAAGGCGGACTCGGTGTCGCCGATGACGGGAGCCGCCAGCTCCTCGGCCATCCGCGCGGTGGTGTCGGAGAAGAAGTCGTGTCCGAGTTCGAGGCCCTCGAAGAGGTTTTCGGTGACGAGGTCGGCGATCTGCGCCGTCGCGAGCCGCGGGATGATCTGCTCGATCGCCAGCTCGCCCATGTCGGCCATGAGGTTGACGCCGAGCTCGACCGCCGAGGTGACCGTCTGAGCACGCTGCGCATCGGTCAGCTGGCTCCAACCCTTGAACGCGTTGATGACCTGGAAGAGGGCGAACCCGTAGGCGCAGGCGGAGAACAGCTTGCTGGCGCCCAGCGCGAGCTTGCTGGTCTTCAACCAGTTGCTGAGCTTGCCGAGCGTGGTCTTGCCGTCGGCGGCGACGATGCCCGTCGAGATCTCGTTGGCGAGGGCGGCGCGCGAACCGGCCGCCTTTACGGCCGTGTCCAGGTCCTGCTGCAGCTCCTCGTAGAGCGCCTTCTGGCCGGGCGCGAGGCTGGGGTCGGCGATGCCCGTGGCCAGCGCGGCCGCCATCGCATCGATCCAGGCGGGCACCCATGCCGTGAAGTCGTCCACGGAGGCCTCGTTCGCGAACGTGCCCTGCAGCATGACCTTCTGCGCCAGCACGGCCATCGCCTTGGCGTGGTAGAGGGTGGCGTAGGTGCACGGCTGCGCGTTTCCGGCGCCGCCTATCGTCTGGTTCCGATCCGGCGACAGCGCGAGGAGCAGTTCCGTCTGCCGGTCCAGGACGGTCGTCCTCCAGCCGTCGCCGATGAAGGCGAGCACGACCTGCGTCATGGCGGCGTCCGTCGTCAGCGCCGCGTAGAGCTGCTGAGCCCAGTCGGTCGTCTTGTCGTTGATGTACAGCGACGTGCGCGGGGCCGCCGCCTCGTAGGACAGCTGCGTCAGCCGGCTGCTCTGGTCGGCGTAGCCGTCCCGCATGGCCACCTTTTGCTGCCAGTAGAAGCGGAGCTTCAGCTTGTCGTCATCGCTCAAGGGTGTCGACGGGCCGCCCGCGTCGGACCGCGTCGTGCTCATCAGCTGCAGCAGGAAGGCGTCGCACGTCCGGTCGGTGTAGAAGTCGGGGCTCTGGTTGACGGCGGCGAGCTCGCCCGGCGTCAGCACGGGCTTGACGGCCGAGGTCAGCTGCTCTCGCCAATCATCGTTCATCATGTAGACGATGAAGTCCTGGAACTTCTGCTTGGCGATGGCCCCGGAGCCGCTGGTGTCGATGCTGACGAGGTCGGCGAGGCTCATCCCGGGATCGCCGACCTGGAGAGCCGCCTCCAGACGGAGAGGCGCGGGCGCAGGAGCCGCAAGCGCGCCGGACCACTCGCACGCCGCCGCCGGCGCGGCGCCGTCGGCGAAGGGGGTCATCGTGCCGGTGAAGGACGTTCCGTCGAAGGCGATCAGGATCTCGGAGGACTGGGGGCACGGGAACGGCACGGTGTCGTGGACCCACTCGTCGACGGTCACCGCGACGCGGACCGCACCGCCCTCGCTCCCCAGGACGGTGATGTTCGCCGGCGCGCTCCCGATCTGGCCCTTGGCCGTGGGCAGCCCGCCTTCGAAGTCGATGGCGAGGGTCAAGGCGGGCCCCGCCGTCCACGGCTGCGGCGGCTGGCCCGCGGAGGTCGCGCGCAGCTGCGTGGTGAAGGCCAGCGCCTCCGCCGCGAGCAACACGGAGCGAGGTTGCGCCTGCCCCGTGGGTCCCTGCGCGATGAAGCCGCTCAGCAGCGCGCCGCGGGCGGCCATATGCAACGACCCGGCGTAGTGCCGCCCGGCCGCCTCGTAGCTCCAGGTGACGCCGGCGCCGCTGAACCGGGGGGCGGCGATCGGCTCGCCGTCGACGATGACGGCCCCGGCCCTCAACTCCACCTCGATCGCCGCGTCGGCGCCGTCCAGCGAGGCGTAGCGGGCGGTGACGGCGTTCGGCGCGGGCCCGGGGGCGCTCGGATCGTCATCCTGCAGGCCGCAAGCCAGGACCGGTGACATCGTCATGCTGATCTTCCCCCGCCTGCGGTGGGTCGAGGAGAGCGACGACGGCCGTGTGTCCGACCATCGCCAGGGGCTGCGCCCCCGACCCGCAGGTCCGCACCGGTAACAGGCCTCACGGCGCGTCGCTTCGTCCATCACGGGTTTGCGGCGGGATGCCGCACGCGCCGACGTCTGGGGCGTCCACAGCCGCGCCTGGAGGGCGGACAAGGCCTGCACGGGTCGCACCCGCGGCGACGACGCCAGGAGGCTCAGGCCTCGCTCGGTACGCGCACGTTCCGTGTGCAAGACGAACGGCCGATCCCCCGTCAAGCGTGGGAGCTGCGCTCGCAGCCGGCGCCGGCCGACGACGCCTTCGAGGCGCGACGCACCAGATTTGAGCCGCAACTCGAGCGGCAGCCGACGCATACGGCCTGATGCCGCACCCGGCCGCTCCGCAGCCGGTGCGGATCAGCGCCGGCCGGTGTCGGGGGGTTTGCGAGGCTTGCGCACGCTGGTGGAGTGATCGAACGCGGTGCTTGCGCTTGAGGACGTCTTAGAGCGCCGCACCGCGCGCGAGGCGTTCTGGGCGCTGTTCCGGGCCTTGCTCCGCAAGGTGGTGGTGACGCCGCTGCCGGAGCGCGGGGACTCGGAGGTGAGGGTCGTCACGGAACTGGCCGCCCTCGCTTCCGAGGGCGGCCGTGATCGTATTGACAACGGTGGGTGCGGGGACAGGATTTGAACCTGTGACCTTCAGGTTATGAGCCTGACGAGCTACCGGGCTGCTCCACCCCGCGGGGGTGTGGTGTGTGGGGGAAGGGTTTGGGGCTTGGACTGCGCTGTGGGCGCGGGTGCATCCGACGTGTGGACCTGGCGGCGACCGACTCTCCCGCGCCTTGAGGCGAAGTACCATGGGCCCTGGGGGACTTAACTTCCGAGTTCGGAATGGGATCGGGTGGGGAACCCCCGGCAAAGCCACCAGGTCGACAGGTCGGATGCGAAGACATCGTATGTTCTCGTGCGCCTCGGCGACCGGGCCGAAACGTGCGTGCGAAAGACTTGGCGCGGGGTTGTCGCCGCGCATGGGTCTGGGGGAGAGGCGATCAAGCCGATCGAGCGATTAGTACCGGTCAGCTTCACGGGTCGCCCCGCTTCCACATCCGGCCTATCGACGTGGTGGTCTTCCACGGCTCTTAGGCGAAGCCTTGTTTCGAGGTTAGTTTCCCGCTTAGATGCTTTCAGCGGTTATCTATTCCGCACTTAGCCACCCTGCTGCACCGCTGGCGCGATGACAGGTCCACCAGAGGTGCGTCCATCCCGGTCCTCTCGTACTAGGGACAGATCCTCTCAAGCTTCGTACACCCACGGCAGATAGGGACCAAACTGTCTCACGACGTTCTGAACCCAGCTCACGTACCACTTTAATCGGCGAACAGCCGAACCCTTGGGACCTGCTCCAGCCCCAGGATGTGATGAGCCGACATCGAGGTGCCAAAC
>CAXTCO010000086.1:0-8792 GCA_964242255.1 uncultured Caulobacteraceae bacterium | reverse complement strand
GGCTGGCGCGGGACAGGGCGGCGCGCTCGGCCAGCTCGGAGCCGCGGCCGGTGGTCCAGTCCTGGCGCGCGACGGCCTGGCCGGCCCACTGGCGCACGAGGCGCAGGTTCCCGCCCCAGCTCTTCGCCCAGGGCAGGCCGCTCACCAGCAGCAGAAGGGCGAACAGGGAGACCCACAGGCCCGCGCAGGCGTGCAGGTCGCGCCACAGGGCTCGGCCGCGCAGGCGCAGGCGCGGCCACAGCACGCCGGCCGGCCCCTGTGCGCCCCGCGGCCACCACAGGACGAGGCCGGTGAGGAGCATCACCACCGCCCAGGAGGCGGCGAGCTCCACCACCAGGGAGCCCGCGTCGCCGGCCAGGAGCTCGCCGTGCAGGCGGAACACCACGCGCATCAGCCGCGCGTCCTCCGGCGTGGCGTGGAGCACCGCGCCCGTGGCCGGATGCACCCACACCCGCGTCTCGCCCGTCCCGCGGCCCACCAGCACCTGGGCGGCGCCGTCGGGCGTGGCGGGGAGCTGGTAGGCGTGCAGCGCCGCGCCCGGTTCGCTGCGCAGGGCGGCGGCGACCTCGGCGGTGGGCGGCAGGCGGCGCGCGCCGGGGGCGAGCAGGTGGGCGTAGGGGCGGTCGATCCACGCCTCCACCTGCGGCCGCCACAGGTAGACGGAGCCGGTCAGCGCCAGCCACACCACGAACGGGATGCAGAACAGGCCGGCGTAGAAGTGCCAGCGCCACACGGCGCGCCGATCGGGCCAAGCGGAGCGGCTCCGGGCGGCGCCGCGGCGGGCGAGCGGAGCGGCGGCGGGCGGGAAGGGGGTCGAGCTCACGCCGGCCGCCTCAGAACTTCACCCGCACGCCGCCGTAAACGGCGCGCGGCGAGCCGGCGTAGATGGAGCCCGTGGCGGTGTTCAGCACCGCCCGGCCGTTCTGCCCGCCGGCCGCGTTCAGCGTGTCGGTGATGTTGGAGGCGGAGGCCACGTAGCGCTGGTCCAGCACGTTCTGCACATTCACGTAGAAGCGCACGCGGGAGATCAGGCCCAGCTCGGGCGGCGGCTGCCAATGCAGGTCGGCGTTCACGATCACCCAGCCCGGCGCGGAGATCAGGCCGGCGTTGTCCAGCCCGTAGGCGTCGCTGCCCACGCCCTCCACGAAGCCGCCCAGGCCGCGCAGGGCGCCGCCGGGCTGGTCGTAGATCAGGCGCACCGTGCCGAAGCTGGGCGTCACGCCGGGGATGCGGTTCCCGTCGCGGTTGAAGGCGCCGCTGACCGCCCCCGTGGTCAGCCGCTCCGTGTAGGCGGTGTAGCGCTGGTCGTCGTACAGGTAGGAGACGTAGACGCGCGCGCCCGGCAGCCGGCCGGCCAGGGGCCGCCAGTCGAGGCCCAGCTCGCCGCCCCGGTGCTCCGAGTGCGGGGCGTTGAAGGCGAAGCTCGCGGGCGCGTTCACACCCGCCGATTGGGTGACCAGCTCGTTGGCGAAGAACTCGTAGAAGAGCGAGGCCGTGAGGTGCAGGTCGGGCCCCCGCGTCCAGTCGGCGCCCAGGTCGAAGCCGGTGTTGGTCTGCGTCTTCAGCTGCGTGTTGTTCCCGAACTGGCCGGACGGGGTCACGAACAGGTTGGTGGCCTGCGGCGTGCCGTAGCCGGTGGAGACGCGGGCGTGCAGCGCCAGCGCCGGGTCGGGCCGCCATACCAGCGCCGCCTCGGGCGCGGCGTTGAAGAAGGTGCGGTCGACGGTGACGGGCGTGCGCGTCGGCGGCCCCGCGGCGGGGTAACCGAAGTTCAGCTCGCCCGCGGAGAGCTCGGTGAACTCCAGCCCCAGCCCGACCTCGCCGGTGAGGCTCGGCAGGAGCTCCAGCTCCTCGCGCCCGCGGGCGCCGGCGTTGAGCTGGTGGCCGCCGACCGTCTGTGTCAGGCCGCCGTCCTGGCTCTTGGGCGCGGGCAGCACGTTGAACACGGCGGAGTTGATGTTCTCGTAGTTGAAGAAGACGCCCGCCAGCGAGGTGGAGGCGCGGCCGAACAGCGCCCCCCTCCGCGTCACGTCGCTGATGACGTTGAAGGAGGGGAAGGTCCCGCGGAAGTCGGTGGAGCCGGTGGGCTGGCGGATGTCGCGGTTGTCGAAGTCGGCCGTGGTGCGCCACACGGTCTGGTCGTCGAGGTCGTGCTCGTAGCGGGCGCCGATCACCGTGCGCCGGTCGTGGCGGCCGGAGTCCACCTGGTCGGCCGTCGCCGTCTGGCGCGGGCCGTTGAAGCCGTTGGCGGGCAGGCTCAGGGTGGCGCAGCCAGGCGTCGCAGCGGTGGCGCAGCCCTGCTGGTAAGGGTTGATCCCGAACTGCGCGCGGGAGAGCCGCAGGGAGAGGTCGGTGTCCAGGTCGTTGTTGATGACCTTCAGCGTCACCCGGTCGTGCGGCGTGAGCGCATAGGTCGCCAGGATGTTCTCGGTGGTGGTGTCGTAGCCCGTGTGGCCGGTGAAGCCGTCCGCCCGCACGTGGCTGACGAAGGCGGAGTACTCCCAGCGGTCGCCCTTGCCGCCGAGCGTGGCGTAGTCGTTCAGGTAGCCGTAGCTCCCGAAGTCGGCCCCGACCTCCAGGCCGTCGACCTCGCCGCCCGGCCGCGTGCGGAACAGCAGGGCGCCGCCCGTGGCGTAGTTGCCGTAAAGCGCAGAGGAGGGCCCCTCCACCACGTCCACGCCGGCGTAGGCGTGCGGGTCGGTGAGGTCGCTCCTCGCCGTGCCGTCGGGCTGGGTGACGGGGAAGCCGTCCTCGAACACCTGCACGTTGCGGATGGCGAAGGTCTGGCGTTCGTTGGAGCCTCGCACGGAGACGCTCACGTCACGCGGGCCGTTGCCCTGGGTGAAGCTGACGCCGGGCGCCAGCTTCAGGATGTCGGCCACGCTGAAGGCGGACGTGTCGGCCACGAGGTCGCGCGACACGGAGACGACGGTCTGCCCGAGGGGCTGCGCCTGCACGGCGGGCGCGTGGGCGGTGACGACCACCGTCTCGGCTGTGGTCGCCGTCTCCACCCCGCGGGCGGGCGGCGGGAGCGGGGAGGCGGCGGCGGAGGGCGCCTGCGCGTCGAGGGCGTCCAGCTCGGCCTGGACGGCGGCCTTGCGGCGCTCCAGCTCGGCGCGGCGGGCGGCGAGGTCGGCGGGCGGGCCGGAGGGCGGAGCCTGGGCGTCCGCCGTCCCAGGAACGGCCAGCAGGGGAACGACGAGCAGGGAGGCGGCGAGCAGGGCTGCGCCGGCGACGGGGATCGGTCTCATGAAAGGCTTTCAGGCGCGCGAGCGCACCTGCGCCGCCGCCGCTGACGTGAAGGGGCGCACGCCGGGCGCAGGCCCGGCGGCGCGGTTCAGGCGATCGTCAGCGGAGGGAGCGGCGGCCCGCGGGCGCGGGCCTCCACAGGGGGCGGCCCCCGCGCGCCCAGGCCGGCCACGGCCGCCCAGCGCACCCACGCTGTCGTGGGGGGAGCGACGGGCGCGGGAACGCTTGTGCAGACGGGGGCGTGCGCGGCGGCGGCGCAGTACTCGCAGGCGTGGCGGCCGGCCTTGCCGGGGAGCGGGGCCGACTTCCCCGCCATGCCGGGCATCTGCGGCATGGCCTCCCGGCAGGTCTCGGCCGCCGCACCCATGGACGCCTGCATCAGCGTCGACTTCACGACGGCGACGTTGAGCAGCGCCACCGCGCAGAGCGCGAGGGCGTGCAGCAGACCCCGGCAGGGACGTCGACGGCTCACGGCGCGACCCTTAGACCCGTGCGGGCCCGCCGCAAACCCGGCCGGCGCGTGACCCGCGAACGCCCGTCGCCGGCGCCGCAGGATGACGCGGCGGCCCAATCCTTCCGACGTCTCACGCGTTGGTCCGACGAAGGAGCCCGTCATGACCGCCTTCTGCGTCCACGCCGCCCCCGACGCCGTCGTCCGCCCGCACAGGGTGGAGGCCGACGACTTCCTCGACGCCGCCCTGCGGTTCGCCGAGCGCTGGCTGCATCCCGAGGGGGAGGACGCCGTCACCCTCTACGTGCAGGACGAGGCGTCCGGCGAGGAGCGCTGCCTGCGGCTGGACCTCGGCGCAGGGAGCGCGGCGCCCTGCGGCTGAGCGCGGCGCCGGCGGTCAAGCGGCGGAAGCGGCCCGCACGCGCTCGACGGCGCGCTCCACCGCGCGCGCCAGCGCCGCGGCGCTGACCGGCTTCTCCACCACCACGGCGCCCGGCTCGCAGACGCCCTCCGGCGAGCCGGTGACGAACACCACCGGCACGCGGCCGCACGCCGCCGTCACCTGCCGGCACGCCTCCAGGCCGTCGCCGTCCAGAAGGCCCATGTCGACGGTGAGCAGGTCCGGCCGGCGCAGGCGCGACTGCTCGCCCGCCTGCGCGCCCGTGCCGGCGAAGGCGAAGGAGGTGTAGCCCAGCTCCTCGAGCAGGTGCTGGACGCCGAGGCCCGACACGAGGTCGTCCTCCACGATCAAGGCGTGTGCGCCGTCCATGTTCCCTCACGCGTCACCGCAACCGCCCGGTCGCTGAACGCGCGGCGGCCGGAGCGGTTCGGGAACCGCCGCGGCCGGGCCCGCATTGGCGCTGCGCACGGAAGCTTGGCCGGAGACGCCCCGCCGCATGTGGAGCCGGCCCGACAGCACGGCCTGGACCGTCGCCTGCGCCGAGCGCGCGGCCGTGCTGGTCGACATGCAGAGCTATTTCCGCGCCGTCCGCTCGGCCATGGAGAAGGCGCAGCGCTCGATCCACCTCCTGGGCTGGGCCTTCGACCCGGACGCGCGCTTCGATCCCGACGACCACGGCGGCGGCCCCGCGCGCGACCGCATCGGCGCCTTCCTCAAGCACCTGGCCTGCAACAAGCCGCACCTCGACGTGCGCCTTCTGGTGTGGAAGTCGGCCCTGCCGGTGGCGGCCACGCAGAACTTCTTCCCGCACCGGGCGCGCCGCGCCTTCCGCCACACGCCCGTGCGCTTCCGCCTGGACGGGGCGATCCCCCTGGGCGCCTGCCACCACCAGAAGGCCGTCGTGATCGACGACCGCGTCGCCTTCTGCGGCGGCGGCGACATCGCCCCCGACCGGTGGGACACCCCCGAGCACCTGGACGACGACGGCCGCCGCACGAGCCGCACCGGCCGCATCTTCGACGCCCGCCACGAGGTGATGGCCGTGGTCGACGGGCCGGCCGCCGCCTCCCTGGGCGAGCTGTTCCGCGACCGCTGGTTCCGCGCCACAGGCCAGCGCCTCGACCCGCCGGAGCCGCCCGGAGCGCCGGAAGGGGCCTGCGAGGCGCCCTGGCCGGACGGCGTCTCGCACCGCTGGGAGCGCCCCACGGTCGCCCTGTCGCGCACGATCCCCGCGTGGGGCGGCCGTCCCGAAGTGCGCGAGGCGGAAGCGCTGCACCTGGCCGCCATCGCCGGCGCGAAGACCTGCATCTACATGGAGAACCAGTATTTCGCCTCGCCGGTGATCGCCGAGGCCCTGGCCGCGCGGCTCGCCCAGAAGGACGGGCCGGAGGTGGTGCTGGTCTCCACCCGGCACAGCCCCAGCTGGTTCGACCAGGTGACCATGGACCGGACGCGGCTCGCCTTCCTGCAACGCCTGAAGATCGCCGACGACGCCCGGAGGGAGAGCGGCGGCGGCCCGACGCGGCTGCACGCCTACTGCCCCGTGACCCGGGGCGGGCGGCTGATCATCGTCCACGCCAAGCTGGCGGTGATCGACGACGTGATGCTGCGCGTCGGCTCGGCCAACATCAACAACCGGTCCACCGGCTTCGACACCGAATGCGACCTCGTGATCGAGGCGCGGGACGGGCCGGAGGGCGCGGCCACGCGACGCGACGTGGCCTGGACCCGCTCGGAGCTGATCGCCCACTGGCTCGGCCGCGAGCCCGCCGAGGTCGACGCCGCCCTGCGCGAGGCGGGCGGGGTGGGCGCGGCCGTCGAGCGGCTGGACGACCCGGCCCGACGCCGGCTGCAGCCGCTGACGCCGCAGCCGATCGGGCCGCTCGCCACGCTGATCGCCAAGTACCACCTGGGCGACCCGTCCGGCCCGGGCGACAGCTGGCGCCCCTGGGCGCGCCGCGCGGCCCTGAAGGCGCAGCTCGCCGACATGGCGCACGCGCTGGAGGCGCAGGGCCTGCCCGCGCCGGTCGACATGTTGAGCGCGGAGACGGTGTGACCCGCCTCAGCCCACCTCCAGGTCCATGACCAGCGGCAGGTGGTCGGACGCCAGGCGGGCCGCCGCCGTGTTCGGGACCCAGCACTCGAGCGCCCGCACCGCCCCCGCCGCGAACACATGGTCGATGCGCAGCATGGGCAGGCGCGTCGGGAAGGTGCGCACGGGCTCGGCCTTGAACGCGCGCTGGAGGTCCTGCAGACCGGCCGCCGTCAGCCGGCGGTAGGCGGCGTAGCGCGACGTGGCGTTGAAGTCGCCCAGCAGCAGTGAGGGCCCGCGGGCGAACGCCTCCGCCCCCGCCCAGTCGGGGCCGAGCAGGGCGTCCACCTGCCCGCGCTGCTCCAGGGGCACGAGGCCCAGGTGCGTGGTCACCGCCTGCAGCTCGCCGCCGCCCGGCAGGGCGAGGGCGGTCCACAGGGCGCCGCGCCGCTCCAGCCGCGGCACCCCCGCGGGCTTCGGCAGCGGCCCGGCGCGCACACGGCGGAGCGGCAGGGCGGAGAGCAGGGCGTCGCCGTACTCCTCCTCCGCGACGCGGAAGGCGGCGTGGAAATGGGCGTTCATGCCGAGCCGCCCGGCGATGGCGCGCGCCTGGTCGACGCCGCCCGAGCGCAGGCGGCCCACGTCCAGCTCCTGCAGCGCCACGAGGTCGGGCGCCTCGCGCGCGATCACGGCGGCCACGCGGTCGACGTCGAGCCGGCGGTCCACGCCCACGCAGCCGTGGACGTTGTAGGTCATCACCCGCAGGCGTCCGCTCACGCGCCCGATCCGGGATGCGGCCCGGGCGCGCCGGCGGCGAAGCGGTAGAGGGCGGAGCGGCGGTAGGGCGCGCCCGGCCGCACGACCACGGAAGGGAAGGCGGGCCGGTTCACCGCGTCCGGCAGGCCCTGCGGCTCGATCGCCAGGGCGGCGAAGCGCGGCCACGGGACCTCCAGCGTGTGCCCGGTGTAGAGCTGCACGCCTGGCTGGTCGGTGGCGAGGTGCATCTCCAGCCCGCTGGCGGGGGAGCGCAGCGCCAGCGCCTCGGCCGCGCCCGCGTCGAGCACCCAGGTCAGGTCGAACCCTCCGCCGGCGAGGGCGACCTGCGGGTCGGGCGCGGAGAGGGCGTCGGCGATGCGGCGGGGGCGGCGCAGGTCGAGCGCCGTCCCCTCCACCGGCCGGATCTCGCCCGTGGGGATCAGGCCGGGGCCGACGGGCGTGAAGGCCGACGCCGCCACCTGCAGCTCGTGCCCCACGACCTGCGGCTCCGCCCCGGCGGAAAGGTTGAAGTAGAGGTGGTGCGTCATCGACACCGGCGAGGGCGCGGAGACCTCCGCCTCCCACACGATCTCCAGCACGTCCGCGGCGGGGAGCGACAGGGTCGTGCGCGCCCGCACCTCGGCCGGCCAGCCGCCCGCCGCGGGGGCGTCGTGCTCCAGCACGCAGCGGGTCGGCTCCACGGCGGCGAAGCGCCAGACGACGTCGCTCCAGCCGACCGCGCCGGAGTGCAGCAGGTTCGGCCCGTCGTTCGGGGCGAGGACGCTGGTGCGGCCGTCCACCGTGAACCGCGCCCCGCGGATGCGGTTGGCCACGGGGCCGACCACCACGTCGTGGTGCCCGCCCGCCGTCTCGGCCTGCAGGAGGTCGGCGGGCGCCTGAAGAACCTCCACCCGCCCGCCGCCGAGCGGCGCCTGCAGCGAGCGGAGAAGGGCGCCGTAGCTCCACACCTCCGCACGCAGGCCGCCGGGCCGCTCCAGCACGACGCCCTCCACGCGCCGGCCGTCCCGCGTGGTCCCGACGGGACGAACCGCGTTCACGGCTGGGCCAGGGCGCCGCCGCCCGTGCGCTCGGCGTGGACGCCGGCCACGTTCACCACCGCGAGGCCGACGCCGCCGTCGCCGCCCGTGACGATCACCGTCCGCCCTGCGGAGCGCACGGCCTCAGGACCGACCGGCGGCGACGGGGTGGGTCAGCGGCCCGCCTCGTGGGCGTCGCGGTCGCGCTCGGCCTTGGCCTCCGCGTGGTCGCCCGCCTTCTCGAGGGAGTCGCTGGCCTTCTCCGCCACGTGGCCGGCCGCCTTGGCCAGCTTGTCGAGGCCGTGCTGGGCGTCGGCCCCGGCCTTGTCGAGGGTGGGCTGCATCTTGTCGGCGGCGATGCCGGCCTGGGTGCTCGCGGCGTCGCCGAGGTTCTTCAGCCCCGTCCCCGCCTTGTGTCCCGCGTCCTTCAGGTCGGCGGAGGCTTGGGATTGCGAGGACGATCCGTCGCACGCGGCCAGCGAGGCCGCGGCGAGGAGGAGTGCGGCGGCGAGCCGGGCGGCGGTCGGGCGCATGGTCGGGCTCCTCGGAGGCGGGGACGTCGGCGTGTGCGGGCAACGGGCGGTCGACCGCCACGGTTCCGCTTGAGGGGCGCCCGGGCGGGGGGCGGATCGGCCGCGCAGACAGGCTGACGCGCCCCTGTCATGGAAAGGCGCCATGACGCCCGATCTGGTTCCCGTCCTCCGGTCGCGTCGCCTCGTGTCGCTTCACCCCGCCCGCTCCGCGTACGCGCCGCCCGTCTTCTCGGCGGCCGCCCTCGCCTGGACGTTCGCGGCGGCCGTCGGCGTCGCCGCGCTGCTGGTCGCCGGGTGGGGGCAGGCGGCGGCGGGCGCGGGGGCGGCCCTGGCC
>CAXTCO010000085.1:0-8867 GCA_964242255.1 uncultured Caulobacteraceae bacterium | reverse complement strand
ACCAGGCCACGCGCAGGCGGCGGTCGCGCTCCACCCGGCCGGACAGGGGCTCCAGGGCGCCGGCCAGGAGCTTGGCGAAGGTGGACTTGCCCGCGCCGTTGACGCCGAGGAGGCCGATGCGGTCGTCCGTGTCGAGCCGCAGGGTGATGCGCGACAGGATCGGCGCTCCGTCGTAGCCGACCGCGGCGTTCTCCAGCCGCACCAGCGGCGGGTTCAGGGCGCGCTCGGGGGAGGGTAGGCGGAACGGCGCGACCCGCTCGTCCAGCGCCACCGCCACGGGCTCCAGCTTGGCGAGGCGCTTGAGCCGGCTCTGCGCCTGCGACGCCTTGGACGCCTTGGCGCGGAAGCGGTCGACGAAGCTCTGCAGGTGGGCGCGCTCGGCCTCCTGCTTGACCCGCTGGGCGGAGGCGAGGCGCAGCTTCTCCGCGCGCTGGCGCTCGAACTGGTCGTAACCGCCGGGATAGGCGTCGAGCCGGCCCTCCGTCAGGTGCACGATCATGTCGCACGCCCCGTTCAGCAGTTCGCGGTCGTGGCTGATGATCACGGCGGTGCGCGGGTAGCGCTTCAGCCGCGCCTCCAGCCACAGGGCGCCCTCCAGGTCGAGGTAGTTGGTGGGCTCGTCCAGGAGCAGCAGGTCGGGCTCGGCCAGGAGCGCGCCGGCCAGGGCCGCGCGCATGCGCCAGCCGCCGGAGAAGTCGCTCACCGGGTTGCGCAGGTCGGCCTGGCGGAAGCCGAGGCCGGTCAGGATCTCGGCGGCGCGGGCGGGGGCGGCGTCGGCGGCGATGTCGATCAGGCGGGCGTGCAGCTCGCCCATGCGCTCCGGCGGAGCGGTCTCCAGCTCGAGGAGGAGGCCGGCGCGGACGGTGTCGGCGGCGAGCACCGCCTCCACCAGGGGCTGGGCCGTGGCGGCGTGCTCCTGCTCGACGGCGACGGTGCGGCCTTTGGGCAGGGCCACCGTGCCCTGCTGCTGCGCCAGCTCGCCCATCAGCAGGCGGAACAGCGTGGACTTGCCCGCGCCGTTGCGGCCGACGAGGCCCGCCTTGGCGCCCGTCGGCACGGTGACGCTGGCGCCGTTCAGGAAGGGGCGGCCCCAGGCGGTGAGGTGGATGTCGGAAAGGGCGAGCACGGGCGGGCGGGAGGCGGTCGACGGGCGGGGAGGGCGTCGCTATAAGCCCGCCTCCTCCCGCACCGCCAGACCTTGCAAGGGCCCGACGACCCGATGACCGACCGCACCTTCTCGATCCTGAAGCCCGACGCCACCCGCCGCAACCTCACCGGCAAGGTGAACGCCATGATCGAGGACGCGGGCCTGCGCATCGTCGGCCAGCGCCGCATCAGGATGAGCAAGGCTCAGGCGGAGACGTTCTACGAGGTCCACAAGGCGCGGCCGTTCTTCGGCGAACTGGTGGAGTTCATGACCAGCGGCCCGGTCGTCGTGCAGGTGCTGGAGGGCGAGGGCGCGGTGAAGCGCTACCGCGACGTGATGGGCGCCACCAACCCGAAGGACGCCGCGGAGGGCACCATCCGCAAGGCGTTCAGCGAGAGCGTCGGCGAGAACACCGTCCACGGTTCAGACTCGGACGAGAACGCGAAGATGGAGATCGCGCAGTTCTTCAAGGACGAGGACATCGCGGCGTAAGTCGTCGCGCGGTGAGTGGGCGCGGCAGCGCCTGCTCCTCTAGTCTCCACACCTCGCGAGTGTGAGAGGGGCCTTCATCTCATGAAGACCATGACCGGGTAAGTGGAAAGCGTTGTCAAGTACGCGCGAAGCGCACCGCTCCGCGGCGGCCAGCAAAGCTGGTCGTCCTTGACAACGCTTTCCGCCTACCCTTCGCTGCCTCTAAGAGATCAAGACCTCTCTCCCGCACCGCAGGTGCGGTCTTGCTAAGGGAGGGCTGCCGCCGCTTCGGCGTTGCTGTCATTTTTGTGTGAAATCGCTTCAGCCGCCTGCGCCAGGGCGGCGGGGTAGAGCACGTGCTCCTGCTCCAGCACCCGCGCCGCCAGCGTCTCCTCCGTGTCGCCCGCCAGCACCGGCACGCGCGCCTGGGCGATCACCGGACCCTCGTCCAGTCCGCGGATCACCCAGTGGACGCTGCAGCCGTGCTCCGGGTGGCCCGCCTCGAGGGCGCGGCGGTGGGTGTGCAGGCCGGGGAAGGCGGGCAGGAGCGAGGGGTGTATGTTGATCATACGCTCCGACCACCTGTCCGCGAAGAACGGCGTGAAGATGCGCATGTAGCCGCCGAGCGCCACCAGCTCGACGTGGGCGGTGCGCAGCAGGGCGTCGATCATCCCCTCGTGCCGCTCGCGATCCGCGCCGAACGGGCGGTGGTCGACCGCCGCGATCGGCACGCCTGCGGCGCGCGCCTTCTCCAGGCCGGGCGCGTCCAGCTTGTTGGAGACCACCAGCACGATCTCCGCCGGGTAGGCGGGGTCCTCCGCCGCGCGGATCAGCGCCGCCATGTTCGATCCGCCGCCCGAGATCAGGACGGCGGTGCGGACGCGCCTCACGCCGGAGCCAGCTCGCCCGCGACGAACGCCTCCTCTCCGGCGTCTGCGAGGGCGGAGAGCACGGCCGGCGCGTCGGCGGGGGAGGCGACCAGCACGAGGCCGATCCCGCAGTTGAAGGTGCGGCGCATCTCGCCCTCCGCGATCCCGCCCGCCTTCGCCAGCCACTCGAACACGGGCGGCGACGTCCAGGCGTTCCAGTCGAAGCGCGGCGCGAGGCCGGGCGCGATCGCGCGGGGCGGGTTCTCGATCAGCCCGCCGCCCGTGACGTGCGCGCAGCCGGAGACGCGGCCCGCCTTGAGCACCGGCAGGGCGCCGCGGACGTAGATGCGCGTCGGCTCCATCAGCGCTTCGGCCAGCGTGCGGCCCGGCGCGAAGGGCGCGGGCGTGTCCCAGCCGAGGCTGCTGACCTCCACCACGCGGCGGATCAGGCTGTAGCCGTTGGAGTGCGGGCCGGAGCTGGCCAGGCCGATCATCACGTCTCCCGCCCGCTGCCGGTCGAGCCGCGGCAGCAGGCCGTCGCGCTCCACGGCGCCCAGGGCGAAGCCGGCCAGGTCGTAGTCGCCGCCCTCGTAGTGGCCGGGCATCTCCGCCGTCTCCCCGCCGGCGAGGGCGCAGCCGGCGCGGCGGCAACCCTCCGCGATGCTGGCGACCACCCGGGCGGCGACCTCCACGTCCAGCTTGGCGGTGGCGTAGTAATCGAGGAAGCTCAGCGGCTCGGCCCCCTGCGCCAGGAGGTCGTTCACGCACATGGCCACCAAGTCGATCCCCACCCCGTCGTGCAGCCCCGTGTCCAGGGCGATGCGCAGCTTGGTGCCGACGCCGTCCGTGGTGGTCACCACCAGCGGGTTGGTGAAGCCGGCCGCGCGCAGGTCGAACAGCGCGCCGAAGCCGCCCAGCGACGCCTCCGCGCCCGGGCGGCGCGTGGAGGCGGCCAGCGGCTTGATCCGCTCCACCAGGGCCTCGCCCGCGTCGATGTCCACGCCCGCCTGGGCGTAGGTCAGGCCGTTGTCAGCTTGCACGCCGTCTCCGGTTCTCTGTGGGCAGGATGGGTTGCGCGAATGGGTCGGGAGTGTGGCGCCACGACGCTTGAGGCGACGCGGGGCGCACGGGCATAGCTAGCGCATGACCCCGATCACCGACAACGCCCGGCTGGAGGCGTTCTGCTCCGCCGTGCGCCACAGCGAGTTCATCGCCGTGGACACCGAGTTCATGCGCGAGACGACCTACTGGCCCAAGCTGTGCCTGATCCAGGCCGCCAGCATCGACGGCGCGGCCGTGATCGACCCCTTGGCCGACGAGATGGACCTGGAGCCCTTTCTCGAGCTGATGCGCGACGAGCGGATCGTGAAGGTGTTCCACGCGTGCCGTCAGGACGTGGAGATCTTCGCCAACCTGGAGGCCATACCGCGCCCGATCTTCGACACCCAGGTGGCGGCCATGGCGGCGGGCTATGGCGAGCAGATCGCCTACGGCGACCTGATGCGGCAGATGCTCAAGGTGGAGATCGACAAGTCCAGCCGCTTCACCGACTGGAGCCGCCGCCCGCTGTCCGACGCGCAGCTGGACTACGCCGCCGCCGACGTGACGCACCTGGCCAAGGCCTACCCGAAGCTGCTGGCGCGGCTGGAGCGCGACGGCCGCCTCGCCTGGGTGTCGGAGGAGATGGAGGCGCTGAGCGACCCCGCCGCCTACGACGTCGACCCGGAGAACGCCTGGCGCCGGCTGAAGCCGCGCAAGTTCACGCCGAAGTACCTCGCCGCCTTCAAGGCCGCCGCCGCCTTCCGCGAGCGCGCCGCCCAGGGCCGCGACATCCCACGCGGCCGCGTGTTCAAGGACGAGGCGATGGACGAGATCGCCAGCCAGCTGCCCTCGTCGACGGAGGCGCTGGCCAACATGCGCTCGCTGGGCAAGGGCTTCGCCGGCTCGCGCTTCGGGCCGGAGCTCTTGGAGGCGCTGCGCGAGGCCCTGCGCGACCCGGAGGGCTACGCCCCGGTGATCGAGCGCGCGCCGCCTGCGCCGCAGGGCGCGGGCGCGGTGGTGGAGCTGCTCAAGGTGCTGCTCAAGGCGCGCGCGGAGGACGCGGGCGTCGCCTCCAAGCTGATCGCCACCGTGGGAGACCTGGAGAAGATCGCGGGCGACGACGACGCGGGCGTCCCCGCGCTCAAGGGCTGGCGCCGCGAGGTGTTCGGCGACGACGCGCTGCGCCTCAAGCGCGGCGAGCTGGCCCTGGTGCTGAAGGGCTCGCGCGTGAAGGTGGCGGAGATCGACCGCACGGGCGTTTCCGCGACGTCCTGAGATCTCAGACGATCCGGCCTGGGCGATCCGGCCCGTCCGGCTCAGCGTCGAAGGACGCAGGAACCCCGTCCTCCCCCACCCTCTTTACAGCCCTGCATGGCCGTTTGACGCGGCGCGTAGGTGCGGAGAGTGAGATGCCGGGTCGCAGAGTTGCGGGGCTGTCGGCGTGTTCGGCGGCGGCGGTGCTGGCTTGCACCCCCCTCCAGGCCGCCGCCGCGGGCCTTCTCAAGACATCGGACCGCCAGATCGTAGACGCCGGCGGGGCGCCTGTCCGCCTGAACGGCTTCAACCTGGGAGGCTGGTTCGTGATGGAGGACTACATGTCTCCCATGGACAGCGCCCACCAGCTGAAAGACACCTTCAGCGTGATGACCGCGCTGCAGGCCAACTTCGGCGTGCCCGGCCAGCGCAGCCTGATGCGGACCTACCAGGAGAACTGGATCAACGACGGCGACATCCGCAACATCGCGGCGGCCGGGTTCAACGTCGTGCGCATCCCCGTCTGGTGGGGCCAGTTCTACGACCTGAACGACACCTCCCCGGCCGGCTGGCGGCAGGACGCCTTCGAGGAGCTGGACCGCATCGTGCAGAGCTGCCGCGCCAACGGCGTCTACGCGGTGATCGACATGCACGGCGCCGTCGGCGGCCAGAGCCCCAACGGCGACACCGGCCAGGCGGGGCGGAACACCTACTGGACCGACCCGGCGGCCCAGGCGGCGACGATGTTCATGTGGTCGTCCATCGCGGCGCACTACGCCGGCGACCCCACCATCGCGGGATACGACCTCCTGAACGAGCCCGCGCCGCCGGCGGGCCTGCCGCTCAAGGCGACGGTGGTGCAGGCCTACGACCAGCTCTACCAGGCCGTCCGCTCCGCCGATCCGGACCACATCGTCTTCATCGAAGACACGTTCGGCGATTGGAGGCTGGACATGCTGCCCGAGCCGGTCGGCCACGGGTGGACCAACGTCGTCTACGAGGGGCACGAGTACCAGTTCCCGAAGGCCGGCCAGTCTACGGCGCAGCAGCAGGGTGCGGTCACCGCCGGCGCTGACCGCATGGTGCAGGACTACGCCTCCCATTCGAACTGGATGGTGCCTTTCTACGTCGGCGAGTTCAACGACTTCGCCACGGGGCCGGACACCTGGAGATACTCCGTATCGGCCTTCGACAACGCCGGCATGAGTTGGAGCATGTGGGCCTACAAGGCGGTGAACGGCGCGGCGCCCAACCCGTGGGGCTGGTACGATCCCGCCCGGTGGCCGGCGCGGCCGAACCCGGTGACGGATTCGGCGGACGCGATCGCGGCCGACTGGTCGAATTGGACCACGGCCGCCACCTTCGCGCAGAACAGCGCCGTCGGCCTCTCCCGGTGATCGCCCTCGCGTTGGTCTAGGCGGAGATCCGGCCCTCCACGCCCATTACTTCGCCGAGCGTCGCGAGCCGCTTGCGGATCTGCTCTCCCAGGAGGAGCCCCTGGCGCGCCGCCTCCGCCGACAGTTCCAGCCGGCCGTCCTGAAGAGCCAAGCGCGTGCCGGCGAGCACGGGGGCCGATCGGCCGCACAGATCGCACCCCAGGCGCAGGGCTGCGCCGAGCGCCCGCGCCTCGGAGAGCGCGTCAGGGCCGAGCACGCGCAGCAGCAGCTCCGGCTCAGGCGCCCAAGCGACGCCGTAGCGGCTGCACACGGCCTGCGCGAGGTAGGCGCGCTCCGCGTGCGTCCAGCCCGCCACCGGCGCGCGGAGCACCTGCTCGAACACCAGCGGACCGCGGTGGTCGGGGTGCAGGGCGGCCCCCAGGTCGGCCAGCCGGCAGGCCGCCTGCATCAGCACCACGCCGCGGGCGCGGCCGAACACTCCGGGGCGCGCCGTCCACATCGGTTCCAGCCAGCGCGCCAGCGCCTCCCCGAGCTCGGGCGAAAGGCCCTGGCGGCCCCCCAAGGAGGCGCAGCCCTCCAGCAGCGGATCCGCCGCCCGCGCCTGCGCATCCATGCGGTCGAAGATCAGCCCCTCGCGCAGCCCGTAGGCGGAGAGCGCCACGCGGCGCACGCCCAGGCGCTCCACCACGCCCTCCAGCACCAGGGCGGCGTGCGGCAAGGTCTCCGCGCGCTTCTTCGAGACGCCGGGGAGCAGCTCCTGCACGAGCCGGGGCTGGCGCACGAGCGCCCCGGCGGTCTCGACGGCCTCCTCGGCGGTCATCTCGAACTGCTGCACGACGTGGAGAGGGTAGCCGGTGCGCACCATGTGCAGCAGCGCCAGGTTCCGCCAGGCGCCCCCTACGGCGTAGAAGCGCTCGGTGCGGTAGGCGGCGGCGGCCGGCTCCAGCCGGCGCGCGATCTCGCGGCGCAGGGCTGCGGGCTCGAAGCGGCCGCCCTTGCCGCCCAGCGCCAGGGGGCCGAGGGGCAGGGTGACGCCCGCGCCCGGGGTCTCGCCCGCCAGGCGCACGAACTCCAGGGACGAGCCGCCCAGGTCGCCCACCACGCCGTCCGCGTCCGTCTGCCCGGCGGCGACGCCCAGGGCGGAGAAGCGCGCCTCCTCCTCGCCGGAGAGGACGCGCAGGTTCAGGCCGGTCTCCTCCCGCACGCGGGCGACGAAGGCCGGCCCGTCGCCCGCGTCGCGCACGGCCGCGGTGGCGGCGGCCAGCACCTCGAGCCCTCCCTGCGCGGGATCGGCGGGCCCGATCACCGCGCGGAAGCGGCGCAGGGCGGCCAGGGCCTCCTCCACGCCCTCGGGCGAGAGGCGGCCGGTGCGGCCCAGGCCGCGGCCGAGGCCGGCCAGCACCTTCTCGTTGTAGGTGGTCCAGATGGCGCGGCCGTCGACGCGGTAGACCACCAGGCGCACCGAGTTGGAGCCGACGTCGACCACGGCGACGTCGCGCAGGGTGCGGGCTGCGGGAGCCTCCACGCTTCGGGCGGTCCTCACCCGCTCATCCCTGCGCAGGCCGGGGCCCGGGTCCGCCCGTGGTCCCGCGCCCGGCGCTGTGATGGCGAGCTCCTGCATCTTCGCTCCCGCAACTGGGTCCCGGCCTGCGCCGGGATGAGCGGATCATCGTCGGGGACGCGCTACCGGCGCGGGCCGGCGTAGTCGATGGAGCGCGGCAGGGTCTTGGACCGCCCGCGGCCGGAGAGGCTGGGGTTGTTCATGAAATACTCGTGGGCGGAGAAGGGCCGGCGCACGCCCTCCGTGTCGACGCGGGTGTAGGCGCCGTCGGGGGCCAGCGTCCAGCTCTGGGCGGCGTCGTTCAGGTTGGCCACCATGATCTGGTCCAGCACCTGCTGGTGGCAGGTCGGGTTGTCGATGGGCGTGAGGCTCTCGACGCGGCGGTCGAGGTTGCGGGGCATCCAGTCGGCGGAGGAGATGAACACCTTCGCCTGGGGGCTCGGCATGGGTGCGCCGCCCGCGAAGGCGACGATGCGCGCGTGCTCCAGGAAGCGCCCGACGATGGACTTCACGCGGATGTTCTCACTGAGGCCCTGCACGCCAGGGCGCAGGCAGCAGATGCCGCGCACCACGAGGTCGACCTGCACGCCCGCGCAGCTGGCGGCGTAGAGGGCGTCGATGATCTCCGGATCGACGAGGCTGTTCAGCTTGGCCCAGACGGCGGCGGGCTTGCCGCAGCGGGCGGCCTCGGCCTCGGCGGCGATCATGCGCAGCAGGTCGCGCTTCAGGGTGAAGGGCGAGAAGCTGAGCTTCTCCAGGTCCTCCGGCTGGGCGTAGCCGGTGATGAAGTTGAACATGCGCTGCGCGTCGCGGCCCAGGGCCGGGTCGCAGGTGAACAGGCTGATGTCGGTGTAGACCTTGGCCGTCTGCGGGTGGTAATTGCCCGTGCCGAAGTGGCAGTAGGTGACGAGCCTCGCGCCCTCGCGCCGCACCACCACGCTCAGCTTGGCGTGCGTCTTGTACTCCACGAAGCCGAACACGACGTGCACGCCGGCGCGCTCCAGGTCGCGGGCCCAGCGCAGGTTGGCGGCCTCGTCGAAGCGCGCCTTGATCTCCACCAGGGCGGTGACGCTCTTGCCGCGGTCGGCCGCGTCGATCAGGGCGGCGACGATGGGGCTGTTCTCGCT